>NZ_CP077079.1:5815000-6107031 GCF_019139815.1 Pseudomonas asgharzadehiana
GGTTCTTCAAGCAAGGCGTCGGCCACCAGTTCGGCAATGTCTTTGATCAATGGGCGGGGTTCGACCACACCTTCAAGCATCGCGGTGCATTGCGGGCAACCCACGGCCACCAGTTCGGCGCCGGTTTCGCGGATGTCTTCCATGCGCATGTCCGGGATCCGTTGCTTGCCGGGAATGTCGGTGATCGGCGCGCCGCCGCCACCGCCGCAGCAACGCGAACGGAAGCCCGAGCGCTGCATTTCCTTGACCTCAATGCCCAACGCACGCAGCACTTGGCGCGGCGCCTCGTACTCACCGTTGTAACGGCCCAGGTAGCACGGGTCGTGGTAAGTCACGCTGTTGCCTTTGTGCTGGCCCAGGTTCAGCGCGCCGTCGCCGATCAGCTCGGCCATGAAGGTGCTGTGATGCCGCACGAGGTAGTTGCCGTTGAAGGCGCCGTATTCGTTTTTCAGCACATGGAAACTGTGCGGGTCGCAGGTGACGATGTGTTTGAAGCTGTATTTGGCCAGGGTCTGGATATTGCGCGAAGCCAGCAATTGGAAGGTCGCTTCATCGCCCAGGCGTCGCGCCACGTCGCCGCTGTCGCGTTCTTCCAGGCCGAGTACGGCGAAGTCGACCTTGGCCGCCTTCAGTACCTTGACGAAAGCGCGCAGGGTGCGCTGGTTGCGCATGTCGAAGGCACCGTCACCGACCCAGAACAGCACGTCGCAACTGCCTTTGTCGCTGAGCAACGGCAGGTTCAAATCCGCCGCCCAGTTCAGGCGACCGCCCGGCGCGAAACCGCCGGGGTTGTCGGTGGCGATCAGGTTTTCGAGGACTTCGGCACCCTTGTTTGGCGTGGCGCCTTTTTCCAGGGTGAGATGGCGGCGCATGTCGACGATGGCGTCCACGTGCTCGATCATCATCGGGCACTCTTCCACGCAGGCGCGGCAGGTGGTGCACGACCACAGGGTCTCGGCGTCCACCAAACCATTGACGATCGGCTGGTGCGGGTTGCCGCCGTGCTCGCCGATCGGTTTGCCAGGGTACGGGCTGCCGGCGAACTTGGCATCGGTGCCACCGGCCAGGCCGACCACCATGTCCTGGATGAGTTTTTTCGGGTTCAGCGGCTGGCCGGCGGCAAACGCCGGGCACGCCGCTTCGCACTTGCCGCACTGCACGCAGGCATCAAAGCCGAGCAGTTGGTTCCAGGTGAAATCCTTGGGTTTTTCCACCCCCAGGGGCGCGGTTTTATCGCTCAGGTCCAGCGGCTTCAAACCGGTGGAACGGCCGCCGCCGAAGCGCTCGGCACGGCGGTGCCAGGCCAGGTGCAGGGCACCGGCGAAGGCGTGTTTCATCGGCCCGCCCCAGGTCATGCCGAAGAACATCTCGGACACGCCCCACAGCACGCCCACACCGAGCAGCGCCGCGAGCAACCAGCCGCCGAAGTCCGCCGGCAGAATCCCGGCCACCGGCAAGGTCACCAGGAAGAAGCTCACCGAGAACGCCAGCAGGCTTTTCGGCAGGCGCATCCAGGGGCCTTTGGACAGGCGCGCGGGTGGGTTGCGGCGGCGCAGGTACATGAAGATCGCGCCGACAAACATCAATGTCGACGCCAACAGCAGCGCGTAGCCAAGAATGCGACTTTGCAGGCCGAAACCGTGTACCAGGATCGCCAGCAGCGCCGACAGCACAAAACCCAACGCCGTGGCGACGTGGGTATTGGCGATGTATTTGTCGCGGGCGACCACGTGGTGCAGGTCGACCATATAGCGCTTGGGCATGGCCAGCAGGCCGCCCAGCAGGTCGACTTTGGAGGCGCGGCCACGGCGCCACATGTTCACGCGGCGCAGGGCGCCGAGGACGGCGAGGCCCAGGGCGGCAAACAGGAGAATAGGCAGCAAGGTGTTCAACATGGTGAAGCTCCCACAGACCACACAAAACTAATGTGGGAGGGGGCTTGCCCCCGATAGCGGTGGGTCAGCTACAGCTGTATCAACTGACACTCCGCCATCGGGGGCAAGCCCCCTCCCACATTTGAACCCAGTCGGGTCAGAAATCCTTGCACAAGCGCAGGGCGTCATAGATGGCGGCGTGGGTATTACGCTGCGCCACACAGTCACCGATGCGGAACAGCAAGTACCCCTCGCCCGCCTCGCTCAGGCACGGCTGCGGCTTGATCGCGAACAGCGCTTCGACGTCGATCTGGCCCTTGTTGCGCGAGCCTTCCTTGAGCCCGTAGTAAATGGCCTCGTCCGGACGCACGCCGTTCTCCACTACCACCTGGTCGACCACCCGTTCTTCCTTGGCACCGGTGTATTCGTTCTCCAGCACCGCCACCAGCTTGTCACCCTCGCGATAGACCTTCTCCAGCATCATGTCGCCGGTCATGATCACTTCCTTGGGGTACATGCTGCGGTAGTAGGTGGGGAACGACGTACCGCCAATGGCAACGCCCGGCTTGATGTCGTCGGTGACGATCTCCACCTGGCAGCCTTTGTCGGCCAGGAAGTCGGCCACCGACATGCCGGTGAATTCGCAGATGGTGTCGTACACCAGCACGTTCTTGCCCGGCGCGACTTTGCCGTCGAGCACGTCCCAACTGCTCACCACTAAACCTTCGGCGGCGCCCCAGTGTTCGTTCTGCTCGATAAACGGGTGCCCGCCGACCGCCAGCACGACCACGTCCGGACGCAGGTCCAGGATGGTGTCTGCATCGGCCGCCACGCCCAGGCGCAGGTCGACTTTCAAGCGCGCCAGTTCCAGCTGGAACCAGCGCGTGATGCCGGCAATCTGGTCGCGCTGCGGCGCTTTGGAAGCCGTGGTGATTTGCCCGCCGATAAATTCTTTTTTCTCCAGCAAGGTCACGTCGTGGCCACGCTCGGCGGCGACGCGCGCCGCTTCCATCCCGGCTGGGCCGGCACCGACCACCACGACTTTGCGCTTGGGCCCGGTGGATTTTTCGATGATGTGCGGCACGCCCATGTATTCACGGGAGGTCGCGGCGTTCTGGATGCACAGCACGTCCAGGCCCTGATACTGGCGGTCAATGCAGTAGTTGGCGCCGACACACTGCTTGATCTGGTCGATCTGACCCATCTTGATCTTGGCGATCAGGTGCGGGTCGGCGATGTGCGCACGGGTCATGCCGACCATGTCCACATAGCCGCCTTCCAGAATCCGCGTGGCCTGGTTCGGGTCCTTGATGTTCTGCGCGTGCAGCACCGGGACCTTGACCACTTCCTTGATGCCGGCCGCCAGGTGCAGGAACGGCTCCGGCGGGTAACTCATGTTCGGGATCACGTTGGCCAGGGTGTTGTGGGTGTCGCAACCCGAGCCCACCACACCGATGAAGTCGAGCATGCCGGTGTCGTCGTAGTACTTGGCGATCTGCTTCATGTCCTCGTGGGACAGGCCGTCCGGATGGAACTCGTCGCCGCACAGGCGCATGCCCACGCAGAAGTCATCGCCCACTTCGGCACGCACGGCCTTGAGTACTTCCAGGCCGAACTTCATGCGGCCTTCAAAGCTGCCGCCCCATTCGTCGGTACGCTTGTTGACCCGCGGGCTCCAGAACTGGTCGATCATGTGCTGGTGCACCGCGGACAGTTCCACACCGTCCAGGCCGCCGGCCTTGGCCCGGCGCGCAGCCTGGGCGTAGTTGCTGATCACGCGCCAGATCTCTTCCGGCTCGATGGTCTTGCAGGTAGCGCGGTGCACCGGCTCGCGCACGCCGGACGGCGACATCAGGGTCGGCCAGTTGAAGCCGTCCCAACGCGAGCGACGGCCCATGTGGGTAATCTGGATCATGATCTTGGCGCCATGCTTGTGCATGGCGTCGGCCAGGTTCTGGAAGTGCGGGATGATGCGGTCGGTGGACAGGTTCACCGAGCTCCACCATTCCTGGGGGCTGTCGATGGCCACCACCGAGGAGCCGCCGCAGATCGCCAGGCCGATACCGCCCTTGGCTTTCTCTTCGTAGTACTTCACGTAGCGGTCAGTGGTCATGCCGCCGTCGGTGGCATACACCTCGGCATGGGCAGTACTGAGTACGCGGTTGCGGATAGTCAGTTTGCCGATCTGGATCGGCTGGAACATTGCTTCGAAAGCCATGGCACGGTCCTCGGCTTACAACGGCTTGACGGTGAACAAACCAGAATCAAAGCCCTCTTCGGAGCCTCCGTAGACTTGTTCGGCGACGGTGCGGATCTTGCTGCCACGGGCTTCCAGGATCTGGTCCATGGCACCGGCAAACCAGCCGGTGAACATGTAGTCGACCTTGCGCCCGACCTTGCCGTACACATAGACGAATGCCGAGTGCTCAAGCGTGACGCTGGCGGTGCCTTTGTCGAGGTCGATGTCCTGGATCTTGAACAGGCCCCAGCCGCGTTGCGACAGGCGCTTCATGTAGTGCTCGAACACCGCGACGCCTTCCAGGCCGTGGCACTCGGCTTCTTTTTCACACCAGTGCCAGGCGGACTTGTAGCCGGCCTTGTAGAGAATCTCGGCGTAGGCGTCGGCGCCCAGTACTTCTTCGATGCCCATGTGGTTGTTGACGAAGAAATGGCGCGGCACGTACAGCATCGGCAGGGCGTCGGAGGTCCAGACACCGGTTTCGCTGTCGACTTCGATTGGCAATTGCGGGGCGATCTTGGCCATGGAAACTTAACTCCAGAAAATTCGTTTTGATGCCCGCCGCGCGAATGGCGACGGGTGAAGGATCAAGCGAGCGGTGGCTTATTCGCCCCAGACGTCCTTTAGGACGTTCACCCAGTTCTCGCCCATGATCTTGCGCACCACGCGCTCAGGATGGCCGCGCTTGAGCAGGGTCTCGGTGAGGTTGGGGAACTCGCCCACGGTGCGGATGCCCAGCGGGTTGATGATCTTGCCGAAGCTGGTCAGGCGGCGGGCGTAGCCCTTGTCATGGGTGAGCATTTCGAAGAAATCCTGGCCATGGCCCTGGGTGAAGTCGGTGCCGATGCCGATGGCGTCTTCGCCGACGATGTTCATGGTGTATTCAATGGCTTCGGCGTAGTCGTCGATGGTCGAATCGATGCCCTTGGCCAGGAACGGCGCGAACATGGTCACACCGACAAAACCGCCATGGTCGGCAATGAACTTGAGTTCTTCATCGGACTTGTTACGCGGGTGCTCTTTAAGGCCCGACGGCAGGCAGTGGGAGTAGCACACCGGTTTTTTCGATTCGAGGATGACTTCTTCGCTGGTCTTGGAACCCACGTGGGACAGGTCGCACATGATGCCGACGCGGTTCATCTCGCCAACGATCTCACGCCCGAAGCCCGACAGGCCGCCGTCACGCTCATAGCAGCCGGTGCCCACCAGGTTCTGGGTGTTGTAGCACATCTGCACCACACCGACGCCGAGCTGCTTGAAGATCTCGACGTAGCCGAGCTGGTCTTCAAACGCGTGGGCATTCTGGAAACCGAAAATAATGCCGGTCTTGCCCTGCTCTTTGGCGCGACGGATGTCGGCGGTGGTTTTCACCGGGATCACCAGGTCGCTGTTCTCGCGGATCAGGGTCTGGCTGGCGACGATGTTATTGATCGTGGCCTGGAAGCCTTCCCACACCGACACGGTGCAGTTGGCGGCGGTGAGGCCGCCTTTGCGCATGTCCTCGAACAGGTCGCGATTCCACTTGGCAATAATCAGCCCGTCGATAACGATGCTGTCGGCGTGCAACTCGGCTGGGCTCATCAGGCGTCCCCTTATTGGCGATTCATGCGCCGAATCGTCTGCCGGCGCTTTGGGGCCAGCATATGCCCAGGGGCCGACCGAGCCGGGTGCAAAAACGACAGGGGAATTGCCGAAAGCGTCAATCCGCGACAAAGGGTGTTAAGAGGTGTCTGACTAGCGGCTGTTATTTGTCTTACGCTTGAGCCAGAATTCGGCCATTACCTGATATGAGACGGCGCAATGAAATCGATTTTCCTGGCTTTGGCACTCATCGCAACCGGCGTCCACGCGGCCGAAGACACCGACAGCACGCCGTGCGATGGCATCGAAAACGACAAACAAACCCTGGAATGCGCCTCCTACAACAAAACCACCGCTGAACAGTTGTTAAAAGACAACTATCAGGGCCTGCTCGAACGCATGGCTTCGACCTACGGCAGCGACAAGACCAAGCTGGCGGACATTACCGCTCGTCTGAAGGACGCCCAGCAGAAGTGGGAAAAACTGCGTGACGCCGATTGCGCCGTGGACACCTTCCCGGCGGTGACCGGCACCAAGGCGTATGCGATTGCGCAAAATGATTGCCTGGCGCGCATGAGCGATGAGCGGTCGGAGTTTTTGGAGTCGATTGGGCAGGAATAAGCGACAATCCCTGCCACTTTTAATCTGAACCAAGGCCATTCATGAGCATCTGCGGTATCGAAATCAAAGGCAGCGAAGCCATCATCGCCGTCGCCTCGCTGGACAACCAGGCGCTGACCCATGTCGCCCTGGCCACCAAGAAAATCGCGCTGGAAGATGACGACGAAGCGGCCAACGTCAAAGCCTTTGCCGCCCAGGTGAAGGCCTTTGTGCAGGCCAACGCCATCACTCGCATCGCGATCAAGAAGCGCAGCAAGAAAGGCGAATTCGCCGGCGGGCCGACCACGTTCAAGATTGAAGGCGTGTTTCAGCTGCTGGAGGCGGTCGAGGTGACGCTGCTGTCGCCGCAGACGATCAATGCGCAGAACAAGAAGCACGGTTTTGAACTGCCGGCGACGCTGAACAAGTATCAGCATGAGGCTTATAAAGCAGCCTGTTCGGTACTGATGAAAAAGTAAGCCACACCACAGTCAGACCCGGTTCACATTGGATTCAGGTTGTTTTCAGTTGGGGTGTAGGGCGCTTGTACAGCAGCCAATCCCCGAACGCCTTGTCTTCCAGCGCATAGCCGCCCCGGCTCGACTTCCATACCAATTCCTTGTCACGCAAGGCATCGATACAGGCCTGAATAGTCTGGGTACCCGGCACCACATCGCTGCCCATATCCTCCAGTGCCTTGCTGACCGCCGTAATGGTGCTGTCGGTAAACGGCGCAAAGGGTTGATTGCCGTGCAAGCGCTCCACCATCACCTGCAGCACTGCACGCTGCGGGATGGTCAGCGCGTTCCAGGCGCTTTCGAATTCGGTCCATACACCGGCGCGCAGCAATTCGGCGCGGCTGTGCAGCAATTCGCCCAGATTGCTCGCCTCGCCCAACTCCAAGGCGACCTCGCCGATGATGGTGCGCAGCATCTCGGGGCGGCGGCCGACCAGCTCGAAGGCGTCGTCGATATCCGCCGCCTTGAACTGGTTGGTCGTGGCCAGGTGGGCATTAAGGTGCGCGGTGTAGGCTTGGGTGAACGCTTTGCCCAGCAGCGGAAACGGCGTGATGCTGGAGCCAAAGAACGGCTGGCTTTTGCCCAGGACCAGATGGGCCAGCTTGTCGCGGTTGGAGCCGGTGAACACCAGGTGCAAGCCACTGCCGTCCTCGTCACGGCCTTGGTTGAGCTGATCCCGGGCGGCCTTGAGCGCGAACATCGCGTTGATTCCCGAATCGCTGCTTAACGCGTGCTGCGCTTCGTCAATCACCAGCACCACGGGTTTTTCGGCAGCGCTGTGCAGCAACTCCAAGGCCTGGGTCAACGTCGCGCCGACGGGCAATTGGGGCTTGCTGAAGTCCCAGGACAAGGTACGCAGAAAGCTCAGTTTCTCGATGCCAATGTTCTTGGCCAGTTTGCGAATGCCTTTTTCATAGGGCACCAGGGCGGCGGCAATAGCACTGGCGATCAACTCCGCCGGGTCTTTGTCTTTGTCGGCCCACAGGTCGACGTACACGGCAAGCCAACCTCGCAGCTGACACTCAGGGATCAGATCCTCGCGCAAAAATGTACTTTTGCCGGTGCGACGCGGCGCCGCAAGGAACAGCCCGGAGGTGAAATCCTGAATACCGGCGCCCACCAGACCATCGGCAATGCTGCTTGCCAGGGCGGGACGGCGGAACACAAAACCGCTGTGCTTGGACATGGCTTTATACTCAATTATTCAAAACGCTATAAATTATAGCGCTGAGTATAATTGACTATAATCGCCCGTCAAACCACCTCCCGTCGCCGATCCTCCCGTGGGCATTTGGCAAACCGCGCTCGGTAACTGCGCGTGAAATACGACGGCGACTCAAACCCACAGGCAATACTCACTTCCAGCACACTCAGGTCACTTTGGCGCAGCAGTTGCCGGGCTTTTTCCAGGCGCAGGCCCAAGTAGAAGTTGCTCGGCGTATCGTTCAGATGCAGACGGAACAAGCGCTCCAACTGGCGCCGGGTAACCTTGATCGCTTCAGCCAGCGCCAGCGTGCTCAGCGGCGGTTCGGTGTGCTGTTCCATTTCTCCGATCACCTGCACCAGTTTTTTGTTGTTGATGCCGTAGCGCGTGGCGATCTGCATGCGCTGATGGTCTTTGCGCGGGCGGATACGGCCGAGCACGAATTGCTCGGACACTTGAATGGCCAACTCCGAACCGTGGGCCTGGGCGATCAGGTCGAGCATCAGGTCGATGGACGCGGTGCCGCCGGCGCAGGTGATGCGACGACGGTCGATCTCGAACAGCTCCTGGGTCACCGTCAGCTGTGGATAAGACTCCTTGAACGCATCGATGGCTTCCCAGTGCAGGGTCAGCCGATGGCCGTCGAGCAGGCCCGCTTCGGCGAGCACGCAGGCGCCGGTGTCGATGGCGCCGAGGGTCACACCGTCATGGTCGAGGCGGCGCAGCCAATGTTCCAGCGCGGGGGTGGCGAACTGCAGCGGTTCGAAACCCGCCACCACCAGTAAGGTCGCGCCTTTTTTCAGCGGCTCCAACGCCGCGTCGGCGTTGA
This sequence comes from Pseudomonas asgharzadehiana, assembly GCF_019139815.1. Lineage (NCBI taxonomy): Bacteria > Pseudomonadati > Pseudomonadota > Gammaproteobacteria > Pseudomonadales > Pseudomonadaceae > Pseudomonas > Pseudomonas asgharzadehiana. The sequence goes on from NZ_CP077079.1 coordinate 5,823,846, forward strand.
CCGACATGCCATTGCTCGCCAGCACCGCGCCGCCGTCGGCGCTCAACACATGCCAGCGGTACAGCTCGCCGCGAAAACGGTTGGCCACCCGCAGCGGTTCCAGCGCGGAAATAAACCCGATGGCCGAGAACCCCGGCATCAGCAGAAAGTAGAAATCCTGGGACATGGTGGCGCTCTCGTCATACGGGCAGCGTGGCACTGTGATACTCCCGTTCACCCGCGGATTCAAGGGGACAGGTCGCTCCAGTGCAAGAGCCGGTCGCCGCCGTGCGTTTTGTCGGCTGCGAAGGTACGTAACTTGGCCTCACGGCGCACAAAGACGCCGGACCCCACAATAACGACCTGCCGAGGGCCCCACCATGAACCGACTGATCCGCCGCTGCGTGCTCGCACTCAGCGCCAGCGCCATCTTGAGCACCAGCGTATTCGCCGCCGACGCGCAATCCTGCCGGAATGTGCGCATGGGCGTGGTGAACTGGACCGACGTCATCGCCACCAGCGCCATGACCCAAGTGTTGCTCGACGGCCTCGGCTACCAGACCAAACAGACCAGCGCCTCCCAGCAAATCATCTTCGCCGGCATCCGCGACCAGCGCCTGGACCTGTTCCTGGGCTACTGGAACCCGCTGATGACCCAGACCATCAGCCCCTTCGTCGATGCCAAGCAGGTCAAGGTTCTCGACAAACCCAGCCTGCAAGACGCCCGCGCCACCCTCGCCGTGCCCACGTACCTGGCCGACAAGGGCCTGAAGACCTTCGCCGACATCGCCAGCTTCGAGAAAGAACTGGGCGGCAAGATCTATGGTATCGAGCCAGGTTCGGGCGCCAATACGCAGATCAAGGCGATGATTGCCAAGAACCAGTTCGGCCTGGGCAAGTTCCAGCTGGTGGAGTCCAGCGAAGCCGGCATGCTCGCTGCCGTGGACCGCGCCGTGCGCCGCAAGGAAGCCGTGGTGTTCTTCGGCTGGGCGCCGCACCCGATGAACGTCAACGTCGCGATGACCTACCTCAGCGGCAGCGAAGACGCCCTGGGCCCGAACGAAGGCATGGCCACCGTCTGGACCGTAACATCGCCCACCTACGCCGAACAGTGCCCCAACGTACATAAGCTGCTGACCAACCTGACCTTCACCGCCGCCGACGAGAGCCGGATGATGCAGCCGCTGCTGGATCACAAAGATGCCCTGGAATCCGCCAGGCAGTGGCTCAAGGAGCACCCGCAAGACCAGGCGCGCTGGCTGGAAGGCGTGACCACCTTCGATGGCAAACCGGCCGCGGCAAACCTGCAATTGACCCGCCAATAACCCTTTTGAATCACCGCTTCGCAGCCTAGTACGGCTGCGAACGGCACCACCACGCCTGTAAGGAACCGACTCATGAACCACGACGTCATCATCACCTGCGCACTCACCGGTGCTGGCGACACGACCAGCAGAAGCCCGCACGTGCCGGTCACCCCCAAACAGATCGCCGCAGCGGCGGTTGAAGCGGCCAAGGCCGGCGCCACCGTGGTCCATTGCCATGTGCGCGACCCCGCAACCGGCAGGTTCAGCCGCGATGTGGCGCTGTACCGCGAAGTGATGGAGCGCATCCGCGAGGCCGACATCGACATCATCGTCAACCTGACCGCCGGCATGGGTGGCGACCTGGAGATCGGTGGCGGCGAGAACCCGATGGAGTTCGGCCCCAACACCGATCTGGTCGGCCCGTTGACGCGCCTGGCGCATGTCGAAGAACTGCTGCCGGAAATCTGCACGCTGGACTGCGGCACCCTGAACTTCGGCGATGGCGACACCATTTACGTGTCCACCCCGGCGCAACTGCGTGCCGGGGCCAAACGCATCCAAGCACTGGGCGTAAAGGCCGAGCTGGAAATCTTCGACACCGGCCACCTGTGGTTCGCCAAGCAGATGATCAAGGAAGGCCTGCTGGACAACCCGCTGTTCCAACTGTGCCTGGGCATCCCATGGGGCGCGCCGGCCGATACCACCACCATGAAAGCCATGGTCGACAACCTGCCCGCCGACGCGGTGTGGGCCGGCTTCGGCATCGGCCGCATGCAAATGCCGATGGCGGCGCAGGCGGTGCTGCTGGGCGGCAACGTGCGGGTCGGCCTGGAAGACAACCTGTGGCTGGACAAGGGCGTGCTTGCCACCAATGGTCAACTGGTGGAACGCGCGGGGGAAATCCTCAGCCGGTTGGGCGCGCGGGTGCTGAGCCCGGCCGAAGGCCGAATCAGGATGGGCCTGACCAAACGCGGCTAAAAATGTGGGGGCTTGCCCCCTCCCACAGGGGATCACCGAACTCTTTAGGAATGTGCCATGCGCTTTATTACAGAAATCAAAACCTTCGCCGCCCTCGGCAGCGGTGTCATCGGCAGCGGCTGGGTAGCCCGCGCGTTGGCCCATGGCCTGGATGTAGTGGCCTGGGACCCGGCCCCCGGCGCCGAAGCGGCGCTGCGCAAACGCGTCGCCAATGCCTGGGGCGCCTTGGAGAAACAGGGCCTGGCGCCCGGCGCGTCCCAGGACCGCCTGCGCTTTGTCACCACCATCGAAGCCTGCGTGAAAGATGCCGACTTCATCCAGGAAAGCGCCCCCGAACGCCTGGAGCTGAAGCTGGAACTGCACGGCAAGATCAGCGCAGCGGCCAAACCGAATGCGTTGATCGGTTCGAGCACCTCGGGCCTGTTGCCGAGCGAGTTCTATGAGGGTTCGACCCACCCGGAACGCTGTGTGGTCGGGCACCCGTTCAACCCGGTTTACCTGCTGCCATTGGTGGAGGTGGTGGGCGGTAAAAATACCGCACCGGAGGCGATCCAGGCGGCGATCACGGTGTATGAATCCCTCGGCATGCGCCCGCTGCATGTGCGCAAGGAAGTCCCGGGGTTTATCGCCGATCGCCTGCTCGAAGCGCTATGGCGCGAGGCGCTGCACCTGGTCAATGACGGCGTGGCCACCACCGGCGAAATCGACGATGCCATTCGCTTTGGCGCCGGGTTGCGCTGGTCGTTCATGGGCACCTTCCTCACCTACACCCTGGCGGGCGGTGATGCGGGTATGCGCCACTTCATGGCGCAGTTCGGCCCGGCGTTGCAGTTGCCGTGGACCTATTTGCCGGCGCCGGAACTGACCGACAAATTGATCGACGAGGTGGTCGATGGCACCCGTGACCAGTTGGGCACGCACAGCATTTCGGCGCTGGAGCGCTATCGTGATGATTGCCTGCTGGCGGTACTGGAGGCGGTGAAAACCACCAAAGCCAAGCACGGCATGAGCTTCGCTGAATAACCCTGTGGGAGGGGGCTTGCTCCCTCCCACCTTCGACCGAGTACGGACTCATGCCTGCATTGACCACCTACACCACAAAAATCCAGCCCGCCTGGGTCGACTACAACGGCCATCTGCGCGACGCGTTCTATTTGCTGATTTTCAGCTACGCCACCGACGCGCTGATGGACACCCTGGGCCTGGACAGCGACAACCGCGAAGCCAGCGGCCACTCGCTGTTCACCCTGGAGCTGCACCTGAACTACCTGCACGAAGTGAAACTCGGCGCCGAGGTTGAGGTACATACCCAACTGATCGCCCACGACGCCAAGCGCCTGCACCTCTATCACAGCCTGCACCTGGCGGGTGATGGGAAGTCCCTCGCGGGCAATGAGCAGATGCTGTTGCACGTCGACCTTGCCGGGCCGCATGCCACGCCGTTCAGTGAGGCTACGCTGGAAAGACTCAACGCCATCAGCGCTGAACAAGCCGACCTGCCAAGGCCTGCCCTGCTCGGCCGGGCCATCGGCTTACCGGCAAAAAAAGCCCCGATCCAGCCGTGACTGGATCGGGGCAGAGGTGCCTTGTGTGAGCTGTACATCCCGAGGGTGACCAAACCTTCAAGCTGTGGGCCTGGGTTCAGTGTGCCGGTAAGTGCGTTCGGTACATGGCCCGAAAACGACACGCTCATAGCCATCCGAGGCATTCGCGCATTCTGCCCTTGCCGCGTGCCTGGGCGGCTACCAGAATCCAGCTCAGACCCCGCTCCCCTCACAGGATAAACGTCATGATGCACGCGGATTTGATTGACCAGAATGACCTGTTGGACCAACTGCGCTCGTTGGGTTTCGAAGTGTCCAGCGGCGCCAGCGCCGAACAGGCCTGCGAGTGCGCCGTGCGCGGCTTGAGCGAAGCACGGGCCAAGGCGCTCAAGGGCATGGTTGAGCAGATGTACACCAGTAGCGCGACGATTTTGCCGGCGGTGCGTCAGGCGATTGATAAGCAGTTGTTGCCGGCGTTGATGCAGTTCAAGCAGAACTCTGGCGCCTGACAGATCGCTATCGGGGGCAAGCCCACCTCCCACACTTGACCGCGTCCGTCCATGGTCCAGTGTGGGAGGAGGCTTGCCTGCGATGCGGTCAACTCGGTTTAAAGCCTTACGCTGGCAAACGTCGACTCATTGCGCGCCTGGCTCAACGCCGACATCGGCCCCGCCAACGGCGCCAGCACCAGCGCCTGCGGAATCGGCATCATCGCCACCTGCTGGGCAGTGTTGGAACCCACGCGCTCATCGCGTGGCGGAATGCCGAAGTATTCGCGGTAGCACTTGGAGAAGTGCGGCGTGGACACAAACCCGCACACCGACGCCACTTCGATGATCGACATCGGCGTTTGCTTGAGCAGCTGCCGTGCACGAATCAGGCGCAGCTTGAGGTAGTAGCGCGACGGTGAGCAGTGCAGGTATTTCTGGAACAGGCGCTCCAACTGGCGACGCGACACGGCGACGTACACCGCCAGTTCGTCCAGGTCGATCGGCTCTTCCAGGTTGGCTTCCATCAGCGCGACGATTTCCTGCAGCTTCGGCTGGTTGGTGCCGAGCATGTGCTTGAGCGGCACGCGCTGGTGATCCTGTTCGTTGCGGATGCGTTCGTACACGAACATCTCGGAGATGGCGGCCGACAGTTCACGACCGTGGTCGCGGCTGATCAGGTGCAGCATCATGTCCAGCGGCGCAGTGCCGCCGGAGCTGGTGAAGCGGTTGCGGTCGAGGGTGAACAGGCGGGTGCTCATCGATACACGGGGGAAGGCTTCCTGCATCGAGGCCAGGCATTCCCAATGCACACTGCAATCGAATCCGTCGAGCAGACCGGCGCAGGCCAGGGCCCAACTGCCGGTGCACACCGCGCCGAGGCGACGGGACTGGCGCGCCTGGCTTTGCAGCCACGACACGTGTTCACGGGTGACGGTGCGCTGGATCCCCACGCCGCCGCATACGATGACGGTGTCGAGCACCGGGGCTTTGTGCATGGAGGCATCGGGAGTGATTTGCAGACCGTCGCTGGCCCAGACCTGGTTGCCATCCACACTCAGCGTGGTCCAGCGATACAGCTCGCGACCGGACAACTGGTTGGCCATGCGCAGCGGTTCGACTGCCGACGCCAGGGAAATCAGCGTGAAATTGTCCAGCAGCAAAAAGCCGATGGATTGAGGCGCACGGTTCTGGGGTTGGGCCCCTGAGTTGAACGACGTCATCGCGGTATCTCCTCACACAAAGCGGGTGATGGCCTCAGGCGAGGCTCTTGTTATTGCGCTCTTCATCTGTAAAGAAGAGAGGCTTTGAATGGATAGAGCAAATGCCGTGCCTAAAATTGAATGCGTATTCAATAAATCCTGAAAACGACCTGTTGACGCGTCTATATAAGCCCGCGCGGGATGTGCGGGATATAGCCTGAAAACGACGTAGGAGCAGGCTCGCCACAGTGCGTGAGCAGATCGGTAGCACTTGTGGGAAGGCGCTTTGAGGGGGGTGGGACGGGTCTGTCACCCAAAGCACGGGCGACAGAAGGTCGAGGGGAAATCGTTTGGGAGCTACTTATCTGTTTGCGACGCGCTAAAAGGTGGCGCTTTTGGCTTGGGTGTTCACTTTATGAGCAGTGTCGCCTGAACCACCGCGATGCAGGCGACCCGGTCTCAGCACTCAACCGCGCTGACCGCCAAGCCACCCCGCGACGTCTCTTTGTACTTGTCATGCATGTCTGCGCCGGTATCGCGCATGGTGCGGATCACCCGGTCCAGGGAGATAAAGTGCTGGCCGTCGCCACGCAGGGCCATTTGCGCGGCGTTGATCGCCTTGACCGCCGCGATTGCGTTGCGCTCGATGCACGGCACTTGCACCAACCCGCCCACCGGGTCGCAGGTCAGGCCGAGGTTATGTTCCAGGCCGATTTCGGCGGCGTTGCACAGTTGCTCCGGCGTGGCGCCCAGGATTTCCGCGAGCCCCGCCGCAGCCATCGCGCACGCCGAACCCACCTCACCCTGGCAGCCGACTTCGGCGCCGGAGATCGAAGCGTTCTTCTTGCACAGGATCCCTACCGCCGCCGCGCCGAGCAGGTAGTCGACCACATTGGCCTCGGTGACTTCTTCACTGAACTTCATAAAGTAGTGCAGCACCGCCGGGATGATGCCCGCCGCGCCATTGGTGGGTGCGGTGACCATGCGCCCACCGGCGGCGTTTTCTTCGTTGACCGCCAGGGCGAACAGGTTGACCCACTCCATGGCGCTGAGGGTCGAGCCGATCACATTGGGTTTGCCCAGCTCCTGCAAACTGCGGTGCAACTTGGCCGCGCGACGGCGCACGTTCAGGCCGCCAGGCAGGATGCCTTCGTGCTTGAGGCCCTGCTCCACGCAGTCCTGCATGGCACGCCAGAGTTTCATCAAGCCGCTGCGGATTTCTTCTTCGGAGCGCCAGACCTTTTCATTCGCCAGCATCAACTCGGCGACGCGCAGGTTGTGGGTCTTGCACAGGTGCAACAGCTCCACGGCGCTGGAAAAGTCATAGGGCAGTTCGGTGCGGTCCATGTCCGCCACGCCGCTTTGGGCCTGGGCTTCATCCACCACAAAACCGCCGCCCACCGAGTAGTAAGTGTCGCGGTGCAGCTCACCGTCATCGCCATACACCACCAGGGTCATGGCGTTGGGATGGAACGGCAGGTTTTCATCGAGCAGGCGCATGTCCCGGGCCCACACAAACGGCACCGGCAAACGCCCGTCCAGCAGCAGGGTGTCGGTTTCGCGCAGGGTATGGATGCGTGGGCCGATTTGCGAGGGGTCGATCGCGTCCGGCCATTCGCCCATCAGGCCCATGATGGTGGCGGTGTCGCTGCCATGGCCGATGCCGGTGGCCGACAATGAGCCGTACAGCTGAACTTCGACACGCCGAACCTGTTCCAACCATTCGCGCCCACGCAGTGCCTGGACGAACAACGCCGCGGCGCGCATGGGGCCGACGGTGTGAGAACTCGAAGGCCCGATGCCGATCTTGAACAGGTCGAAAACGCTGATAGCCATTGCGGTAGAACTCCTCGATAAGCGCGGCCAGGCTTGAACGAGGTGCTACGCTCAGATCGCCCAGATGGCGGCATCATCCAGTTTTTGTTGCCCGTCACGGCGTCTCACACCGACGCACCCATGCTCACCAGCGTCGCTTGCATGCGAACACTGTTTTTGGCCGTTTTTTGCGGTGCAGATGAGCAAATCCCGTGGTTTTACCTTGGGAAAAAGCTGTAAACGACGTCACCAACACTGGATACGACCCTCCCTGTACTGGATACGACGCACCCTGTAGGCGTCAGATTTTCACTGGTACATGATCAGTCTCGACTCGTTTGCAAGGCACCGTGGCAGAGCTGTTGTCGCACGCTCCAACCGCAACACTTATAAAGCGCGGCGAAGGCCGCCAGAAAAAACACAGGAGTCTACCCAGATGAAAGGTTCACCCTCGTTGTTGTTGGCCGCCATGCTGAGTCTGCCAGTCATGGCGCACGCTGCAGAACCGGAACAGTGCAAGACCGTCAACTTCTCCGATGTCGGCTGGACCGACATCACCGTCACCACCGCGACCACCAGCGAAATCCTCAAGGGCCTGGGCTACAAGCCGCGCACCACGATGATTTCGGTACCGGTGACCTACAAGTCACTGGCTGACGGCAAGAACATGGACATCTTCCTCGGCAACTGGATGCCGACCATGGAAAACGACATCAAGCAGTACCGTGATGCGGGCACCGTGGAAACCGTGCGCGCCAACCTGGAGAACGCCAAGTACACCCTGGCGGTCCCACAGGCGCTGTACGACAAAGGCCTGAAAGACTTCGCCGACATCGCCAAATTCAAGGATGAGCTGGGTGGCAAGATCTACGGCATCGAGCCAGGTAACGACGGCAACCGCACCATCCAGACGCTGATCGACAAAGACGCCTTCGGCCTCAAAACCGCCGGCTTCAAGGTGGTCGAGTCCAGCGAAGCCGGCATGCTCTCCCAGGTCGAACGCGCCTCCAAGCGCGACCAGGCCATCGTGTTCCTGGGCTGGGAACCGCATCCGATGAACACCCGCTTCAAGATGAAGTACCTGACCGGCGGTGACGACTCGTTCGGCCCCAACTACGGTCAGGCCACCATCTACACCAACGTCCGCAAGGGCTACACCCAGGAATGCAGCAACGTGGGTCAGTTGCTGAAAAACCTGGTGTTCACGCTGGACATGGAAAGCACGCTGATGGGTAACGTCCTGGACGACAAAATGAAGGCCGACGCCGCCGCCAAGGCCTGGCTGAAAAAGAACCCGCAAGTGCTCGACACCTGGCTCGCCGGTGTCACCACCGTTGATGGCAAACCAGGGCTCGATGCAGTCAAAGCTTACCTCGCCAAGTAATACCTGCTGACCCCGGGCCGGTGCGCTGGCCCGGGACGTTTCCCTCTTCGCATGTGGACATTCACTACCATGCTGACTGAACAGAAAATCCCACTAGGCCAGTACATCGCTGCCTTCGTCGAATGGTTGACCCAACACGGCGCCAACTACTTCGACGCAATCGCATCGACACTGGAAACGATGATCCACGGCGTGACGTTTGCGCTGACCTGGTTCAATCCGCTGGCATTGATCGGTCTGATTGCGCTGCTGGCTCACTTTATTCAACGTAAATGGGGACTGACTGTTTTTGTCATCGCCTCCTTCCTGCTGATCCTCAACCTGGGGTACTGGCAGGAAACCATGGAGACCCTCGCGCAGGTGCTGTTCGCCACGCTGGTCTGCGTGGTCATCGGCGTGCCGCTGGGCATTGTTGCCGCGCACAAACCGATGTTCTACACCATGATGCGGCCGGTGCTCGATCTGATGCAGACCGTACCGACCTTCGTCTACCTCATCCCTACCCTGACCCTCTTCGGGCTGGGTGTGGTGCCTGGTTTGATTTCCACGGTGGTGTTCGCGATTGCCGCGCCCATCCGCCTGACTTACCTGGGTATCCGCGATGTACCGCAAGAGTTGATGGACGCCGGCAAGGCCTTTGGCTGCTCGCGCCGTCAGTTGCTCTCGCGCATTGAACTGCCCCACGCCATGCCGAGCATTGCCGCCGGCATTACCCAATGCATCATGCTGTCGCTGTCGATGGTGGTGATCGCCGCCCTGGTAGGTGCCGATGGCCTCGGCAAGCCGGTGGTCAACGCACTGAACACCGCCGACATTGCCCTGGGCTTCGAAGCCGGCCTGGCGATTGTGTTGCTGGCCATCATGCTCGACCGCATCTGCAAACAACCCGACGCTAAAGTAGGGGGTGATGCATGAGCATTATCCGATTCGACAAAGTCGACGTGATCTTCTCCAAAGACCCACGCGAAGCGCTCAAGCTGCTGGACCAGGGCATGAGCCGTAACGAGATTCTGAAAAAGACCGGGCAGATCGTCGGCGTTGAAAAAGCCAGCCTGGACATCGAGAAAGGCGAGATCTGCGTGCTGATGGGCCTGTCGGGCTCCGGCAAGTCGAGCTTGCTGCGCTGCATCAACGGCCTCAACACCGTGAGCCGTGGCCAGCTGTTTGTGGAGCATGAAGGTCGCCAGATCGACATCGCCTCGTGCACCCCGGCCGAGCTGAAAATGATGCGCACCAAGCGCATCGCCATGGTGTTCCAGAAGTTCGCCCTGATGCCCTGGCTGACGGTGCGCGAAAACATCAGCTTCGGCCTGGAAATGCAGGGCCGCCCCGAGAAAGAACGGCGCAAGCTGGTGGACGAGAAACTGGAGCTGGTGGGCCTGACCCAATGGCGCAACAAGAAGCCCGATGAGCTGTCCGGCGGCATGCAGCAGCGCGTCGGCCTGGCGCGCGCGTTGGCGATGGACGCCGACATCCTGCTGATGGACGAACCCTTCTCCGCTCTCGACCCGCTGATCCGCCAAGGCTTGCAGGACGAACTGCTGGAGCTGCAACGCAAGCTGAGCAAAACCATCGTGTTCGTCAGTCACGACCTCGACGAGGCGCTCAAGCTGGGCAGCCGTATTGCGATCATGAAAGACGGCAAGATCATCCAGTACAGCGTGCCGGAAGAGATCGTGCTGAACCCGGCGGACGACTATGTACGCACCTTCGTCGCCCATACCAACCCGCTGAACGTACTGTGCGGCCGCAGCCTGATGCGCACGCTGGACAACTGCACGCGCGTCAACGGCTCGGTATGCCTGGACCCGGGCGGCGACTCATGGCTGGACCTGGCCGAAGGCAACACCATTCAGGGCGCGCGCCAGAATGGCGTGGTGATGAACCTGCAGAACTGGGCACCGGGGCAAGCCGTGGAAGGTTTGGGCCGCGTGCCGACGCTGGTGGACTCCAATATCGGCATGCGCGATGCGTTGCAGATTCGTTACCAGACGGGAAACAAGCTGGTGTTGCACGACAACAACAAGGTGGTGGGAATTCTGGGCGACAGTGAGCTCTACCATGCCCTGCTGGGCAAAAACCTGGGCTGACCCACACTGCAAAACCCACTGAAGAAACAGGGTCAATGTGGGAGGGGGCTTGCTCCCGATGACGGTGTATCAGTAACAGCGGTACTGACTGACACACTGCCATCGGGAGCAAGCCCCCTCCCACATTTAAAGCACTGCCAAGCTCAACTGTCAGCTATAGACCCGGCCAAGGAGCTGCCGATGGCTTTCAAACTGATCGAGCACGTCCCGGGTAATCTGTTCCTGGGCGAAGCCCATCAGGTCGTACTCCTGAGGCCCGTTGTGCAGGTACACCTCGGCCCGGTAATAGCGGATGCGTTCTTCTTCCGGCACGTCGCTCGGCGCCGCCGAGTAAGCATCCAGGCTCACTTCGTAGACAAACGGGTTGCCCTCCTCCATCTCGATGCGCACGCCAATGCAACGCTTGGATTTACCCAGCAGCGTCTGCACATCCTGCCCTTGCTCACGCAACGCAGTCGCGGCCTCTTCCAGCGCCGGCGTCACGTGTTTGTCCATAAAGCGTTGCACGGTGGCCTGGCTCGGTTGCAGGTCCAGGGCGGTCAAGCGCTCGCTGAAACCACGGCGCCCACGTTCAGCCAATTGCGCCTGCTCCTGTTCGATGGCCACATCCTGGCGCATGGCCTTGTGCAAACCGAACATAAAGCAAATCAACACCACCGAGAACGGCAGCCCCGCCAGCACCACCATGGTCTGCATGGCTTCGAAGTTACCGGCAAACAACAGGCCGATGGTCACCAGGGTGATCACCGCCGACCAGAAGATCCGCAGCCAGTGCGGCGCATCTTCGTCTACGTTGCCGCCTTTGCAGGAAAGGTTGGCCATCATCACCGCGCCGGAATCCGCCGGGGTCAGGAACAGCACAAAGCCCACGAAGATCGACACACCGATAACAATGTTCGACGCCGGGTAATGTTCCAGCAGTTGGTAGATCGCCATGGAGGGTTGTTCCAGGGCGGTCTTGCCCAACGCCACCGCACCCTGGTTCAGCACCAGGTCCAGCGCCGAGTTACCGAAGATCGACAGCCACGCCAGGGTGAAGCCCAGCGGGATCAGCAGTACGCCGGCCACCAGTTCACGTACCGTGCGGCCACGGGAAATACGCGCGATGAACATGCCCACGAACGGTGCCCAGGAAATCCACCAGGCCCAGTAAAACAGGGTCCACAGGCCCATCCAGCGCTCGGTTTTGTCGCCATCGCCTGCGTACACATACAGGTCGAAGGTTTTCAGCACGATGCCGTTGAGGTAGTCACCGGTGTTCTGCACCAGGCCGTTGAGCAAGTGCAGGGTGGGGCCGAACAACAGCACAAAGATCAGCAAACCGCTGAACAGCACGATGTTGAGGTTGGACAAGCGACGAATGCCGTTCTCCACCCCCGACACGGCGGCGATGGTCGCCACGGTGCTCATCACGATGATCACGATCAACAGGTTGGTGTTGTTGTGCTGCATGCCGAACAGGTTTTCCAGCCCGGACGACACCTGCATCGCGCCGATCCCCAGGTTGGTCACCAGGCCCAGCAGGGTTACGAACATGCCGAAACCGTCCACCGCGTGGCCGGCCGCGCCCTTCACCCACCGCTCGCCCACCAGCGGGTACAGCGCCGAACGCAAGGCCAGCGGCTGGTTGTGGCGGTACGCAAAGTACGCCACGGCCAGGCCGACCAGGGCGTAGATCGCCCAGCCATGCAGGCCCCAATGCAGGAAGGTCAGTTGCAATGCCTGGCGTGCCGCGCCATTGCTGGCCGCCGCGCCTTCGGGCGGGTTGAAGTAGTGGTCCAACGGTTCGGACGCACCGAAGTACAGCAGCGAAATGCCGATGCCCGACGAAAACAGCATCCCGGCCCAGGCGCCGTAGCTGAAGTCCGGGGTGTCGTCCTTGCTGCCCAATTTCAACTTGCCGTAGGACGAAAACGCCAGGCCGACCACGAACACCAGGTAAGCGGCGATCACCACCATGTAGTACCAGCCGAAGCTTTTGGAAAGCCAGGCCTGGGCGACGCCGAGCATGCGCCCGGCCTCCTGCGGGGCGATGATCAGGATGGCGGTCAACAACAGAATCAGCGCGGTGGAGGTGTAGAACACCCAACCGTTGACCCGCACCTTTTCCGGCGGGGTCTTTATTAGAGAGGCAGAACTCATGGCGCAGATGCTCCAGGCAGTGCGAGAGAGAAACACAAGGCAACGGTTATCCCGCGCCATCGATTTTTCGGCAGTCGACGGACGGGTGTTATAAAGACAGCCCGAAAATCCCTGCCCCCGCCGAGGCGGTGCATAGGGCGTTTGCGGGGTTTTCCAGGTGTCAGATGTCGCTGTCTTTCAAGTAGGAAATACCTGCCAGCAGCGACGATTTGTCGCAGAGCTTATTCTTTGTTGATTGAACGTTCAATCAAAACAAAATAGACTGGCCTTCAAGCCGATGGACGTGATCGCCCGTCGGCAGGCCTAAGGAGAGGTGCTACATGCCCAAGGTCGGTATGCAACCCATACGCCGCCAGCAATTGATCGAAGCCACGATGACGGCCATCGATCAGGTCGGGATGGGAGATGCCAGCATTGCGTTGATCGCCCGTTTGGCCGGCGTTTCGAACGGCATCATCAGTCACTACTTTCGGGACAAGAACGGCCTGATCGCAGCGACGATGCAGTACTTGATGAGCGTGCTGATGGAAAACATCCACGCCCGTCGACAGGCGTTGAAAGACGACAGCCCACGCGCTCACCTCCAGGTGATCGTCGCCGGCAACTTCGACGCCAGCCAGGTCAACGGCCCGGCAATGAAAACCTGGCTGGCCTTCTGGGCCTCCAGCATGCATCACCCGTCTTTGCACAGGTTGCAGCGGATCAACGATCAGCGTCTGTATTCCAACCTGTGCTGCCAGTTCCGCCGCACGCTGCCGTTGCCCGAGGCACGCAGCGCAGCCCGAGGCCTGGCGGCCCTGATCGACGGTTTGTGGTTGCGCGGTGCCCTGTCGGGAGACGCTTTCGATACGGAGCAGGCGCAACGCATCGCTCACGAATACATGGATTTCCAATTGGCCAAGCAGGTGAGTTAGAGCACCTATAACCGCTCAACCCCTGAACGTCCGCCGCCCCTTGTGCGGCGGGTAACGCCAACCACTTATGCACTTGCGAGGACTTTATGGCCCGTTTCGACCTGCAAAAACTCTACATTGACGGCGGCTACAGCGACGCTGGCAGCGATGCCACCTTCGAAGCCATCAACCCGGCTAACGGTGAAGTTCTCGCCCAAGTGCAACGCGCCACCAAAGACGACGTTGAACGTGCCGTGGTCAGCGCCGAAAAAGGCCAGAAAATCTGGGCCGCCATGACCGCCATGGAGCGTTCGCGCATCCTGCGTCGTGCCGTCGACATCCTGCGCGAGCGCAACGATGAACTGGCCGCCCTGGAAACCCTGGACACCGGTAAAGCCTTCTCCGAAACCAAGTACGTCGACATCGTCACCGGCGCCGACGTGCTGGAATACTACGCAGGCCTGGTGCCGGCCATCGAAGGCGAGCAGATCCCGCTGCGCGACACCGCCTTCGTCTACACCCGCCGCGAGCCACTGGGCGTGGTCGCCGGTATCGGCGCGTGGAACTACCCGATCCAGATCGCCCTGTGGAAATCCGCACCGGCGCTGGCGGCCGGTAACGCGATGATCTTCAAGCCCAGCGAAGTCACCTCGCTGACAACCCTGAAACTGGCCGAGATTTACACCGAAGCCGGCGTACCGGCGGGCGTGTTCAACGTGCTGACCGGCAGCGGCCGTGAAGTCGGCACCTGGCTGACCGAGCATCCGCGCATCGAGAAAGTCTCGTTCACCGGCGGCACCGACACCGGCAAGAAAGTCATGGCCAGCGCGTCGAGTTCGTCGCTCAAGGACGTGACCATGGAGCTGGGCGGCAAGTCCCCGCTGATCATTTTCGACGATGCCGACCTCGACCGCGCCGCCGACACCGCGATGATGGCCAACTTCTACAGCTCCGGCCAGGTCTGCACCAACGGCACCCGCGTGTTCGTGCCCAAGCATTTGCAAGCGGCGTTCGAAGCCAAGATCGTCGAGCGCGTGGCGCGCATTCGCATCGGCAACCCGCAAGACGAAAACACCAACTTCGGCCCGCTGGTCAGCTTTGCCCATATGGAAAGCGTGCTGGGCTATATCGCCAAGGGCAAAGAGCAAGGCGCCCGCCTGCTGTGCGGCGGCGACCGCCTGACCGAGGGCGACCTGGCCAAAGGCGCATTCGTGGCACCGACCGTGTTCACCGACTGCACCGACGACATGGTGATCGTGCGCGAAGAAATCTTCGGCCCGGTGATGAGCATCCTCACCTACGAGACTGAAGAAGAAGTGATCCGCCGCGCCAACGACACCGACTTCGGCCTGGCCGCCGGCCTGGTCACCAAGGACCTGAACCGCGCCCACCGCGTGATTCATCAGTTGGAAGCGGGTATCTGCTGGATCAACGCCTGGGGCGAGTCCGACGCGAAGATGCCGGTGGGTGGCTACAAGCAGTCGGGCGTGGGCCGTGAGAACGGCATCAGCTCGCTGAACAACTTCACTCGCATCAAATCGGTACAGGTTGAGCTGGGCGACTACGCCTCGGTGTTCTAACACCCGAGATTTGTAGTGCCTTTGAGGCCGCCATCGGGGGCAAGCCCCCTCCCACACTTTGATTTGTGAACACATTCCAAATGTGGGAGGGGCTTGCCCCCGATGAGGCCCGACCTGACCCCACCTCAAAGAGGGTGCATCCAATGTCCCAAGAATACGATTACATCATTGTGGGTGCCGGCTCCGCCGGTAACACCCTGGCGACCCGTCTGACCGAAGACGAAGGCGTCACCGTCCTGTTGCTGGAAGCCGGTGGCCCGGACTACCGCCTCGACTTCCGTACCCAGATGCCTGCCGCCCTGGCGTTCCCCCTGCAAGGCCGTCGCTACAACTGGGCCTACGAAACCGATCCGGAGCCGCACATGGACGGCCGCCGGATGGAATGCGGTCGCGGCAAGGGCCTGGGTGGCTCTTCGCTGATCAACGGCATGTGCTACATCCGTGGCAACGCCATGGACTACGACAACTGGTCGAAACTGCCGGGCCTGGAAGACTGGACCTACCTCGACTGCCTGCCGTATTTCCGCAAGGCCGAAACCCGCGACATCGGCCCCAACGATTGGCACGGCGGCGATGGCCCGGTCAGCGTGACCACGCCTAAAGCCGGCAATAACCCGCTGTTTCACGCCATGGTCGAAGCCGGCGTGCAGGCCGGTTACCCGCGTACCGAAGACTTGAACGGCTACCAGCAGGAAGGTTTCGGCCCGATGGACCGTACCGTCACGCCCAACGGCCGTCGCGCCAGCACCGCACGCGGGTACCTGGACACGGCTAAAAAGCGCTCGACCCTGACCATCGTCACCCACGCCCTCACCGATAAGGTGTTGTTCGAAGGCAAGCGCGCGGTGGGCGTGCGTTACCTGATCGGCGCCGCCGAAGAGCGCGTTGAAGCCCGTGCACGCAAGGAAGTACTAGTGTGCAGCGGCGCCATCGCTTCGCCGCAATTGCTGCAACGCTCCGGCGTGGGCCCGGCCAAATTGCTGGAAAGCCTCGACATCCCGGTGGTTCACGACCTGCCCGGCGTGGGTGAAAACCTGCAGGACCACCTTGAGCTGTACCTGCAATATGCGTGCACCCAGCCGGTGTCGCTGTACCCGTCGCTGCTCTGGTACAACCAGCCGGCCATCGGTGCCGAATGGCTGTTCAACGGTACCGGTATCGGCGCCAGCAACCAGTTCGAGGCGGGCGGTTTTATCCGTACCCGTGAAGAATTCGAATGGCCGAATATCCAGTACCACTTCCTGCCGGTAGCGATTAACTACAACGGCAGCAATGGTGTGAAAGAGCACGGGTTCCAGGCGCACATGGGCTCCATGCGTTCGCCGAGCCGTGGCCGTATCCAGCTGAAGTCGAAGAACCCACGGGACTACCCGAGCATCCTCTTCAACTACATGGCCACCGAACAGGACTGGCAGGAATTTCGCGATGGCATCCGCCTGACCCGTGAAATCATGCAGCAACCGGCACTGGACCCGTACCGTGGCCGCGAAATCAGCCCCGGTATCGAGGTGCAAACCGATGAGCAACTGGACAGGTTCATCCGCGAGCACGCCGAGACTGCGTTCCACCCTTCGTGCTCGTGCAAGATGGGCACCGACGAGATGGCCGTGGTGGATGGCGAAGGTCGCGTGCATGGCATGCAAGGCCTGCGTGTGGTCGATGCGTCGATCATGCCGATCATCACCACCGGCAACCTGAACGCGCCGACGATCATGATCGCCGAGAAAATCGCCGACAAGATTCGTGGGCGCAAGCCACTGCCGCGCAGCACCGCCGACTACTACGTGGCGGGCGATGCGCCGGTGCGTGGCAAGCCGTTGCGTGAGATTGCGCAGTAACTGATACACCGTGGCGCCGCTATCGGGAGCAAGCCCCCTCCCACACTGACTGTGTTCACCCATTCAGATGTGTAAACACAGTCAAATGTGGGAGGGGGCTTGCCCCCGATGAGGCCCGACCAGAAACCACACCCCTGCCTTTACACTTTCCTTGATCAGCCCCCAGCCCAGGCCTACTCTGTTTGCCTGCCCGCGCTGAGCCGCCCACAAGGAAGGCCCCATGTTCGACCACCACGCCACACTCAAAAAACACTTCAGTGCCCTGCGCACCGCCGCCGAATTTTTCTCCCTGCGCTACGTCCGCGAATCCGGCCACTACCTGTCGGTACGCAAGAACGTCGCCGAACCGCCGCACCTGAGCCACGACGAAGGCGCCATGCTCACCGTGCGCCTTAACGGGGTTGAAGCCTACGCCGCGACCAACGATATCTCGCTTGCCGGCCTGCAAGCCGCCCTCGAGCGCGCCGAGCAGCAGGCCCGGCGCATCAAACCCCACGCGTTGCTCGACCTGCGCGAGCAACAGGTGTCCAGCGACGTCGCCGATTACCTGTCGCCCGACCTCGGCCAGCCCTTCCCGTCCTTGAGCGATTGCTACCAGTTGCTGGGCGACGCGTCGGCCGCCGTGCCCAGGGACGAGCGCCTGGTGAGCTGGGACGTGAGCCTGGGCATGACCCACGTCGAGCAGATCTACCTGAACACCGCCGGCGCCGAACTGCGCCAGGCCCAGCGTTTTGTTTTCCCAGGCGTCAACGTCACCGCCTTTGATGGCAGCGACAGCCAGACCCGCACCCTCGGCGGCACCAACTTCGGCCAGCAGGGCGGCTTTGATGTGATCAACCGCTTCGACCTGGTCGGTGCGGCGCCACGGGTGGCCGACGAAGCCCTGCAACTGCTGCTGGCGCCGAACACACCCCAGGGCCCGCGCGACCTGCTGCTGATGCCCGACCAGATGATCCTGCAGATCCACGAATCCATCGGCCACCCGCTGGAACTGGACCGCATTCTTGGTGACGAGCGCAACTACGCCGGCACCAGCTTTGTGAAGGCCAGCGACTTCGGCCATCTGCAATACGGCTCCAAGCTGCTCAACGTGACCTTCGACCCGGACATTCCCGAGCAGCTCGCCAGCTACAGCCACGACGACGACGGCACCCGCGCCAGCAAGCAATTCCTGATCCGCGAGGGGCTGCTGCTCAAGCCGCTGGGTGGGGCGTTGTCGCAATTTCGCGCCGGGCTGGGCGGCGTGGCCAACAGCCGTGCGAGCAGTTGGAACCGCCCGCCGATCGACCGTATGGCCAACCTGAATATCGAAGCGGGCGACAAGAGCCTGGCACAACTGGTGGGCGGCATCGAAAACGGCATCCTGATGTCGACCAACCGCTCATGGTCCATTGATGACGCACGCAACAAGTTCCAATTCGGCTGCGAATGGGGCCAGTTGATCGAAAACGGCGAGTTCAAGGGTGTGGTGAAGAACCCCAACTACCGCGCCATTTCCGCGCAGTTCTGGCGCAAGCTCAGCGCCGTGGGCGACGCCAGCACCTTCAAGGTGTTGGGCACGCCAAATTGCGGCAAGGGCGAGCCCAACCAGGTGATCCGCGTCGGCCATGCATCGCCGGCCTGTGTATTCAGCAATGTCGACGTATTTGGGGGAGATGCCTGATGAATGATTTCAAGGCGCTGGTGGAGTGGCTCAAACAGGCCGTCACCGACAAGGAACAATTTCACCTCGGCTACGCGGCGGAAGCCTCTGAGTTCGTGCGCTTCAACCATGCCAAGGTACGCCAGGCCGGCCAGGTGCAGCAGGCCAGCCTCAACCTGAAACTGATCAATAACGGCCGGCATGCCGACCTGGGCATTACCCTGGCCGGCGAGCCGCAACTGGACCGCCAACGCCTCGCCGAGGGCTTGCAGCAACTGCGCGAAACCTTGCCGTTGTTGCCGCCGGACCCGTACCTGTTGCTCAACCACAACGCCTGGCAAAGCAGCAATGAACAGGCGCGGCCACTGCCCCAACTGGCGCAGGTGTTGGAAGACATCAGCCAGGCCGCCGCCGGCGTAGACCTGGTCGGCATCTACGCCGCCGGCCCGATCAGCCGTGGCTTTGCCAGCTCCGACGGCGCGTTCGGCTGGCACCAGGCCAATAGCTTCAACTTCGATTTCAGCCTGTTCCATGCCAATGGCGAAGCGGTCAAAGCCAGCTACGCCGGGCACACCTGGGACAGCGCCGAGTTCACCGCGCGCTTGCAGCAGGCGCGCGAGCAATTGGTGTTCCTCGACCGCCCACTGCACCCATTGCCGCCCGGAGAGTACCGCGCCTATCTGGCGCCGGCCGCGCTGGAAGAAATCATCGGCATCATCACCTGGGGTGGGTTCTCCGCCCAAGCCATCGCCAGCAAGGGCAGCTCATTGCAACGACTGTATGCCGGTGAGCAGCACCTGAGCCCGCTGGTGACCGTGAATGAACAGATCAGCGGCTCCCTGAGCCAGGCGTTCTCCACGGAAGGCTACCCGCGCAGCGATGTGACCCTGATTAACGCCGGCAAGGCCGACGGCCGACTGGTCAATTCGCGCAGCGCCGCCGAGTATGGCCTGAGCGCCAACGGCGCCAGCAGCGACGAAGCCCCCAGCGCCTTGCAGATGGCGGCGGGCAGCCTGGCCCAGGCCGATATCCTCAAACAGTTGGGCACCGGGCTGTACATCAGCAACCTGTGGTACCTCAATTACTCCGACCTGCCGGCGGCGCGCCTGACCGGCATGACGCGCTTCGCCACATTCTGGGTAGAAGACGGCAAAATCAAGGCGCCGATCAGCACCATGCGCTTTGATGACAGCGTCTACAGCTTGCTGGGTTCGCAATTGGAAGCGCTGACGGCGGAACGCGAGCTGCTGCTGTCGGCCAGCACCTATGGGCAGCGCAATACTTCATCCAATCTGCTTCCCGGTGCCTTGATCAAGCGCCTGACCCTGACCCTTTAAACACCAAAAATCCCTGTGGGAGGGGGCTTGCTCTCCCTCCCACACCGTATTGCGTTAATTTCAGACAGCTCGGTTTCGGCCCTTCCTTCAGTCAATTCTCTTCCCCCCCCGCGTGCATGGGCGGCCTGTTGTCGCCTGCAAAAAACCTCGTTATAAGGGTTAATGGCATACCGCCACACCACAGGGAGTGCTGCGATGAACCATGGAAGTTTGGTCATACAAAAGTTGTTCAAACACTACAACGTCCACGTCGAACAACTCGGCAACGACCCGCACAAGAAGACCGTGCTGATGGTCAACGGCGCACTGTCGACCACGCGCTCCTTCGCCCGCACCAGCAAATGCCTGGCGGAGCATTTCAATGTGCTGCTGTTTGATCTGCCGTTCTCCGGCTATTCGCGTGAGTACAACACCGACCTGGACCTGGTAACCAAGGACGACGAAGTGCAGATGCTGCGCGCCCTGGTCGAGCGTTTTGAGGTCAACCACCTGGTGTCGGCCTCGTGGGGCGGCATCTCGACGCTGCTGACCCTGGCGCATAACCCGCCCTCCATCGAAAGCTCGGTGGTGATGGCCCTGGCGCCCAACCTCAACCCGGCGATGCTCGACTATGTGGAGCGCGTGCGCGTGCTGATCGAGGCCGATGACAAATCCGCCGTCGGCCACTTGCTCAACGAGACGGTGGGCCAATACCTGTCGCCGCGTCTCAAGCGCAACAACCATCGTCACCTGGCGAACATGGCCACCACCGAGTACCGCCAGGCGCGCTTTCATATCCATCAGGTGCTGGCGTTGGGGGATGGCAACTACTTGCCAGCACTCAGGCAGATTGAAACGCCGGTGCATTTCCTCAATGGCGCGCTGGATCAATACACGCCGGCCGCCGATGCCCGGTTGTTCAAGCAGTACGTGGGGCGCAGCAGCTTCGCCGTCGCCGAGCACACTGGCCACTTGCTTGATCTGGAGTCCCGCGAAGCCGCGTTGGCGGTGCATCGTGCGCTGTTGAATTTTTTGGTGGGCGAGCACGCGGCGTTGTCGGACTTAGACGAACCGCCAGTGGGAAAAGCAGAGGCGGATGGCGCATAATCGCCGACACATAGCCTGCTAACAAAAGGGATCCCATGCCGAATCGCGCCCCTCTCGATGCCAAGACCGCCCGCTGGCTCCCCTGGGTGGTAGCGATCGCCTTCTTCATGCAGTCGCTGGACGGGACGATTCTGAACACGGCGCTGCCGGCCATGGCCCGAGACCTGGCGGAAAACCCGCTGCGCATGCAAGGCGTGGTGATCGCCTACATGCTCACCGTCGCGTTGCTGATCCCGGCATCGGGCTGGATCGCCGACCGCTTCGGCACCAAGAAAATCTTCTTTGGCGCGATCATGCTGTTCAGCATCGGCTCCTTGCTGTGCGCCTTGTCCAGCAGCCTGACCATGTTGGTGGGTGCACGGGTGGTGCAGGGTCTGGGCGGTGCGTTGATGCTGCCGGTCGGGCGGCTGGTGGTGTTACGCGCCTACCCCCGCTCCGAACTGGTGCGAATCATGGGCTTCATTACCATCCCCGGCCTGCTCGGCCCCCTGCTCGGCCCGACCATGGGCGGCTGGATGGTGCAATACCTGACCTGGCACTGGATCTTCCTGATCAACCTGCCGGTGGGCATGATCGGCTGCTACGCCGTGTGGAAATTCATCCCCGACTTGCGCGGCAGCGAGCGCACACGCTTCGACGGCGCGGGCTTTTTGCTGTTTGGCGCGGCGATGGTGCTGATCACCATCGCCATGGAAGGCCTGGGCGAACTGCACCTGCCGCACCTGCGGGTGATGTTACTGCTGTTCGGCGGGCTGGCGTGCCTGGCGGCGTATTGGCTGCGCGCCGGGCATATCGACAATGCGCTGTTCTCGCCGGTGCTGTTCAAGACGCGCACTTTCGCGGTGGGCATCCTGGGCAACCTGTTCGCACGGTTGGGCAGTGGTGCGCTGCCGTTCCTGGTGCCGCTGCTGTTGCAAGTGGCGCTGGGTTATTCGCCGTCGCAGGCCGGCATGAGCATGTTGCCTCTGGCGGCGGCGGCGATGTTTGCCAAGTCCATCGCCCGCCCGCTGATCGAGCGCCTGGGTTACCGCGTGGTGCTCACCGGCAACACCCTGGCGTTGGGGATCATGTTGGCCAGCATGGGGCTGGTTACGGAGCACACGCCCTACCCGTTGCTGCTGGGCATGCTGGCGGTTTTGGGGGCCATCAACTCGCTGCAATTTACCGCGATGAATACCGTCACCCTGATCGACCTCGACGACGCCCAGGCCAGCAGCGGCAACAGTTTGCTGTCGGTCGTGGCGCAACTGTCCCTGAGCCTCGGCGTGGCATGCGCCGGCGCGTTGCTCGGCGGTTTTACCGCAGAAACCGGCAACGACGGCGTGAGCACGGTGCTCGGCGCGTTCCAGTTGACCTTCCTCACCGTGGGCATCATGGCGATGCTGGCCGCGGGGATCTTCCTGCAACTGTCGCCAACAGACGGCAAACGCGCGGCCAGCCCAGAGCAGCATATCGAGCATTGACCGGCGTCTCGTCTAGAACTTGCAGGGAAATTCCCACAGGGCTGGTACACTGCGCGACATTTTGTTTTGCAGAGCCAGCCCCGTGACTACCATCGCCACCGCTTTTAATACTTTGCCCTTGTCCGCCGCCATGCTGGCTAACCTCGACTCGCTGGGTTATGTCGAGATGACGCAGATCCAGGCGCAAAGCTTGCCGGTGATCCTCAAAGGGCTGGACCTGATTGCCCAGGCCAAGACCGGCAGCGGCAAGACCGCTGCATTTGGTATCGGCCTGTTGAACCCGATCAACCCGCGTTACTTCGGCTGCCAGGCGCTGGTGATGTGCCCGACGCGTGAGCTGGCCGACCAGGTTGCCAAGGAAATCCGCCGCCTGGCCCGCGCCGAAGACAACATCAAGGTGCTGACCCTGTGCGGGGGCGTGTCCCTCGGCCCGCAGATCGCGTCCCTGGAACACGGTGCCCACGTCATCGTCGGCACCCCGGGCCGCATCCAGCAACACCTGCGCAAGGGCTCGCTGGTACTCGACGGCTTGAACACCCTGATCCTCGACGAAGCCGACCGCATGCTCGACATGGGCTTCTACGACGCCATCGAAGACATCATCAGCAAGACCCCACCGCGCCGCCAGACCCTGCTGTTCTCGGCCACTTACCCGGTGAGCATCAAGCAACTGGCCTCCAAGTTCATGCGTGCGCCTCAGCAAGTGAAAGCCGAAGCGTTCCACTCCGACGACCAGATCGAGCAGCGTTTCTACGAGATCTCGCCGCAAGAGCGCATGGACGCGGTGAGCAAGGTCCTCGCGCACTTCCGTCCAGCCTCCTGCGTGGCGTTCTGCTTTACCAAGCAGCAAGTGCAGGAAACCGTGGATCACCTGACGGCCAAGGGCATTTCCGCCGTCGGCCTGCATGGCGACCTGGAGCAGCGCGACCGTGACCAGGTGCTGGCGATGTTCGCAAACCGCAGCACCTCGGTACTGGTTGCCACCGACGTTGCCGCTCGCGGCCTGGACATTGATGCGCTGGACATGGTGATCAACGTCGAACTGGCCCGCGACTCGGAAATCCACATCCACCGCGTGGGCCGCACCGGCCGCGCCGGTGAGACCGGCATCGCCATCAGCCTGGTCGCGCCGTCCGAAGCCCACCGCGCCCAGGCCATCGAGCAGTTGCAGAAATCGCCGCTGAACTGGGACCAGTTGGACAACCTCAAGCCGCAAGGCGGTGGCCCGTTGCTGCCGCAGATGAGCACCTTGTGTATCGCCGCCGGGCGTAAAGACAAGGTTCGCCCAGGTGACATTCTTGGCGCGTTGACTGGCGAAGCCGGCATCCCGGGCGCCCAGGTGGGCAAGATCGCGATCTTTGATTTCCAGGCCTTCGTGGCTGTGGAGCGTGGCATCGCCAAACAGGCGTTGCAGCGGCTGAATGACGGCAAGATCAAGGGCCGTTCGTTGCGCGTTCGCATTCTGTAACACGGACCTCCAAATTTATCGGAGATCCAATGTGGGAGGGGGCTTGCCCCCGATAGCAGTGTGTCAGTCAGTACATCTGTTACTGATACATCGCAATCGGGAGCAAGCCCCCTCCCACATTTGACTGTATTTCACATCAGAATTTGTATGAGGACATTGCTGTGCGCTCGACCGAAGTTGTGATCATTGGCGCCGGCGCCGCAGGCTTGATGTGCGCGCTGACCGCCGCCGGGCGTGGACGCAAGGTGATGCTGATCGACCACGCCAACAAGGCCGGCAAAAAGATCCTGATGTCCGGCGGTGGCCGCTGCAATTTCACCAACCTGTACACCGAGCCGGCCAACTTTCTCTCGCACAACGCGCACTTCTGCAAATCCGCGCTGGCCCGCTACACCCAGTGGGACTTTATCGGGCTGGTGGCCAAGCACGGCGTGCCGTACCACGAGAAAAAGCTCGGCCAGCTGTTCTGCGATAACAAGTCCAGCGACATCCTCGGCATGTTGCTCGATGAGTGCATCCAGACCGGCGTCAGCCTGCACCTGGACACCTCCATCGAGGAAATTGCCAGGCTCGACAGCGGCTACCAATTGCAGACCACCTTGGGCGAGCTGCGGTGTGAATCCCTGGTGATCGCCACCGGCGGTTTGTCGATCCCAACCCTGGGCGCGACCGGTTTCGGTTACCAGGTGGCCAGGCAATTCAGCCATGAACTGCTGCCCACCCGCGCGGGGCTGGTGCCGTTCACCATCACCGATCAGCTCAAGGAGTTGTGCGCAGAGCTGTCGGGCACCTCCGTGGACTGCCTGGTCAGTTGCAACAACGAGAGCTTTCGCGAAAACATCCTGTTCACCCACCGTGGCCTGAGCGGGCCGGCGATCCTGCAGATTTCGTCCTACTGGGAACCCGGCGACACCGTAGAGATTAACCTGCTGCCCGACCACGACGCCCACACCTGGCTGCAACAGCAACAAGCCGAGCGCCCGGACAGCGAGCTGAAAACCTTGCTGGGTGAAATCTTCACCAAGAAGATGGCCAACCTGCTGGCGCAAACCTGGTTCGTGTCCAAGCCGATGAAGCAATACACCCACGCCGAAATTGCCGACATCGCGCAAAAACTGGGGAGCTGGCAGCTGGTGCCGGCGGGTACCGAAGGCTATCGCACCGCCGAGGTGACGCTGGGTGGGGTGGATACGCGGGAAGTGTCGTCCAAGACCATGGAGTCGCTGAAAAGCCCGGGGCTGTATTTTATCGGCGAGGTGCTGGACGTGACCGGTCACCTGGGCGGGTTCAATTTCCAGTGGGCGTGGGCTTCGGGCTACGCGGCCGCGCAATACGTCTGACACAGCACGGTAAAACATGTGGGAGGGGGCTTGCCCCCTCCCACATTTTGATTTGCGGCGTGCCTGGGAAATATTTGCGCGGGGATGTGATCGCCACCCTTGCCGTGGCGTCCTTGATAGCTCAATTTAGCGGCATCGCTCCGGAAGACTCCAGACTTCATGTCATCGACCTCGTTCAAGCAGTCCATGCGGCGCCTGTGGGCGCTGGATAAATTCAGTTACAGCATTCGGGTATTCATCGCCCTTACCGGCAGTATGGCGCTGTGCTGGTACCAGGATGAAATGACCCTGCTGATCCCACTGTTCCTGGGGATTATCGCCAGCGCCCTGGCCGAGACCGACGACAGCTGGCAAGGCCGCCTCAATGCCCTGGCGGTGACGCTGGTGTGTTTCAGCATCGCCGCGCTGTCGGTGGAGTTGCTGTTCCCCTACCCGTGGATTTTCGCCATTTCCCTGGCCCTGGCGACGTTCGGCCTGACCATGCTCGGCGCCTTGGGCGAACGTTATGGGGCGATTGCATCGGCCACGCTGATTCTGTCGGTGTACACCATGATCGGTGTGGACCAGCGCGGTGGTGCCGTGAATGATTTCTGGCACGAGCCACTGCTGTTGGTGGCGGGTGCCGCCTGGTACGGCGCGTTGTCGGTGCTGTGGCAGGCGCTGTTTTCCAACCAGCCGGTGCAGCAGAGCCTGGCGCGGTTGTTCCGCGAGTTGGGGCGTTACCTCAAGCTCAAATCGTCGTTGTTCGAACCGATCCGCCAACTGGATGTGGAAGCACGGCGCCTGGAACTGGCCCAGCAAAACGGCCGAGTCGTGGCTGCGCTGAATGCCGCGAAGGAAATCATCCTGCACCGCGTGGGCAATGGTCGACCGGGCTCGAAGGTCAGTCGCTACCTCAAACTGTACTTCCTGGCCCAGGACATCCACGAACGCGCCAGCTCATCCCATTACCCTTACAACGCCCTGGCCGAAGCGTTCTTCCACAGCGATGTGCTGTTCCGCTGCCAGCGCCTGTTGCGTCAGCAAGGCAAGGCCTGCCAGGCCCTGGCCGAGTCGATCCAGTTGCGCCAGCCGTTCATCTATGACGACAGCTTCGCCGAGGCCCTCAGTGACCTGAACGCCTCGCTGGAACACCTGCGCATCCAGAGCAACCCGGCCTGGCGCGGCCTGCTGCGCTCGCTGCGGGCGCTGGCGGCCAACCTGTCGACGCTCGACCGCCTGCTCGGCGACGCCAGCAACCCCGACGCCCTGGCCGACGCCACCGATAGCAACCTGCTGGACCGCGCCCCGCGCAACCTCAAGGAAATGTGGACGCGCCTGCGCACGCAGCTCACGCCGACGTCGCTGCTGTTTCGCCATGCCCTGCGCCTGTCCCTGGCGCTGAGCATCGGCTACGGCACCTTGCATGTCATTCACGCGTCCCAGGGTTACTGGATCATCCTGACCACCCTGTTTGTGTGCCAGCCGAACTACGGTGCGACCCGGCGCAAGCTTGGCCAGCGGATCATCGGTACCGCCATCGGCCTCACCGTGGCCTGGGCGCTGTTCGACCTGTTCCCCAGCCCGCTGGTGCAATCGATGTTCGCCATCGCCGCAGGCCTGGTGTTCTTTATCAACCGCACCACGCGCTACACCCTCGCGACCGCGGCCATTACCTTGATGGTGCTGTTCTGCTTCAATCAGGTGGGCGATGGCTACGGGCTGTTTTTGCCACGGTTGCTCGACACGTTGCTCGGCAGCCTGATCGCCGGCCTGGCGGTGTTCCTGTTCCTGCCGGACTGGCAGGGCCGCCGCCTGAACAAAGTGCTGGCCAACACCCTGACCTGCAACAGCATCTACCTGCGCCAGATCATGCAGCAATATGCCGCCGGCAAGAGCGACGACCTGGCTTATCGCCTGGCCCGGCGCAACGCGCACAACGCCGACGCGGCACTGTCGACCACCCTGGCCAATATGTTGATGGAGCCGGGGCATTTCCGTAAGGAAGCGGACGTGGGTTTCCGTTTCCTGGTGCTGTCCCATACCTTGCTCAGCTACTTGTCAGGGCTCGGCGCGCACCGCGACACGCAACTGCCGGCCGAGGTGCACGAACACCTGATCGACGGCGCGGGCAAGACCCTCGCGGCGAGCATCGATGAGATCGCCACGGGGCTGGCCAACAAGCAACCCATTGCGATCCAGAGCGATGCCGAGGAAGCCCTGGCCGCGGACCTGGAGCAGATGCCGGATGAGATAGATGAAGGGCAGCGACTGGTGCAGACGCAGTTGGCGTTGATCTGCCGGCAGTTGGGGCCGCTGCGTACGTTGGCGGCGCATTTGATCAAGGACACCAGCGCGGCTTAGGCCGCTACATCCCATGTGCACTCATCAACCGTGCATAGCTGCCATCGGCCTTCATCCTGGCAATCTCCCGATCAAACCCGGCCACGATCTGCGCGTGCTCGGGGTGCTTGAGGCTTACCAGGATATGCAGACTGTTTTCACTCAGCGGCTTGGGCAGGAACTCCACCGCATTGCGCACTTTGGGCGATTCGCGGGACAAGTAATAGCGCGCGACATATTCATCCTCCACCGTCAGCCGCACCCGCTGCGCCGCCAGCATGCGCACGGCCATGGCGAAGTTATGCACCGGGACTTTCTGTAACTGCGTATCCCCATCGAACGCTGCTGAATACGCATACCCCCGCACCACGGCGACGGGGTAGTCGTGCAATTGTTCAAGGTTCTGATACTCGATGGGGTCGTCGCGACGCTTGATAAACCGCACGCGGTTGACCAGGTACTCGCCGGAGAACTCTCCCAGGTGCGTGCGGGCATCGTCGTACCAGGCGTTGATCAGCACGTCATAGCGCCCGTCGCCCACGCCCATCAGCGCCCGAGCCCACGGCACCTGTTCAAACTCACTGGCATAACCCGCACGGGCCAGGGCGGTGCTGACGATATCGGTCGCCAGCCCGCCGTTGATCAACGTGGCATCGGTAAAGGGGGGCCAGGCATCTGCAACCAAACGCAGGCGCAGACGCTCTGCAAACGCAGGCGCCGCCAGCAACAACACTCCAATCAACGCAACGGCACGAGAGAGTCGCAGCATGCTCAAAGTCCTTGGCGGGCAGGCAATGGCCTTGGTTCAGGCAATGCCTGAGGCTCTAACATTAGCTCAGATTACACAAAGAAACGGCCGGTGAACGCACTCAATGATGGCAAATTGATTTCATTCACAAAAATAGTTGATTTAGACACCGCCGCCCACCGCGCTTACTATCCAGCACAGACATTTACGTGAGACCACACCATGACAGTCGATTGGGTTTGCAAACATCACAGCGACCTGGGCAAGGAGCAGCTGTATGCCATCCTGCGTTTGCGCAGCGAAGTCTTCGTTGTCGAGCAGAAGTGCGTTTATCAGGACATCGACGGGCAGGACCTGGCTGGCGATACCCACCACTTGATGGCCTGGAAAAATGATGAGTTGGTGGCCTACCTGCGCCTGCTGGACCCGGAATCCCAGGGCGGTGACGTAGTGGTCGGCCGGGTGATCGTTGCGCCAGCGGCACGCGGTACTGGTTTGGGGCACCAGATGATGGAAGAAACTCTGCGTCAGATCAAAGAGATCTGGCCCGAAACGCCGATTTTTCTGTCAGCCCAGGCGCATTTGCAGGGGTATTACGGGAAGTACGGGTTTGTGGTGGCGGGTGAGGAATACCTTGAGGATGACATCCCTCATATCGGTATGCGGCGCGCTTGAGGGGCCACATCTCCCCCCTCACATGTGGAAGGGGGCTTGCTCCCGATGGCGCCAGCCGGTTCAGCGCAAAACGTCAGGGATAACCCAAAACCTGTTTGATGGCCGCCAGATTACCCTCGATCCAACGCCGATCAATCGCCCCCCAATCACGAATCCGATACTGCCCGGCATGGTTGCGGGCACCTTCCTCCTGCTCGAATTCACACACGATATCCAGATCGGCCAACGCCGCAATCGTGTCCTGCGCCGTGCGTCGGGGCATGCCGGTGACGTCGGTCAACGCCGGGACGCTGCTGGCCAGCCCACTGTCGATCAGGTACGCCACGTACAGACGGCGATAGAAACTGCTTTTGGTCTTGCTCACTTCCATGGTGGGTCGCCTTGTGCGGTCAGGGTTTGCCCTGCAGGTCGCGATACGTGAGGTACACGCGCAGGTCGAATTCCACCTGGTGGTAGCCTGGCATCATGTAGTCGCAGAGTTTGTAGAACGCCTTGTTGTGGTCCGATTCCTTGAAGTGCGCCAGCTCATGTACCACGATCATGCGCAGGAATTGCGGTGCCGCCTCTTTGAACAGCGCGGCAATGCGGATCTCTTTCTTGGCCTTCAGGTTGCCGCCCTGCACCCGCGAAATCGTGGTGTGCAGGCCGAGGGCGCGGTGGGTCAGGTCCAGGCGGTTATCGAACAGCACTTTGTCGATGGCGGGGGCGTTGCGCAGGTGCTCCTGCTTCAAGGCCAAGGCGTAGGCGTACAGGGCCTTATCGCTCTGTACGGCATGGCGTTCGGGGTAACGCTGGTCCAGATAGGCACCCAACTGGTCCTTGGCGATCAGTTGGCGCACTTGTTCCTGAAGAGCGGGCGGGTAGGCCTGGAGGTATTTCAGCGCGGTCATTGAGGTCTGCAACAAGGTTCGAATGGCCGTCAGTGTAGCGAATTCAACGCAGGCGGGCGCGCGCCCAGTCGGCTACTTCCGAGGCCATCAGCGGTGGCGCCGCCCATGCCCCCTGGACAAACGGGCAACCCTGGGCCTTGAGCCAGTTGGCTTGCTCCTGGGTTTCCACGCCCTCGGCCACCACCAGCACCTCAAAATGCGCGCACAGCTCGATAATGCTGCGCGCCATCGCCGCGTCGCGGGCCGAGCCGGGCAGGCGCGCGACCAATTGCGGGTCGAGCTTGAGGGTGTCGAACGCCAGGTCGCGCAGGTGGGCCAGGGAACAGCTGCCCGAACCGAAGTCATCCAGGGCGATGCGCACGCCGATTTGGCGCAGCAACTTGAGCTGCTTGGCAGATGCTTCCAGGTTGCTCATCAAGCTGTCTTCGCTGATTTGCACCTCCAACTGACGCCCCTGTAACCCATGTCGCTCCAGCACCTGCTGCAGTTGCGTCACCAGGTTGGGCATATTGAACTGGTTGCTGCTCAGGCTCACGCTCAACACCAGGTCATCGTCGAAGGTGGCTTGCCACGCCTGACGCTGGGCAGCGGCCTGTTGGTAGATCCATGCGCTTAATTGGCTGATCAGCCGCGCTTCTTCCAGCAACGGCAAGAACAACCCCGGCGGCACATCGCCGACACTGGGGTGCTGCCACCGCAACAGCGCCTCAACCCCGCGCAAACGCCCGTCCGCCAGGGAAACCTGGGGCTGGTAGACCAGGACGAAATCCTTGTTTTGAATGGCCGTGCGCACGCTGTCTTCAAGCATCAGGCGGGAGCGGGCGCGGCCGTTCATTTCCTGATCGTAATAGCGATATTGCTGACGCCCCGCACGCTTGGCTTCGTACATGGCGATGTCGGCGGCACGCAACAGGCCGTTCAAATCCGCGCCGCAATCGGGGTAGGTTGCGATGCCAATGCTCACGCCGAGCATCACATCCAAACCGTCGACCTGATGGCACACGGACACCCGTTCGATCAACTTTTCCGAAATTTTCGCGGCCTGCTCCGGGAACTCCAACTCCAGCAACGCGGTAAATTCATCCCCCCCCATGCGGCCAATAATGTCGTAGGAACGCAGACACCCCTGCAGTTGCTCGGAAACCCAACGCAGTACACGGTCGCCGGCATCATGGCCCAGGGAGTCGTTGACCCGCTTGAAGCCATCCAGGTCCAGGTACAACAACACCAGGGACTGCTCGGCCCG
Organism: Pseudomonas asgharzadehiana; assembly: GCF_019139815.1. Classification (NCBI taxonomy): domain Bacteria; kingdom Pseudomonadati; phylum Pseudomonadota; class Gammaproteobacteria; order Pseudomonadales; family Pseudomonadaceae; genus Pseudomonas; species Pseudomonas asgharzadehiana. The sequence goes on from NZ_CP077079.1 coordinate 5,855,303, forward strand.
CTCGACGCGCAACAGGGTATTTTCTACCGCCTGGTAGAAACCACGCCGGTTCAGCAACCCGGTCAGCGGGTCGGTCACGGCCTGGAACTCCAACTGCTGGTGCAAATGGCGCACTTCAGACATGTCCAACACCGTCACCACCATGGCCTTCTGCTCCGCGGGTAACGGCGCGCAGGACAAGGCCACCGACACTTGCTGACCGCGCCCGGTACGCAGGATCGCATCATGCAGGCGCCAGGTTTCGCCCTTGCGGTAACCGGCGTGCATTTGCGAGTCCGACCAGACCGGCACGTGTGGCTTTTGCAGGAAGCTCAGGAACTCCTGGCCTTGCAACTCGTGGATCGTGGCATTGAGCAGGCGCGAAATCGCCGGGTTGGCGTACGCAATCACGCCCTCCTCACTGACGACCAGGATGCCTTCGGCGGCGTTGTCCAATACCGAGGCATTGAAGGCGCGGGCGGATTCCAGGTCATGGCTCAGGCGCTGCAACGCCCGGCGATTACGCTGATGCTCCAGCAAAGCCTGGACCTTGGGCTTGAGGATATGCGGGTCGAAGGGCTTGAACAGGTAATCAATGGCGCCGCTGGCATAGCCTTCCAGCACCGCCGCGGGTGACTGGGCGTTGGCACTCAAAAAGATGATCGGCGTCATGCGCGTTCGCTGGCTGCCGCGCATCAAGCGGGCGACTTCGAAGCCGTCCATGCCGGGCATCATCACATCCAGCAATACCAGGTCGACTTCGTGGGACAACAACAACTCTAGGGCTTCCACGCCGGACGCTGCGGTGACCACCTGCCAGTCATCACATTGCAAGAGTGCGCGCATGCTGATCAGGTTTTCCGGGTAGTCATCGACCACCAGAAGAACCGAACTGCCATCGCCGTGATGTGGAGCGCATTCCATGCTGGGACTCTTCCTTAGGTCTACTCCGGTCACTTCTGACAGAAAACCCGGACAAACATCAAGGCCTCACTCTAGCCCTGGATCCTGAAAATCAGAAGTGACGTGGATGCCATCATTGCGCCAAAGTTCAGTCAGCCGACTAACGGTCACCCTCTACAAGCCACGATTCATGGGAAACATGGCTTTTTGGCATTCCCTTGGCGCCAATAAATTGCCAGTAAATGTTTAACAACTGGTTGACCACCGCCTATAAAGAACCTGTAAGGCCCTCGGGCCAAAGCCTTCACCCCCTGTATAAGGCCAACACCATGATCGACCTCTCCACTTGGAACCTGAGCATTCCGGTCGGCTCGCCCCCCGCGACTATCGAAACACCGAAACTGCTCAGCGGCTTCAACGACCAGTACTTCCAGGCCGAAGGCAGCAACGTGCAATTCTGGACCCCCGTCACCGGCACCCGCACCGAAAACGCCATCTACCCGCGCAGCGAACTGCGCGAAACCTACGCTGACGGGCGTCTGCGCAACTGGACCTACCCCGAAGCCGACAACTTCCTGCGCGCCACCCTGGCGGTCAACCAAGTGCCCTCCAGCGGCAAGATCGTCATCGGGCAGATCCACGCCTACGACAGCCAAAGGCCACTGATCAAGCTCGAATACCAGTTCAAGGAAAAGACTCAGACCGGCAATATCGTCGCCAAAGTGCGCATGCGCCCGGATGAAGACACCAGTCGCGTGATCATCGTCGCCTCCAATGTGCCACTGGAGAAAAGCTTCACCTATGTAATCAACCTCAACAAAGCCGGGCTGCTCAGCGTGTACGCCGCCGACAGCGAATGGAACGAGCGCATCGGCGCGGCGTGGGGCGACAAACCGCTGTACTTCAAGGCGGGCGCGTATGTGCAGGACAACAGTGGGGACAGCAAGGAAGGCGCGAAGGTGGTATTTGAAAAGTTGGATATTGATCACGAATAAACGCCGTCCCCTGTAAACGGAACTCAATGCAACCAGAGAACCCAGCGCCTATCCCTTTGAGCGTGGCTTTGCAGGCGCGCGAGGAACCGGCGCTGAGGCTTTGGGCGTTATCGGCATTAGCTCGGGCTCGCGTGGCGGGGGAAACCGACCCGGTGGTGGCCACATTGGAGCGACCGGTTTGCGAGTGCTCATGCACTATCGCTCCCGTCAGTGATGCTTTACCGCCTTAGCATCGCGCGCCTATCGCCATAAACAACTGTGAGAACTAACAGTGGACTATAGTTTTTGGCGATTAAAACAGGTGACGTTTGTGCGGTTGGGTATTGATCTTGCGTGAATTGTCCCGGTAGTCCCAAGGACGATTCGCAAATAATCGCCGACATCTTAAACACACCATTCAACCCCTGTGGGAGCCATCGCGGACAAGCGCGGTTCCCACAGTTGATCTACTTTGCCTGAAGACGCTGCGCTCGTCCTACACGACCGTTGCGGCATGCCAAGTCGACGCTTATAGTTCGCCCCGTCGCCGGCATTGAATGGCGATAGGGTTTCGCAGCCCTAACGATACGTGTGTAACCAAGCATCATGAATACAATGACGAGTGCATCTGCGCCCGACGTCTGTTTTATGGTGGCTGTGTGTGGGAGACCTTCGGGTCTGCCGGGTTCCTCGTATCCTCGGTCTGCGAACCCGCACACAGCTACCACCCATTCGTTTCGCAGCGAACGGCGGTAGTCCTTTTAGATACGAGGAATATTTGCCATGGTTCAACAACTCCCACCCCGCCGCTTCACGCCCTGCACCGAAACCGCCACCGATTACCCAGTGCTCCTCATCGACAGCGACGCCCCATTGCTCGACCTCCACGCCTGCCTGCGCGAACGCCTCAACGCCGCCCTCGAACACCTCAACCTGATGGCCTGCTCCAGCCTGCCGGACTTTGCAGAGTGCGACTTGAATAACGTGGCCAATACCGCGCGCATTCTGGTGCAGGATGTGAGTGATGTGTTTCGGGTGGTTGAACAGCGAGGGTTCGATACTTCACCGCCAAGCTGATCAAAATCCGGCCACAAAAAGAAGCCCGCATCGCTGCGGGCTTCTTTTTAAACACCTGAGGCTCAGTTCACCTTAGCGTTCAACTCACCTTTCAAATAACGCTGGTACATCGCTTCCAGCGAGATCGGCTTGATCTTCGAGGCATTGCCGGCAGTACCAAACGCTTCATAGCGTGCGATACACACATCACGCATCGCGGTCACGGTAGCACCGAAGAATTTACGTGGGTCGAATTCGCTCGGGTTGGTGGCCATCAGGCGACGCATGGCACCGGTGGAGGCCAAACGCAGGTCGGTGTCGATGTTGACCTTACGCACGCCATGCTTGATGCCTTCGACGATTTCTTCAACCGGTACGCCGTAGGTTTCTTTGATGTCGCCGCCGTACTGGTTGATGATCGCCAGCCACTCTTGCGGTACCGATGAAGAGCCGTGCATCACCAGGTGGGTGTTGGGGATGCGTTTGTGGATTTCCTTGATGCGGTCGATGGCCAGTACGTCGCCGGTGGGCGGCTTGGTGAACTTGTAGGCGCCGTGGCTGGTGCCGATGGCGATGGCCAGGGCGTCGACCTGGGTTTTCTTGACGAAGTCCGCAGCTTCTTCCGGGTCGGTCAGCATTTGGCTGTGATCCAGCACACCTTCGGCGCCGATGCCGTCTTCTTCGCCGGCCATGCCGGTTTCCAGGGAGCCCAGGCAACCCAGCTCGCCTTCAACCGAAACGCCGCAGGCGTGAGCCATGGCTACGGTTTGTTGGGTCACGCGTACGTTGTATTCGTAGTCGGTGGGGGTCTTGCCGTCTTCGCCGAGGGAGCCGTCCATCATGACCGAGCTGAAGCCCAGTTGGATGGAGCGCTGGCACACGTCAGGGCTGGTGCCGTGGTCTTGGTGCATGCACACCGGGATGTGCGGGAATTCTTCAATCGCGGCGAGGATCAGGTGACGCAGGAACGGGGCACCGGCGTATTTGCGCGCACCGGCCGAAGCCTGGACGATCACTGGGGAGTCGGTCTTGTCAGCGGCTTCCATGATGGCGCGCATCTGCTCAAGGTTGTTGACGTTAAAGGCTGGGACGCCGTAGCCGAACTCGGCTGCGTGGTCCAGCATTTGACGCATGCTGATAAGTGCCATTGTGTTGTCTCTCCCGGTCGAGGGTCGTTAATCGTGCAAGCCTGCCGTAGCGGCGGCTGCTATTCAAGTTATTGCCGGTCAGGTTTTGCATGCCTGGCCCGCTGAATCGTTATTGCAGTGTCCGGCCCACCACCTATGCCACTTTGGAACCGGATTTAATGTAGGAAGGGGCAAGCCCCTCCCACATTTGGATTTCATCAAATTTGAAATCTTATTGGGCCTTGCAGCCACGCCCGATCAAATCGTCGGTGGCAACCCAGTAAACCAGGCCTTCCTCACCTTTTGTGTGAAACGCCAACTGGTCGTTGCTGTACAGCACGCCCGAGGCGGCAACGTCCTGTTTAAGACGGTAAACCTGGTCGGAACCGCCGAGGCGTACATCCACCTCGGAACGGGCCTGGTTGGCAAAACGCCAGTTGACCTCGGCCTTGCTGTCGCAGGTCCAGGTGGTCCACTTATCGGCAGGTTCTGCCTTATTGAACATGTTCATGCTGCTGCAACCAGCCAGTAGGGCCAGTGCCGCCAGGGCGAAAACGCCTTTCATTGCCAATCCTCGAACGACGGCCCAAAGGCCGCCACTGCTGTCGGTTAGTTGATCAGACCCGTCAAGGGCAACCCTGTTCCTGACCGTTGGGCGCAGAGTCGTATTTCTCCAGCCGTTCGTTGCCGATGCGCTTGTTGATCACCGGCATGGTCTCGGCTTGCCAGTCAGCCTGATAGCAGTTTTTATCCTGTGCGGGCGCAGGCTTGCTCGCCTCCTGCGCCGCGCTTGGCGTGCTGCCACAGCCGGCCAACACGCCCGCTGCAATCACCAGTGCCAACGACTTGATCATGGGAATGCTCCTTTTCCTGATCACGTGCCTTAACCTTTGGCTCGGGTTTCCAGCATTTGCACCGCAGGCAGGACCTTGCCTTCGACGAATTCTAGAAACGCGCCGCCACCGGTAGAAATGTAGGAGATCTGGTCAGCCACGCCATATTTGTCGATGGCCGCCAGGGTGTCACCACCGCCGGCGATGGAGAAGGCCGAGCTTTCGGCAATCGCCTTGGCCAGCACTTTGGTGCCGTTGCCGAACTGGTCGAACTCGAATACGCCGACCGGGCCGTTCCACAGGATGGTCTGGGAGGCTTTCAGCAGTTCAGCGAAGTTGGCCGCGGTTTGCGGGCCGATGTCCAGGATCATGTCGTCGTCGGCTACGTCAGCGATCAGCTTGACGGTGGCGGCGGCGCTTTCAGCGAATTCCTTGGCAACAACCACATCGACCGGCAATGGCACGCTGACCTTGGCGGCGATGGCGCGGGCGGTGTCGAGCAGGTCCGGTTCGTACAGCGACTTGCCCACCGGGTGACCGGCTGCGGCCAGGAACGTATTGGCAATGCCGCCGCCGACGATCAGTTGGTTGCAGATCTGGCTCAGGCTGTTAAGCACGTCCAGCTTGGTCGACACCTTGGAGCCGGCCACGATGGCGGCCATCGGTTGCGCCGGTGCGCCCAGGGCTTTGCCCAGTGCGTCCAGTTCAGCGGCCAGCAGTGGGCCGGCTGCCGCAACCTTGGCGAACTTGGCCACGCCGTGGGTCGAGCCTTCGGCACGGTGAGCGGTACCGAAAGCGTCCATCACGAATACGTCGCACAGGGCCGCGTATTGCTGGGCCAGTTCGTCGCTGTTCTTTTTCTCGCCTTTGTTGAAGCGCACGTTTTCGAACAGCACGATATCGCCGGCCTTCACGTCCACGCCGCCCAGGTAATCAGCCACCAGCGGCACGTCGCGGCCCAGGGCACGGCTGAGGTAGTCGGCCACCGGCTTGAGGCTGTTTTCGGCGGAGAACTCACCTTCGGTCGGGCGACCCAGGTGGGAGCAGACCATCACGGCCGCGCCTTTTTCCAGGGCCAGCTTGATGGTCGGCAGCGAGGCCAGGATTCGCGCATCGCTGGTGACTACACCGTCCTTGACTGGGACGTTGAGGTCTTCGCGAATCAGTACGCGCTTACCTTGCAGATCGAGGTCGGTCATCTTCAACACGGTCATGGGTCGCAGTTCCTGAATTACTGTTGAGGTTGTTTAGAGGCGATATGCAGATAATGTTCCGCAACGTCGAGCATTCGGTTGGCAAAACCCCATTCGTTGTCGAACCAGGCCAGGATGTTCACCAGCCTCGGGCCGGAAACACGGGTCTGGCTGGCATCGACGATCGCCGAATGCGGGTCATGGTTGAAATCACAACTGGCGTGGGGCAACTCGGTATAGGCCAGCAGGCCTTTGAGCGGGCCGCTGGTAGCGGCGTCGCGCAGGATCCGGTTGACCTCCACGGCATCGGTGTCGCTGACGGTTTGCAAGGTGATATCCAGGCAGGAGACGTTCACCGTCGGCACCCGTACGGCTTTGGCCTGGATTCGCCCGGCAAGTTCCGGCAGCAGACGTTCGATGCCACGGGCCAGGCCGGTGGACACCGGGATCACCGACTGGAACGCCGAGCGTGTGCGGCGCAGGTCTTCATGGTGATAGGCGTCGATCACCGGCTGGTCGTTCATCGCCGAGTGAATCGTGGTGATCGACACGTAATCAATACCAATCGACTGATCCAGCAGGCGCAACAGCGGCACGCTGCAGTTGGTGGTGCAGGAAGCGTTGGACACCAGCAGCTCACTGCCGGTCAGGCAATCCTGGTTAATGCCATAGACGATGGTGGCGTCGACATCCGCCTCGCTGGCCATCGGCTGGGAAAACAACACACGCGGTGCTCCGGCGTCGAGAAAACGCTGGCCATCGGCACGGGTGTTGTAGGCACCTGAGCATTCCAATACCAGGTCGACGCCTAGCGCCGCCCAGTCGATGCCCTCGGGGGTGGCACTGCGCAGTACTTTCACGCAGTTGCCGTTGATATGCAGACAATCGCCGTCAACCCGCACTTCGCCGGGAAAGCGGCCGTGGGTGGAGTCAAAGCGTGTCAGGTATTCGATGCTGGCCATGTCGGCCAAATCGTTGATCGCAACAATTTCAAACCCGGCGGCGCCCCCTCGCTCGAACAGAGCACGCAAGACGCAACGACCAATGCGGCCGTAGCCGTTGAGTGCAACTTTGTAGGGACGCGGTTGGGGCATGGGGTTCTCGATCAACTTGGGTGAAGGGGTGAATGTGCCACCACCTTCGCGAGCAAGCCCGCTCCCACACTTGAATGGGTTCACAATTGCAACTGTGTGAACCCGATCAAATGTGGGAGCGGGCTTGTTCGCGAAGAGGCCAGCACAGCCACCTCAATCTACAGCCTTAGTCTTCCAGCAGTTCTTCAGCCTGGCCCAGGATGTTTTCCAGGGTGAAACCGAACTCTTCGAACAACGCTGGCGCCGGCGCCGACTCACCGTAGGTGGTCATGCCGATGACGCGGCCTTCCAGGCCCACGTACTTGTACCAGTAGTCGGCATGTGCCGCTTCGATGGCGATACGCGCGCTGACCTGCAACGGCAGCACCGATTGCTTGTAGTCGGCGTCCTGGGCTTCGAACACGCTGGTGCACGGCATGGACACCACACGCACGTTGCGGCCCTGGGCGGTCAGCTTGTCGTAAGCCTGAACGGTCAGGCCCACTTCGGAACCGGTGGAGATCAGGATCAACTCCGGCTCGCCGATGCAATCCTTGAGCACGTAGCCACCGCGGCTGATGTCAGCGATCTGCGCGTCGGTGCGCACCTGATGTTGCAGGTTCTGACGCGAGAAGATCAGCGCCGACGGGCCGTCCTTGCGCTCGATGGCGTGCTTCCAGGCCACGGCGGATTCCACCGCGTCGGCTGGGCGCCAGCAGTCCAGGTTCGGCGTGGTGCGCAGGCTGGTCAGTTGCTCGACCGGCTGGTGCGTCGGGCCGTCTTCGCCCAGGCCGATGGAGTCGTGGGTGTACACATGGATCACACGCTTCTTCATCAGCGCGGCCATGCGTACGGCGTTACGTGCGTACTCCATGAACATCAGGAAGGTCGCGCCGTAAGGCACCAGGCCGCCGTGCAGGGACACGCCGTTCATGATGGCGCTCATGCCGAACTCGCGCACGCCGTAGTACATGTAATTGCCGCTGGCGTCTTCGGCCGAGACACCTTTGCAGCCCTTCCACAGGGTCAGGTTGGAACCGGCCAGGTCGGCCGAACCGCCGAGGAACTCAGGCAGCAGCGGGCCAAAAGCGTTCAGGGTGTTCTGGCTGGCTTTACGGCTGGCGATGGTTTCGCCCTTGGCCGCGACTTCGGCGATGTAGGCCGAGGCTTTTTCCGAGAAGTCGGCAGGCAGGTCGCCTGCCAGGCGGCGGACCAGTTCGTTGGCAAGCTCAGGGAATTCGGCGGAGTAGGCCGCGAAACGCTGGTCCCACTCGGCTTCGGTGGCCAGGCCTTTTTCTTTGGCGTCCCATTCGGCGTAGATGTCGGCCGGGATTTCGAACGGGCCGTGATTCCACTTCAGCGCTTCGCGGGTCAGGGCGATTTCCGCGTCACCCAGTGGAGCGCCGTGACAGTCTTCCTTGCCTTGCTTGTTCGGTGAACCGAAACCGATGGTGGTCTTGCAGCAGATCAGGGTCGGCTGCGCGCTCTTGCGGGCGGTGTCGATGGCAGTCTTGATCTCTTCCGGATCGTGGCCGTCGACATTGCGGATCACCTGCCAGTTGTAGGCTTCGAAACGCTTTGGCGTGTCGTCGGTGAACCAGCCTTCGACTTCGCCATCAATGGAGATGCCGTTGTCATCGTAGAAGGCGATCAGCTTGCCCAGGCCCAAGGTACCGGCCAGGGAGGCGACTTCGTGGGAGATGCCTTCCATCATGCAGCCATCACCCAGGAACACGTAGGTGTGGTGGTCGACGATATCGTGGCCAGGGCGGTTGAACTGCGCGCCCAGCACTTTTTCCGCCAGCGCGAAGCCAACCGCGTTGGCCAGGCCTTGGCCCAGGGGACCGGTGGTGGTCTCGACGCCTGGGGTGTAGCCGAACTCCGGGTGGCCCGGGGTGCGGCTGTGCAACTGGCGGAAGCTCTTGAGGTCGTCGATGGTGACGTCGTAGCCGGTCAGGTGCAGCAGCGAGTAGATCAGCATCGAACCGTGGCCGTTGGACAGCACGAAGCGGTCGCGGTCGGCGAACGACGGATTGCTCGGGTTGTGTTTCAGGTAATCACGCCAAAGTACCTCGGCGATATCCGCCATGCCCATCGGGGCACCGGGATGGCCGCTGTTGGCTTTTTGCACGGCATCCATGCTGAGGGCACGAATGGCGTTGGCACGCTCACGACGGCTGGGCATCGCTGATCTCCTGGGGGCTTGAATAAAGAAACGGAAAAAAGGACCGGCATTTTCCCTCAGCCACCGCCTGCGGGCAATGACAGATAGTCACTTGAGGGTGTTTTTCCTGCGGTTTACCCGGCATTCCCTTGCAGAAACCGGACACCCGTTCGTCTAGAGGGTATAGCGGCTGCTTATAACCGCCACTTATCGATCAATATCAAAACTTTTTGATATTGACCTTGCGGGTATGCCCGCCCGTCACTAGACTGCTGGCCTTATGAACCTACCCGTGCCCTCACTACGTCCAGACGACGGCGATGAACTGGCAGCCCTGTGCAAGGCCGCTGGAGACCCGCTGCGCTTGAACGTTTTACGCGCACTGGCCAATGACTCCTTCGGCGTATTGGAACTGGCGAAGATCTTCGCCATCGGCCAATCGGGCATGAGCCACCATTTGAAGGTGCTGTCCCAGGCCGACCTGGTGGCCACTCGCCGCGAGGGCAATGCAATTTTCTACCGCCGCGCCCTGCCCCATACCGACTTGCTCGGCGGCAAGCTGCATGCCGCGTTGCTTGAAGAAGTCGACAACCTGAGCCTGCCCGGCGACGTACAGTCGCGCATCAGCCAGGTCCATGGGCAGCGCGCAGCGGCGAGCCAAGACTTTTTCGCACGGGTGGCCGAGAAATTTCGCGCCCAGCAAGACCTGATTGCCGGTCTTGCCCAATACCGCGACAGCGTACTGGCACTGCTGGACAAGCTGAGCTTCAGTGAAGGGGCAACTGCCTTGGAAGTCGGCCCAGGGGATGGCGGTTTCCTGCCGGAACTGGCGCGCCGCTTCCAGCAGGTCACTGCGCTGGATAACAGCCCGGCCATGCTCGAACTGGCGCGCCAGCTGTGCGAACGCGAGGCACTGGGCAACGTCAGCCTGCAGTTGGCTGACGCGCTCAACAGCACGACGATCAAGGCCGACTGCGTGGTGCTGAACATGGTCTTGCACCATTTCGCCGCCCCTGCCGACGCGCTCAAGCAAATGGCCGGGTTGCTGCACCCCGGCGGTAGCCTGCTGGTTACGGATTTATGCAGCCACAACCAGAATTGGGCCAGGGAGGCCTGCGGTGATCTCTGGTTGGGATTTGAACAGGACGATCTGGCCCGTTGGGCCACCGCTGCGGGGCTCGTTCCCGGGGAAAGCCTCTATATAGGCTTACGTAATGGTTTCCAGATCCAGGTCCGCCACTTTCAGCGACCGGCTGGCGACACTCACCATCGGTAATATCAGGAAAACATCGAGATGAGCGAATACTCCCTTTTCACCTCCGAGTCCGTGTCTGAAGGGCATCCGGACAAAATCGCCGACCAGATTTCTGATGCGGTGCTGGACGCCATCATTGCGCAAGACAAGTTCGCCCGCGTGGCGTGCGAGACTCTGGTGAAAACCGGTGTAGCAATCATCGCGGGTGAAGTGACCACTACGGCCTGGGTTGATCTGGAGCAGATCGTCCGTGACGTGATCACCGACATCGGCTACAACAGCTCCGACGTCGGCTTCGACGGTGCGACCTGCGGCGTGATGAACATCATCGGCAAGCAGTCCCCGGACATCAACCAGGGTGTCGACCGCGCCAAGCCGGAAGACCAGGGTGCCGGCGACCAGGGCCTGATGTTCGGCTACGCCAGCAACGAAACCGAAGTGCTGATGCCGGCGCCGATCACCTTCTCGCACCAGCTTGTGCAGCGTCAGGCCGAAGCGCGTAAATCCGGCCTGCTGCCATGGCTGCGCCCGGACGCCAAGTCCCAGGTAACCTGCCGTTATGAAGGCGGAAAAGTCGTCGGTATCGACGCTGTGGTTCTTTCGACCCAACACAACCCGGACGTTTCCTACACCGACCTGCGTGAAGGCGTGATGGAGCTGATCGTCAAGCACGTGCTGCCTGCCGAACTGCTGAGCAAGGACACCCAGTTCCACATCAACCCGACCGGCCAGTTCATCATCGGTGGCCCAGTGGGTGACTGCGGCCTGACCGGTCGCAAAATCATCGTCGACAGCTACGGCGGCATGGCCCGTCACGGCGGTGGTGCGTTCTCGGGTAAAGACCCGTCCAAGGTTGACCGTTCCGCAGCGTATGCCGGTCGTTACGTGGCCAAGAACATTGTGGCGGCCGGCCTCGCCGAACGTTGCGAGATTCAGGTTTCCTACGCGATCGGCGTAGCGCAGCCTACATCGATCTCGCTGAATACCTTCGGCACCGGCAAGATCAGCGATGACAAGATCGTCAAACTGGTGCGCGAGGTTTTCGACCTGCGCCCTTATGCGATCACCACCATGCTCGACCTGCTGCACCCGATGTACCAGGAAACCGCAGCCTACGGCCACTTCGGCCGTACCCCTGCGCAGAAAACCGTCGGTGACGACACCTTCACCACCTTCACCTGGGAAAAAACCGACCGCGCCGACGACCTGCGCACGGCAGCCGGCCTGTAATCGCTCGCCGCACCCCAAAGCCCCGCCGGGTTCGCCCGGCGGGGCTTTTTATTGCCCGGTGTTTCGCGGTGATGTTCACATTTTTTGGATCCAAACCTTGCAGGCTAAATAATGGCCCACTAGAATCCGCGCCCTCTCGGGCCCCTTAACCTAATTTGGATATTGCGCTGCGCCCGCCCGGGACTCATCAGCGTGCAGGCAATCGAACATTGAGGTTTTTCATGCGCATCTCCACGCTCGCCCCCGCCGCCCTTTTGCTCAGCCTGTTCGCCCTGCCGGCCCACGCCGCTGACCTGAGCGCACTGAGCGGCGCCCTGACTTCCCAGTTGGGTGGCGGCAATTCCGGCGACTGCCAGAAACAATCCGCAGACCTGCAAACCAAGATCGATGCGGCCGAAGCCAGCAAAGACACCTTGAAAGTGAAGGCCTTCAAAGCAGCGCAAGACCAGATCAACAAAGGTTGTGACAAACTCGCCGAAGCCCAGGCCAAGGCCGACGCCAAGCAGCAAACCCAGGAAGCCAAGGCTGATAAGCCGGATGCCGTGAAAGCCCTGGGCGGTCTGTTCAAGTAAGCAGAAACACCTCGCAAAAAGCCCCGCACTGCCGGGGCTTTTTTATGCCTGAGGAGTTCATTTAGGCTGGGCGCCCCTTCCGAGCAAGGATGCTCACGATGCGCTTATTGATCGCCCTTTTACTCATCGCGTTACCCTACCGGGTCTGGGCCGAAGCCTGCCCGGACGAAGCCCGGACACAGGTCAGCACCCTGGCCGAACAGATCCGCCTGTGGGATGACAGTTATCACCGTCTCGGCCAATCGCCTGTCCATGATGAACTCTACGACCAGGCTCGCCAGCGCCTGGCCCATTGGCGCGAGTGCTTCGCCCCGACCAGCGCGGCACCGGGCAACCCGCTGGCCAGCTCACGGGGTACCGTGCCTCACCCAATTGCGCATACCGGCCTGGAAAAACTGCCAAATGAACAGGCGGCGGGCGCCTGGCTGGGCACCCGCCAGGACGTATGGATTCAACCCAAGGTCGACGGCGTAGCGGTGACGCTGGTGTATCGCCAGGGCCGCTTGAAGCAGGTGGTCAGTCGCGGCGATGGGGTGCTCGGCCAGGACTGGTCCGCCTCCGCGCGCAAGATCCCGGGCATTGTCCAGCAACTGCCGGAACCCATCGACCTGGTGCTGCAAGGCGAACTCTATTGGCGCCTCAACGACCATGTGCAATCGGCCCAGGGCGGGCGCAATGCTCGCAGCAAAGTATCCGGGCTGCTGAACCGTAAACATTTGAGCGATACCGACGCCGCCGGCATCGGCCTGTTTGTCTGGGCCTGGCCCGAAGGCCCTACGGCGTTCAGCGAGCGTCTGGCCACGCTGGCACGCTGGGGTTTCACCGACAGTCAGCGTTACAGCCACCCCGTGCAGAACATCACCGAAGCCGCGCACTGGCGTACTTATTGGTACAACCACCCACTGCCTTTCGCCAGCGACGGGGTTGTGTTGCACCAGGCATCGCGCGCGCCCGCCGAGCGCTGGCGGGCCAGTGCGCCTTACTGGGCTGTAGCCTGGAAGTACCCGGCCTCCAAAGCCTTGGCCCTGGTGCGCAAGGTGCGGTTCAAGATCGGTCGAACCGGGCGCATTACACCCATTCTGGAATTGGAGCCGGTACGGCTGGATGACCGGCAGATCAGCCGGGTCAGCGCCGGCTCTTTGAAACGCTGGCAGGCGCTGGATATACGCCCCGGCGACCAGGTGTCCATCAGCCTCGCGGGGCAGGTGATCCCTCGCCTGGACCAGGTAATTTTGCGCAATGCCACCCGGCTCGACCTTGCAGTACCCGACCCTCGCGACTTCCATGCCTTGAGTTGCTGGCAACTGGACCCCGGCTGCGAAGACCAGTTGCTGGCGCGCCTCACCTGGCTGAGTGGCAACCAGGGCCTGGCCTTGCCCTACTTGGGCCGCGAAACGTGGAACGCTTTGATCCAGGCGGGTCTAATCGCAGGCTTTCTCGATTGGTTGACCCTGGATGCGGCAGAGCTTGCTAACATTGACGGCTTCGGCGATCAAAGCCGCGCGCGGCTGCTCGACAGCCTCGCTAGCGCGCGACAACGGCCCTTTGCACAATGGCTCAAAGCTATGGGCGTACCGCCTGCGGCACGCAACAACCTCAAGGGCGACTGGCAGGCGCTGGCCGCCAGAGACACCCAGGCCTGGCTGGCTATCGATGGCATAGGCCCAGGTCGCGCAGCGCAACTGAGTGCTTTTTTTCGCGACCCGCAGGTACAGGCGCTGGCCGAAACATTACACGTGGCCGGAATAGACGGGTTTTGACCGCACCCAGCCACCTTCAAACCACGGCAGAATTCACCCTGCCATTTACGACCCCGGAGCCCCACATGAAATGTCTAGCCCCTTTTGCCCTACTGACCGTCGCAAGCTTTATGGCCACCCCTCTGCTGGCAGCCGAGGAAGCTTCCCCACTCACTGGCTGTGCCGCCAAGCGCCAAGCCATCACCACCCAGATCGAACAAGCCAAGGCTCACGGCAACAGCGAACAACAGGCAGGCCTGGAAACAGCCCTGAGCGAAGTCACCGCCCACTGCACCGACGCCTCCTTGAAAAAGGAGCGGGAAAACAAGGTGCTCGACGCCAAGCATGAAGTCAGCCGCCGCCAGGCCGACCTCGACAAGGCGATGAAAAAGGGCGATGCCGACAAGATCAACAAACGCAAAGACAAACTCGCCGAGTCCCGCAAAGCACTGCAGGACGCCGTGGAAGAACTCGACCAGTAAACCCGGTCAATGGTCTCGAAATTGTTTATGGCAAGCGCTGCACGCATCTTCGACTTTCTGTATGGCAGGCGAAAGGTTACTGGCCTTGTAGGGCTGAACTTGGCTGGCGATCACCAATTCACCGGTGGCCGCTTCCAGGTCGCGGGCCAGTTGCTGGAACTGCGCCTGTTTTTGCCACACGTCGTCCTTGGCGCTGGTGTGATCTTCTTCTCGTACGCTCGGGAAGTGCTGCCACGGTTCATGGGACAGCGCGTCAAGCTTGACCGCGCCTTCGGCGAATTTCGCGCCATCGAACGGGATGCGCCCGCGCAGCATGCCGCCCAGGTCTTCAGCGGTCTTGAGCATTTGCTTGAAGATCGCCTTGCGCTGGCCCAGCGGCGAATTCGGATCAACGCCGCCACAGGCAGACAATGCCAGGCAGGCCAGCAGTACAACCGTCATTTTTTTACAAGTCATGGTGGCTCAGGGTCACGGGAAACGGTGGCCAGTATCCCCGCCCCGTCCGTAAACACCAATAGCCCTATTAATAATAAGGGTCGCCCCTCGGCGCTACGGCGCGGGCAACCACTTCAGGAATCGCTTGCATGAACCTCTCGTTGAACCCCTGGAGCCGCCGCCTGGCGTGGGCTCTGCCGATGATCGCACTGCTGGCCGGCTGCGACGCGGGCAAGGATAGCGGTAAACAACCCCCCTCTGTTGAACCCGCCAAACCCCACGCCGTCGCCACCTATGTGAGCGCGGTATGGGAGGCCCTGCCGGCGGTGTCCGACAGCGACCTGCTAGCGGGTTTTGAATCCTGGCGCAGTGCCTGCCAGCGCCTCAAGGCCGACCCTGTATGGGGCGCGACCTGCGCGGCGGCGGCCACGGTGCCGGGCAATGCGCCAGCCGTGCGGGGTTTTCTCAAGGAGCGCCTGGATGTGTTCGGCCTGCGCTCGGCCGACGATACCCCGAACGGCTTGATCACCGGCTACTACGAACCGGTCTATCCCGGCAGCCTGACCAAGACCGCCACAGCAAATGTGCCGGTGTACGGCGTGCCGGACGACCTGATCATCGTCAACCTGGAAAGCATCTACCCCGAACTCAAGGGTAAACGCCTGCGTGGCCGCCTGGAGGGCCGTGTACTCAAACCTTATGACGACGCCGGCGCCATCAACGGCCAAGGCTCCACCGCCAAACCGATCGCCTGGCTGACCAACCCGATGGACCTGCAGTTCCTGCAGATCCAGGGTTCCGGCCGCATTCAGCTCAAGGGTGGGCGTCAACTGCGCGTCGGGTATGGCGACCAGAACGGCTACCCGTATCGTCCTATCGGCCGCTGGCTGGTGGAACAAGGCGAGCTGAAGAAAGAAGACGTGACCATGGGCGCGATCAGCGCCTGGGCCACGGCGCATCCGGAGCGAATTACGCAGTTGCTGGCCAGCAACCCCAGCTACGTATTCTTCAGCGCTCGCCCTGACAGCAACGAAGGCCCGCGCGGTTCGCTGAACGTGCCACTCACCGCCGGCTACAGCGTGGCGGTGGACCGCAAGGTGATTCCGCTGGGCAGCCTGTTGTGGCTGTCGACTACCAAGCCCGACGGCACGCCACTGGCACGCCCTGTCGCCGCGCAAGATACCGGCGGTGCAATCACCGGCGAAGTACGCGCGGATTTGTTCTGGGGCACCGGCGAAGCCGCGGGTGAACTGGCGGGGAACATGAAGCAGCAGGGGCAAATCTGGATGCTGTGGCCTAAAGGCGCGGCGTTGCCGCAGGTGCCGGATGCACCCGCCGGGAGCTGACAGACACTGAAAGTCAAAATGTGAAGCAGGCCCAGTGTGGTGAGCGGGCTCCCACACTGGGCCTGCATCAGACCTTAGATCGAGACAAAGAAGAAACTCGCAATCAAGGCCATGCCCACCGTCCACACCAGCGAACGCAATATCGCCCAGTCGGCCAGGTAGCAAATGATGTACAGCAGGCGGCTGGTGATAAACAGCACGGCCAACACGTTGATGGTCACCAGTTCGGCGGTGCCGGCCAGGTGGGCGATAATCACCGCCGCCGCGAACGCCGGCGTCACTTCAAAGCTGTTGAGCTGTGCGCTGTGGGCACGTTTGGCAACCCCTTCGAGGTTGTCCAGAAAAGCCCGAGGGTCGTGGTTATCACGCGCGCCGAATTTGCCGTCACTGAACTTGGCCACACCTGTACACAGGTAAGGCAGAAAAATGGCGATTAACACACACCAGAAAGCAACCGTCATCACTCATTCCTTATGTAGTTTTATGCAGCAATTAGAGTTCTAGCACTAAACATCAGACATCGCACCTACCCGCTAGGAGCCGTGGCGCGCCGAAAGGTTCGATCGCGCGCATGAGGGTCAAGCGCACAACCGGACCGCCCCGGGCCACGCCTGACATTCACTGGTTCTTGTCAATCTGCTGCGGATGCCTCGGGTCTGCAGCCTTCTTGCCCGGCAGGCTGCCTTCGCTGCGGATCTGCGCGTGGCTGATCAGGGCAAAGATAAAGCTGCCGCCGATGATATTGCCCGCCAGTGTCGGGCCGGCAAACACCAGCCAGAAATCCTTCCACGGCAGTTCGCCGGCAAACACCAGGTAGGACACTTCCGCTGAACCCACCACGATATGGGTGAAGTCGCCCAAGGCCATCAGGTAAGTGATCAGAATGATGATCCACATCTTGGCGCTTTCCATCGACGGGATCATCCACACCATGGTCGCGATCATCCAACCGGAGACGATGCCTTTGGCGAACATCTGGCCAGGATGGTTTTCCATGACCTTGCGCCCGATCTCGAGGAAGGCCAGGTCGGTCTTGGTATCGAAGATCGGCAGGTGCAGCATCACGTAAGCGACCAACAGTGTGCCGCACAGGTTGCCCACCAAGACCACCGTCCATAGCCGCAACAGGCGCCCGAAGTTGGCCAGCGTGGGTTTGCTCATCACGGGCAGCACGGCGGTGAGGGTGTTTTCGGTAAACAGTTGCTGACGCGCCAGGATCACCGCCAAAAAGCCCGCGCAATAGCCAAAGCTGGCGATGACCTTGAAGCCTTCCGCGTCCGGCAGGCGTGAGTTGAGCAGCCCCATGGCCATCAACGACAGGCCCATGGTAAGACCCGCCGCCAATGCCGACCACCATAGGGCGGCGACATTGCGCTCAAGCTCCTGGTCGCCCTGGGTACGGATGATTTCATGCAGCACCGCTGCCCGAGGCGGCTGGCTCTTGTCCACGTCCTGCTGCTCTTCCTGCGACAGGTTGGGGGTGTTGCCGTCTTCGTGTGTGGCCATGAGGTCCAGAATCCAAGGGGTGCCTGTAGCTACGACACGCCCCAGCGATGGCTGTTCAGTGGCCAGGTAATTTCCATGCGCAATGATTCGGCAAACAATCAACGCGCGATGGGGTTATTCCTGAAACTGGTCTTTGACGTACTTGATTTCGGTACGCCCATGAGGTGCCGGCAAACCGTCTTCGCCGAGGTTGACGAAGACCATTTTCTCAACCGTCAGGATGCTTTTGCGGGTGATCTTGTTGCGCACTTCACAGGTAAGCGTGATGGAGGTGCGACCAAATTCGGTGGCGGTGATGCCCAACTCGATGATGTCGCCCTGGCGCGAGGCGCTGACGAAGTTGATTTCGGAGATGTACTTGGTCACCACACGTTGGTTGCCCAACTGGACAATGGCGTAGATCGCCGCTTCTTCGTCGATCCAGCGCAGCAGGCTGCCACCGAACAGGGTGCCGTTGGGGTTGAGGTCTTCAGGTTTTACCCATTTGCGGGTGTGGAAGTTCATGGTCACTCCAAAGCGTCTTGCGAAATGATGGGCAACATCATGGCAGAGCCCAGGCCCAAGCTCTATGAGCCATTGCCTATCAAGCCCATGAGCGATCTTCATGCCGCCGACAGAAAGGCTTGGGAAGTCCGGCGCACACAGCTATAATCGCCACCGCTTCAAAACGGTCATCTTCAATTGATACCGTTCTCCCGCCACCTGTCCGAGGGGCGCTGCAGCAGGCTTGGCCTGTCAGGCTCGGATGGGGCGTTGTCCGGCCTGGTCGTCCAGCTGGATACTAAACGCACAACGGCGCCCATTCGCACACTACGAATGGAGGCTCTCTATGAGCGCTGTAATCACGCCTGCAGATTTCACCGACTACAAAGTCGCCGACATGTCCCTCGCTGCCTGGGGCCGTCGCGAAACCTTTATCGCCGAATCCGAAATGCCTGCCCTGATGGGCCTGCGTCGCAAGTACGCCGCAGAGCAACCGCTCAAGGGCGCGAAGATTCTCGGCTGCATCCACATGACCATCCAGACTGCCGTGCTGATCGAAACCCTGGTTGCCCTGGGTGCCGAAGTGCGTTGGTCGTCGTGCAATATCTTCTCCACTCAAGACCAGGCCGCTGCCGCTATCGCTGCCGCCGGTATCCCGGTATTCGCCTGGAAAGGCGAGACCGAAGAAGAGTACGAGTGGTGCCTGGAGCAAACCATCCTCAAGGATGGCGCGCCTTGGGATGCCAACATGATCCTCGACGACGGCGGCGACCTGACCGAGCTGCTGCACAAGAAGTACCCAGCCATCCTCGACCGCGTCCACGGCGTGACCGAAGAAACCACCACCGGCGTGCACCGCCTGCTGGACATGCTGGCCAAGGGCGAGCTGAAAATCCCGGCCATCAACGTCAACGACTCGGTGACCAAGAGCAAGAACGACAACAAGTACGGCTGCCGTCACAGCCTGAACGACGCCATCAAGCGCGGCACCGACCACCTGCTGTCGGGCAAGCAAGCCCTGGTGATCGGCTACGGTGACGTGGGCAAGGGTTCGTCCCAGTCCCTGCGTCAGGAAGGCATGATCGTTAAAGTCTCCGAAGTCGACCCGATCTGCGCCATGCAGGCCTGCATGGACGGTTTCGAAGTGGTTTCGCCGTTCATCGACGGTATCAACGACGGCACCGAAGCGAGCATCGACAAGGCTCTGCTGGGCAAGATCGATCTGATCGTGACCACCACCGGCAACGTGAATGTTTGCGACGCGAACATGCTCAAGGCCCTGAAAAAGCGCGCCGTTGTCTGCAACATCGGTCACTTTGACAACGAAATCGACACCGCTTTCATGCGCAAGAACTGGGCATGGGAAGAAGTGAAGCCACAGGTACACAAGGTTCACCGTACCGGTGCCGGCGCTTTCGACCCACAGAACGACGACTACCTGATCCTGCTGGCTGAAGGCCGTCTGGTTAACCTGGGCAACGCCACCGGCCACCCAAGCCGCATCATGGATGGCTCGTTCGCCAACCAGGTACTGGCCCAGATCTTCCTGTTCGGCCAGAAATACGCCGACCTGTCGCCGGCCCAGAAAGCCGAGCGCCTGACCGTGGAAGTCCTGCCGAAGAAACTCGACGAAGAAGTGGCCCTGGAGATGGTCCGCGGCTTCGGCGGCGTGGTGACTCAACTGACCAAGACCCAGGCCGACTACATCGGCGTGACGGTTGAAGGCCCGTTCAAGCCGCATGCTTACCGTTACTAAGTAGCCCGCTCTCTCCCTGTCGGAGCGAGCTTGTGTGGGAGCGGGCTTGCTCGCGAAGGCGGAGTGTCAGTTGTTAATTTATGTCGACTGACACGACCCTTCGCGAGCAAGCCCGCTCCCACATTGACGGTGAACACTTTCCGGTTTTTTGAGTTTCCAAGGATACGACCATGTCCCAAGACCGTCGCTACAGCTTCGAGTTCTTCCCGACCAAGACCGATGCTGGGCATGAAAAACTGATGGCGACTGCCAAGCAGTTGGCCAGCTACCAACCCGACTTCTTTTCCTGCACCTACGGCGCCGGCGGTTCGACCCGTGACCGCACGATCAACACCGTGTTGCAGTTGGAAAGCGAAGTCAAAGTTCCCGCCGCTCCGCATTTATCCTGCGTGGGCGACAGCAAGGCCGACCTGCGCGGCCTGCTGACTCAATACAAGGCAGCCGGCATCAAGCGCATCGTCGCCCTGCGTGGCGACCTGCCGTCCGGCATGGGCATGGCCAGCGGCGAGTTGCGCTACGCCAATGACCTGGTGAGCTTCATCCGCGAAGAAAGCGGCGACCACTTTCATATCGAAGTAGCAGCCTATCCGGAGATGCATCCCCAGGCGCGTAACTTCGAAGAAGACCTGAAGAATTTCGTGCGCAAGGCCAACGCCGGCGCCGACAGTGCGATCACGCAGTACTTCTTCAACGCCGACAGTTACTTCTATTTCGTCGAGCGTGTGCGGGCACTGGGTGTGAATATCCCGATCGTGCCGGGCATCATGCCAATCACCAACTACAGCAAGCTGGCACGTTTTTCCGATGCCTGCGGCGCCGAAATCCCACGCTGGGTACGCAAGCAACTGGAAGCCTACGGCGACGACGTCAAGAGCATCCAGGCATTCGGCGAACAGGTCATCAGCGAAATGTGCGAGCGCCTGCTGCAAGGCGGCGCGCCAGGGTTGCACTTTTATACCCTGAACCAGGCTGAGCCGAGCCTTGCTATCTGGAACAACCTCAAGCTGCCCCGCTGAGGCTTGCCCTGCGGTACCCGGGCCCTCGTCAATACGAGGGCCTTTTTATTTGCGCGCCCTCGCCCGCACAGGCGTGCGCCAGAGCTTCTCTTTAGCGCAGCGGCGTCGTAACCTCAGGCATGCCCGTCATCCTGAAGTTATTGACCGCTGCCCTTTTCACTTGCCTGAGCCTGGCCGCTTATGGCGAGAAATTGCGCATTGTCACCGAGCCCTGGGCGCCGTATGTGTATGACGAGCAGGGCGTCATGCATGGGCTGGACTATGAAGCCACGGTGATCGTGTTCCAGCGCCTTGGCGTAGAGGTGCAATGGCAATTCCTTCCCTGGAAGCGTTGCCTGGCCATGCTTGAGCAAGGCCAGGCCGACGGCGCGCTGGATATTTTCCACAGCCACGACCGCGACGCTTTGTTGCTGTACCCCAGCGAACCGCTGTCAGAGGTCGAGTTTGTGCTGTTCTATGCCAACGCGCGCCCTCACCTGGCCCGCCGCCTCGACGACCTGCAAGGCCTGTCGGTGGGCACCTCGCCGGGCTACCTGTATGGCGCGCCTTTCAGCGATTCCACATTGTTCAAGCGTGAGCCGGCACCCAGTCACGAGGCGAACTTCGGCAAATTGCTGCTGGGGCGCATTGACCTGGTCATTACCGACCGGCGGGTCGGCCAGCATGTGATCAAGGCCATGGGCCTGGAGGGTATGGTCAGCCAGGCGCCGATCGTTATCAGCCGCCAGCAGCAATACCTCGCCGTGCGCCGTGGCGCGGGCATGGACCTGCTGGCGCAACGCTTCGCCGCCGAACTCAAACGCTTTAAACAGGAACCGGCCTACGCCATCTTGAGTGAAAAATATGGCGCAATCCCCGATATTACGGCCTCAGGACACACCGTTGAGCAGCAGGAAAGCAGCGCACAGTGATTGCTCTGTTATACTCCGGCCTTTCCGCCAGGCTCACGCCCGGCCGCTGAGGTCTTGAAAAAGGCACCCAACCCCGCTACAGCGCAGCTTTCAGCCCGCGCGAGCCGGTGGAGTGCCCGCCAGGCGCAGCAGGACCGGACGGGGTTGCGCTCCCCTAAGCGCCATTCACGCCCGGCAAGATTATCCCTTTGGGCCAAGCCCTAACTAAAACAGGATTACTCATGTCCTTTGCTTCCCTCGGTCTCTCCGAGGCTTTAGTCCGCGCCATCGAGGCAGCGGGCTATACCGAGCCTACTCCGGTGCAACAGCGGGCCATTCCCGCCGTGTTGCAAGGTCGCGACCTCATGGTTGCGGCTCAGACAGGTACTGGTAAAACCGGCGGTTTCGCCCTCCCGATCCTGGAGCGGTTGTTCCCCAACGGTCACCCGGACAAATCCCAGCGTCACGGCCCGCGCCAACCGCGCGTACTGGTCCTGACCCCAACCCGCGAACTGGCCGCCCAGGTGCATGACAGCTTCAAGCTGTACGCCCGCGACTTGAAGTTCGTCAGCGCCTGCATATTCGGCGGCGTCGGCATGAACCCGCAGGTTCAGGCCATGTCCCGTGGTGTTGACGTGCTGGTAGCGTGCCCCGGTCGTTTGCTCGACCTGTGCGGCCAAGGCAGCGTCGATTTGTCCCACGTGGAAATCCTCGTGCTGGACGAAGCCGACCGCATGCTCGACATGGGCTTTGTCCATGACGTGAAAAAGGTCCTCGCCCGCCTGCCGGCCAAACGTCAGAACCTGCTGTTCTCGGCAACGTTCTCCCAGGACATCACCGCCCTGGCCGGCAAGCTGCTGCACAACCCGGAACGCATCGAAGTCACGCCGCCGAACACCACGGTCGAGCGTATCGAACAACGCGTCTTCCGCCTGGCCGCCAGCCACAAGCGCTCGTTGCTGGCCCACCTGATTACCCATGGCGCGTGGGAGCAGGTATTGGTGTTCACCCGCACCAAGCACGGCGCCAACCGCCTGGCCGAATACCTGGACAAACACGGCCTCACCGCCGTCGCCATCCACGGCAACAAGAGCCAGAACGCACGCACCAAAGCCCTCGCCGACTTCAAGGCCGGTTCCGTGCGTATCCTGGTGGCCACCGACATCGCCGCCCGCGGCCTGGATATCGACCAGCTGCCGCACGTGGTCAACTTCGAGCTGCCGAACGTCGATGAAGACTATGTGCACCGTATCGGCCGTACCGGCCGTGCCGGTCGTTCGGGTGAAGCCATCTCCCTGGTAGCCCCGGACGAAGAAAAACTGCTCAAAAGCATCGAGCGCATGACCAAGCAGAAAATCGCCGACGGCGACCTGATGGGCTTCGATGCCAGCGCGGTAGAGGCCGAGAAGCCTGAAGTACGCGAGCGTCCCGATGTGCGTAACCCACGCAACCCACGCGGTCCGAAGGGCGATGGCCCGAACGGCGGCGGTGGTGGCGGTGGTCGTCGCGACAAGGGCAAAGACAAGGGCGGCAAAGACAAAGCGCCAACCAACGGCCGTGGCGAACGCCCAGCCCGTGAGCAGAAACCACGCGAAGGCACCCCGGCACGCGAACAGCGCCAGCCGAGCCAGCCGCCACGCGCAGCCGCCGACCGCGCGCCGGACGAGTTCCTCGACGACGACGTGGATAACTTCGGTAACCGCGTTGACTACGTGCCCCAGGCCAAACCGGCACAGGGCCGTGGTCGTCGTCCAGGCGCACCGGCACAGGGCGCAGGCGCCGCGGCACCACGCAGCGGCCAGCCTCAGGGCGCTCGTCAGAACGGCCCACGCAACAGCAGCGGCGGCACCACCGGTACGCCACCTGCCAAACGCAGCGGCCCGCGTAACGGCGCACCGCGTGACGGCCAGGCTCGTCGCGAAGATTCGCGCAGCAACAACCGCCGTCCGGCCCGTGACGACCAGCCTCGTTCGTCCGAGCCAGCGGTGCAGAACCCGCGCGGCGGCCCAGCCCCCAAAATCATCCACAAGGAGTCGAAAGCCGACCGATTCCCGACACCCGAGCAACTGGATCAGTTGCCAGGCCGTCCTCGTGGTGAAAAACCAGCGCTGCTGACCCGCAACCGCTGAGTTTTTCCATACAAAAAACGCCCCGACTGTTTGGGGCGTTTTTGTATGCGGCGCTTGGCTTATTAAGCCGTTACTTCACCGGCCTTGTGAAAGAGTTTGGCAAAGATCATCCAGCGCCCCTCCACTTTCATCAAGTTCAAGTAGTCCACCATCAGGTTATTGAACAAGCGCAAACGTACTTTGACCATGGCCATTTCCGGCGACATCACGTCAATCATCAACACTTCATCAAGTTGCGGAAAACCGCCGGCCCGCGGCGATTCACGCCCCTCAACCATGCTCCGGTATTCCTCGAACGGTCGAACCACCACCACTGAATTCTGCGCGCTGTATAACACGCAGCCACGATGGAATACGTGATCGAACTTTTTCAAGTCCTGGGTTTGTAAGACATTAAAGTAGTCTTTCAGAAACGCTTGAATTTCCTCAATCATGAGCACAACTCCGAGAACGGTGTTAGTTGAATAAATAACTTCGCGCCATTATCGGTAGCCCACTCGTTTCAGGTATAGCGGCTATTATTAGGCTTTTACGTGAAAGGAATTCACCTATTGAAACTCCCTCCCCTCGCGGCGTTACGTGCCTTCGAGGCCTTGGCCAGGCTGGGCAAGGTGAACCTGGCCGCGCTCGAACTGCACGTCACCCACAGTGCCGTCAGCCATCAAATCCGCTCGCTTGAAGAGTATTTGGGCCTGGCGCTGGTCATTCGCAGCAAACGCTCGCTGACGTTGACTGATGAGGGCCGCGTGTATGCCTACCAGATCAGACAGGCACTGGGCGAGATCGCCGGGGTAACCGAAAAGTTATTGGCGAAAACCAAACACCCGCAGTTAACCGTTTCAGTATTGCCCTCCTATGCCATGCATTGGTTACTCCCGCGTTTACATGACTTCAGGGCCGCTCACCCCGAGTTGCACCTGAGACTGGATTCAAGCATGGAGTTCAGCCATTTCGGGCAAGGCCCACTCGATGGCGCGATCCGCTTCGGCCACGGCCAGTGGCCGGATGTGCATTGCGAGGCTTTGATGGGGGATTCGTTGCTGGTGGTCGCCGCGCGCGACTTCAACCACGGCGTCCTGCCGGACACGGCGCAAGCCGTCCTCGAGCTGCCGCTGTTGCACGCCAGTGAAAGTTGGCCCATCTGGCTTGGCGCCGCTGGCGTGGAAGGGGTACGCCCTCACGCTTCGCTGGAGTTCACCGACTCCACGTTAATGCTCGAAGCCGTCAGGCTTGGGCACGGCGTCGCACTGACCCGACGCTCGATTGCCCATGGGCTGCTTCAACGCGGGGAGTTGGTCAAGCTGACAGAGGTCGAGCCGGCGCACGCCTCACGCTACTACCTGGTGTGGCCTACCGGCCGCAAACCTTCGGCAGCGCTGAGCGATCTGCATCACTGGCTCAAGGACCAGATCGCCCTCTATCAAGACAGCCTGGCATCCTGCACACAGCAAAACGCCGACCCTGAGGTCGGCGCTTTGACAGTAACGCAGAGAAGCTGATTACTTCTGCTTCACGCCTTCCAGCGAGATGTCCAGGTCAACGGTCTGCGAAGACGGGCCTGGGCCTTTGATGCCGAAGTCGTTCAAGTTAACGGTCGCCTTGGCATTGAAGCCGGCACGTTCGCCGCCCCATGGATCCTTGCCTTCACCGTTGAAGGTGGCCTTGAAGACCACTGGCTTGGTGACGCCGTGGAAGGTCAGGTCGCCGGTCACGTCAGCAGTTTTCTCACCGGTGGATTTAACCGCGGTGGATACGAACTTGGCGTCAGCGAACTTGGCGACGTCCAGGAAATCCTTGCTGGCGATGTGCTTGTCACGTTCTGCGTGGTTGGACCACAGGCTGGCAGTCTTCACATCGACAGCGATTTTGCTGGCTTCAGGCTTGGCGGCATCCCAGCTGAAGGTGCCATCCCAATCCTTGAAGGTACCGTGGATGTAGCTGTAGCCCAGGTGGCTGATTTTCCAGTCGATGAAGGCGTGCTGGCCTTCTTTGTCGATCTTGTAGTCAGCGGCCATTACCTGGCCTGCCGACAGCAGCGCGGTACCGATTGCCAGAGCAGCGAGGGTCTTTTTCAACATGCTTTCTATTCCTTGTGAGTCGAGGTTGAACATCAGGCTTTGCGCCCCAGCATTCGCGTAAGGGTCGCATCGCGATCGATAAAGTGGTGTTTCAACGCAGCCACGCCGTGCAAGCCGGCGAAGACCACCAACACCCAGGCGAGATACAAATGCACCACGCCGGCGGTGTCTGCCTGGTCCGGTAGACCGGAAACCACGGCGGGAATTTCAAACAAGCCAAACACCGGGATACCGACACCGTCTGCGGTGGAAATCAGGTAACCGGCAATCATCACTGCAAACAGCCCGAGGTACAGGAACCCATGGCCGAATGCCGCGCCGATCCGGGTCAAGCGACTGTAGCTGGCCAATGGCGGCGGCGGTGGGCTGACCAGCCGCCAGACAATGCGCACCAGCATGATCGCAAACAGCGTAATGCCGATGCTCTTGTGCAGGTCCGGCGCGTCTTTGCGCCAGGCGCTGTAGTAGTCCAGGCCAACCATCCACAGGCCCAGGGCAAACAGGCCAACCACCACCAGGGCCACGCCCCAGTGCAAAACCATACTGACCCAGCCATAGCGGGCCGGTGAATTGCGTAACTGCATGAACTTAATCCCGAAAGAGCTGCGCCAAGACTAGCGGTTTACCTATCGAATTAAAGCGGAAAATTTCGCTTTGAAATATCGAGAAATGTGATCTTGAGGGTATGAACAGTAAATTAACCAATGATTAAGGACTATCCAGAAGAAACGTGACAGTCCGTCCTGTGTTTACCGCCAATTCATGCGTAATGGGTTGTGACACAGCCGTCCATTGCATAGGCTTGCGCGATTGTTTCACCTGCGCCGCCCGCAGGACCGCTTCGAGGAGATCACCGATGGGCTTGAACAACCAGTGGATGCAACGCGACCTCGCGGTGCTGTGGCATCCCTGCACCCAGATGAAAGACCACCAGCAACTGCCGCTGATCCCGATCAAGCGCGGCGAAGGCGTCTGGCTGGAAGACTTCGAAGGCAAGCGCTACCTCGATGCCGTCAGTTCCTGGTGGGTCAACGTCTTCGGGCATGCCAACCCGCGCATCAACCAGCGCATCAAGGACCAGGTCGACCAACTGGAACACGTGATCCTCGCCGGCTTCAGCCACCAACCGGTGATCGAGTTGTCCGAACGCCTGGTCGCGATGACCCCCGAGGGCCTGACCCGCTGCTTCTATGCCGATAACGGCTCGTCGTGCATCGAAGTCGCGCTGAAGATGAGCTTCCACTACTGGCTCAACCGCGGCCTGCCGAACAAAAAGCGCTTCGTCACGTTAACCAACAGCTACCACGGCGAAACCATCGCCGCGATGTCGGTGGGTGACGTGCCGCTGTTTACCGAGACCTACAAGGCGCTGCTGCTCGACACCATTAAAGTGCCGAGCCCCGATTGCTACCTGCGCCCCGAAGGCGTGAGCTGGGAAGAACATTCGCGCACCCTGTTCCAGGCCATGGAACAGACCCTGGCGGACAACCACGACAGCGTCGCCGCCGTGATCGTCGAACCGCTGATCCAGGGCGCCGGTGGCATGCGCATGTACCACCCGGTGTACCTCAAGCTGCTGCGCGAAGCCTGCGACCGCTACGGCGTGCACCTGATCCACGACGAAATCGCCGTAGGCTTCGGCCGCACCGGCAGCATGTTCGCCTGTGAACAGGCCGGTATTCGTCCGGACTTCCTGTGCCTGTCCAAGGCCCTGACGGGCGGCTACTTGCCACTGGCGGCGGTGGTTACCACCGATGATGTCTACGACGCGTTCTACGACGACTACCCAACCCTGCGCGCCTTCCTGCATTCCCACAGCTACACCGGCAACCCGCTGGCGTGCGCGGCGGCTTTGGCGACCCTGGATATTTTCGAAGAAGACAACGTCATCGAAAACAACAAGGCCCTGGCCCAGCGCATGGCCACGGCCACCGCGCATCTGGTCGATCATCCGCATGTGTCTGAAGTGCGCCAGACCGGCATGGTGCTGGCCATCGAGATGGTCCAGGACAAGGCCACCAAGGCCGCCTACCCATGGCAGGAACGCCGTGGCCTCAAGGTGTTCGAGCATGCCTTGGAGCGCGGCGCCCTGTTGCGCCCGTTGGGCAGCGTGGTGTATTTCCTGCCGCCGTATGTGATTACGCCGGAGCAGATCGACTTCTTGGCGCAAGTTGCCAGTGAAGGCATCGATATCGCGACCAACAGCAAGGTCAGCGTCGCCGTGCCAAAAGACTTCCACCCGGGCTATCGCGACCCAGGCTGATCGCTCCTACCTGAATTTTGCAGAGAACCGACATGAGACTGTCCCGTTTTTTCACCGACACCCCGCTGAGCCTCGGCGACGTTGAACTGCCCGAAGCCCAGGCGCATTACATCAGCCGCGTGCTGCGCATGGGCGAAGGTGACGCCGTGCAATTGTTTGACGGCTCCGGGCAAGAGTTTTGCGGCACGTTGCTGGAGGTCGGTAAAAAACGCGTCACCGTGCAACTGACGGAACACTTCGCAGGCCAGACCGAATCGCCGCTGCACATCCACCTCGGCCAGGGCCTGTCCAGGGGCGAGCGCATGGATTGGGCGATCCAGAAAGCCACGGAACTGGGCGTCAACGCGATTACGCCGATTTTCAGCGAGCGCTGCGAAGTGCGCCTCAAGGACGAACGCGCCGACAAACGCCTGCTGCACTGGCGCCAGGTGGCGATCAGCGCGTGCGAGCAATGCGGGCGTTCGACGGTGCCGGTGATTCACCCGCCGCTGTTGCTGGCGGACTGGCTGAAGCAGACCGAGGCCGACCTCAAGCTGGTGCTGCACCCGGTGGCCGAGCCGATGGTCAGCCATGCCAAGCCTTCGAGCCTGGCGTTCCTGATCGGTCCCGAGGGTGGGCTGACCGATAATGAAGTCCAAACCGCTCAAGACGCCGGCTACCATGCTGCTCGCCTCGGCCCGCGCGTGTTGCGCACCGAGACCGCGCCGGTAGTTGCGCTGGCAGTCGCGCAACAACTGTGGGGCGACTTCTAACCGCGCGCTGTAAACCCAATCCAAATGTGGGAGGGGGCCCCCTCCCACATTGATCGGGTTACCACTTCTTACTCCACCGGATCACTGACCGGCTTGGCAATAATTGCCTTCAACTCGCTGGTCATCGGGAATTCCAGGTTCAAGCCCTTGGGCGGAATCGGCTGTTCAAACCAGCGCTGGTAAATCCCGTTGATTTCACCGCTGCGGTACAGCTCACCGAGGGTCTCGTTGACCACCGCGAGAAACTGCGGGTCGTCCTTGCGCACCATGCAGCTGTAGATCTCGCGCGATTGCTCCTCGCCCACCACCACCCAGTGGTGCGGGTCCCTGGCCTTGGCGCGCTCGCCGTAGAGCAGTGCGTCGTCCATATAGAACGCCACCGCGCGGCCCGTCTCCAGCATCTTGAACGCCTCGCCATGGTCCTTGGCACTGATCACAAACATATTGGCCTTGTGCTCGGCGTTGTAGCTCTTGAGGAAACGTTCGTTGGTGGTCCCCGCCGTGGTCACCACGTTCTTGCCCACCAGGTCGGCAAAGCCCTTGATGCCGCTGTCCCTGGCCGTGAGCAATTGGCCCTTCACGTAAATAAAACCGTAGGAAAACGCCACCTGCTTCTGCCGCTCGGCTGTCACGCCGGTAGAGCCGCATTCCAGATCCACGGTGCCGTTCTGCACCAGCGGGATGCGGGTCTGGGAGGTCACCAGGGTGTAGTTCACCTTAAGGTTCGCAACCCCGGTTTTCTGCTGGATACGCTCGACAATCCTGCTCGCCAGGTCAACCGAATACCCCATGGGTTTGCCGCTGCTATCGCCCACATAGGAAAACGGCACCGACGCATCGCGATAACCCAGGGTGATGGACTGGGTGTTGGCTATCTTGCTCAACGTACCGTCCAGCGCCGGTTCATTCGCATGTGCCTGCGCGCCCAGCAAAAGCCCCAGGGTGCAGCCGGTCAACAGGATCTTTTTCATTGTTATTCTCCGTGGCTCTGTGAAGTTATTTACGTACGGCAATCACGCTGATTTCCACCAGCACGCTGGGTCGCGCCAGCTCGGCTTGCAGGGTGGTCCGTGTGGGCGCCATCCCCGGTGTCAGCCATGCGGACCACGCTTCGTTCATCGGCGCGAAACCGCTGCCGATGTCCTTCAGGTAAATGGTCGCATTGAGCAGGTGATCCTTGTCGCTGCCCGCCTCGGCCAGCAGTGCATCGATCTTGGCCAGCACTTCGCGGGTCTGGGTCGCCATGTCCTGGCCCTCGCCCGGTACTTGGCCCGACAGGAACACCAGATCCTTGAAGGTGACGGCACCGCTGAGACGTTCATTGCTGCTGATTCGGGTAATGCTCATGGGGGCATCCTCAAGCGGCGCGGGGCGTCAGGCCCTGCATATCAATGGAAGGATTGCGCTGGCCAATCAGTTCGGCGAGCAACTGGCCGCTGCCGCAGGCCAGGGTAAAACCCAAGGCGCCGTGGCCGAGGTTCAGCCACAGGTTGCGATAGTGGCTGGCGCCGATCAGCGGCACACCGGTTGGCGTGGCCGGGCGCATACCGGCCCATTCCACTGCATGGTCATAGTCACCAGCCGTAGGAAAGGTCTCTAGAGCCTGACGTTTGATCAGCGCCAGGCGCTTGGGCTCAAGGCCGGCGTCGAAGCCGACGATATCCACCATGGCCGCGATCCGCAGTTGTTCACCGATGCGCGCGTAGACGACCTTGCGGTCGTAGTCGGTGATGCTCACGCTCGGCGCCTGGTGCCGCGCGCCGATCGGCACGCTCAGGCTGTAGCCCTTGAGCGGGTAAAGCGGCAGCGCCAGGCCCGGCAGCCGCAGTTCGGCGCTGCGATGCCCCGCCGCCAATACCAGGTGCTCGACCGGCATCACCTCGTCGCCCAGCTCGATGGCCTGTACCAGCCCCCCTGCATGGCGAACACCGGTGACCTTGCGCGCCAACACAAAGCGACAGCGCCCGGACGCCTCCAGCCGCGCCGCCAAACGCTGGCAGAAGGCATGGCAATCGGCGACTTCCTCGTTTGGCGTATAAATCCCGCCGACAAACCCACTGCCCGCCAACGCCGGCTCCAGGCGTGTGCAATCGGCGGCCGAGAGCACCTGCTGCTGCAGGATATCGGTGACTTTGCTGCGTGCATGTTTAAAGCTGCCGGCGTTGCGAAAGGTCACCAACTTGCCGTTGCGGCGCCAGTCGAAGCCGTCTAGGCAGTCGTCCTCGCGCCATTGCTGCAAAGTGCTTTGGCTCAGGGACGCCAGGCGCAGCAGGTGGCCCGCATTGCGTTGGTTCACCGAACTGCGGCAGGCACCCATGAAGGCCGCCATCCAACGCCATTGCTGCGGGTCGAGCCGTGGACGCAGCTTCAATGGCGAGTCACCGCGCAGCAGCCAGCCAAGCGCTTGCAGCGGCACGCCGGCATCCGCCAACGGCGCGACATAGCGGTAGGACAGTTGCCCGCCATTGGCGAAGCTGGTTTCGCTGCCCAGCGTGTCGCGTGCGTCGATCACCGTCACCTCATGGCCGGCCCGCACCAGCGCATACGCACTGGCCAAGCCGATAACCCCACCACCAATGATGCAAACCTGCCTGGCCATCCCAGCCCCCAGCCGTTGATTGAAGAGAAGCCAAGCGTAGGCCCAGGTGACAGGACCCCGACAATCAATAAAGATGGGCCACCTATAAACAAAGGTTATGGACTCGCCATGCGCTTGCGTCATATCGAAATCTTCCAGGCCATACGCCAGACCGGCTCCATCAGCGCCGCCGCGCAGTTGTTGCACGTGTCGCAACCGGCGGTGACCAAGGTGCTGCAACACGCCGAGCTGCAGCTGGGCTTCCCGTTGTTTTTGCGCGTGCGTGGCAAATTGCAGCCCACCCCGGAAGCCCTGGCGCTGGAAGGTGAAGTGGAGAAAGTCACCGCGAGCCTGCAAGGCGTGCGGCGCCTGGCCAAGAGCTTGCGCCGCGCACCGGGGCAAAGTGTGCGCATTGGGGCAACCCCGGCGTTGGCCCTGTCGCTGCTGCCGCCGGCGATACTGGAGTGGAAACGCGATTACCCGGACATGGCCTGCGAGTTGTCCAGCGACCATAGCCGCGAGTTGGTGCAAAAGTTGTTGATGCGCGAGATCGACCTGGCGTTGACCCTCAACTTTTCCGGTCATCCGGGGCTTACCACCCAAACACTGGCCAACGGCGTGCTCGTGGCGCTGGCCTCCAAAGGCTATTGGCCAGACGCCGAGCTGCATCAGCCGTTGCCATTGGCCGACCTGGCGGGGGCGCCGCTGATAGGCCTGTCCAGCGCCGACCCGCTGGCGGCGAAACTCGACAGCTACCTGGAAAGTGTTGAGCCGGCGCCGAGGGTGACGATCTCGGTACAAACCTATTCGTTGGCGCGGGCGATGGTGGAGTCCGGTGCC
Source organism: Pseudomonas asgharzadehiana (assembly GCF_019139815.1). NCBI lineage: Bacteria > Pseudomonadati > Pseudomonadota > Gammaproteobacteria > Pseudomonadales > Pseudomonadaceae > Pseudomonas > Pseudomonas asgharzadehiana. The sequence goes on from NZ_CP077079.1 coordinate 5,887,955, forward strand.
GGTTTAACGGTGATCGACCCATTCACCGCGTTGGGCGCCTCGACGGCCACCACCTGCATCCGCCCACTCACCCCGCCGCTGCCGATCACCTTGTATGCCCTGACCCGCGCCAACGAGCCGCCGCCGCATATGTTGGCCAAGTTGCTGGAAATCTTCGGTAAGCGGGCGTGTGAGTTATTGGAGCGCCTCTAAGGACACCGTAGATCGGTGGGAGGGGGTTTGCTCCCTCCCACACTTAAAGCACGTAATGCATGATCGCCACAAAATGCAGCAGGCTGCCGCCGATCACAAACAAATGCCAGATCCCATGGGAATGCCGCAGGCGATCCTCCAAGGCAAAAAAAATGATACCGACGGTGTACAGCACACCACCCGCCGCCAGCCATGTGAACCCTGCCATACCCAGCCCGGCGATCAGCGGCTTGACCGCCACCAGCACGATCCAGCCCATCACCGCGTAAATCACGATGGACAAGATACGCGCCTCGGAGCGCGGCTTGATCTCCTGCAAAATCCCGATCACCGCCAGCCCCCACACAATGCCGAACAACGTCCAGCCCCACGGACCACGCAACGTCACCAGGCAAAACGGTGTGTAACTGCCGGCGATCAACAGGTAGATCGAAAAGTGATCGACCTTTTGCATAATCTCTTTTCGCCGCCCGCGCACGCTGTGGTACACGGTCGACGCGCTGTACAGCACCATCAGCGTACAGCCATAGATCACCACGCTGACGATCTTCCAGGGGCTGCCATCCAGGCTCGCCACCACCAGCATCCACACAGCGCCAATGCACGCCGCGACTGCACCGAGCAAATGGCTCCAGGCGTTGAAGCGTTCCCCGTGATACATGTGTCACTGACCTCCTGTAACCGTTGACGGCTGGCGGCAAGCCTCCAGCCTTGCGCATCAGAGTGCAAGCGCCGTGTGACGTTCCGGCGACGCCGCACGGTTTTGCGGGCACAATCGACCGCATTCGAACAAGAGCCCACGGCCATGCTGATCGACGAAGAATTCACCCTCAAAAAGCTCGAGATCTTCCTGGCGTTCATGCGCACCGGCAACCTGGCCCGCGCCGCCGCCGAGCTGCAGACCAGCAATGTCAGCGTGCACCGCGCCATTCATTCGCTGGAAAACGCCCTGCGTTGCCCGCTGTTCAAACATGAAGGGCGTAACCTCACCCCGCTCGAAAGCGCCTACGTGCTCGAAGAGCGCGCGCAGAAACTGGTGGCCGATGTGGTCGACAGCGTGCGCCTCACTCGCGAAGCCGCTGGTTTCTCGGCTGAACGCTTCAAACTCGGCTCGCTGTATTCGCTGACGGTCAAGACCGTGCCGCAACTGATCATGGGCCTGAAGATTCGCCGCAGCGAGCTCAACATCGACCTGATCCTGGGCTCCAATTTCGACCTGCTCTATAAGCTCAAGAACATGGAAGTCGACGCGATCCTCATCTCCCTTGACGAACATGCCAACGACCCCGATTGCGAGCAGATCGCACTGTTTAGCGATGACATCTTCCTCGCCACGCCGGCCGACTCGCCCTTGGACCGCACCCAGGAAATCGATCTGGCCGAGGTGCGCGACGCCACCTTCATTACCCTCACCCAAGGCTTCGCCACCCACCAGGACGGCAACCGGGTGTTCAAGCAAGCGGGGTTCGAGCCGAAGGTGGCGATGCAGGTCAATGACATCTTCACGCTGTTGAGCATGGTCAGTTCGGGGGTGGGTTATGCACTGCTGCCGGGGCGGATTGCGGCGGTGTATGAGAACCGCGTAAAGCTGATACCGCTGCAAGCCAGGTATCGGTTGCAGCAGCATATTGGCGTGGTGTTCTTGAAGGCCAAGGAGCGTGACCCGAACTTGCTGGCGTTGTTGGCGGAGTGCCGGATGTATGCCAATCGGCAGGTGCCAGCCTGAGACTCCGCCATCGGGAGCAAGCCCCGAGGTCAGCCCACCAACCCCCGCATCAGCAGAAACAACAACGACGGCCCCAGCAGACAGCCCAGCGCCGTATAAAACGCCGCCGTCAAACAGCCATATGGCACCAGCTTCGGATCGGTCGCCGCCAGCCCGCCCGCCACACCGCTGGAGGTGCCCATCAACCCGCCGAAAATCACCGCGCTGCGCGGGTTGTTGAGCCCAATCAGCGGCGCCACGAACGGGGTCATCACCATCACCAGAATGGCCTTGATCAACCCCGCCGCAATCGACAACGCCATCACTTCGGAACTGGCGCCAATCGCCGCGCCCGTCACCGGGCCGACGATGTAGGTGACGGCGCCCGCACCAATGGTGGTGAGGCTCACGGCATCGGTGTAACCGAACGCCATGGCCACGCCGACACCCGCCACAAACGATGAGCCAACGCCGACGAACAGCGCCAGCACCCCCACGTAGCCCGCGCGCTTGAGTTCATCGACACTGACCCCAAACGCCGTGGCGACGATGGCGAAGTCCCGCAGCATCGCGCCGCCCAACAGGCCGATACCCGACAGCAACGGAATATCCACCACACCCTTGGAGCCACCGGTAAAGGCCCCGCCCACATACGACAGCACCAGGCCCAGCAGAATGGCGATGGCCGAACCGTGCAGGCGGCCTTTGGTGAAGGTGTCGGAGATCCAGTAGGACACCCACATGGTCAGGCCGATCACCGCAAAACCGCTGATCAGGCCGTAGCCGGTGATCACTTTCATCATGGATTCGTACATGGCGATCACCCGGCGTCTTTGGTGGGAACAGCTGCACTCGGCTCACGATTGCCGATGCGCGACAGCACCGGCACCAGGGCAAAGCCCAGCACTACCGCAAGCGTACCGGCCAGAATCGCCATGGGCCCGCCGCTGATGGCGCCATACACGTTCTGCTGGGCAGCCATGGCCACCACAATCGGGATATAAATCGCGGCCCAGAAGCTCACGCCTTGCTCCGACTTACCGGTAAACAGCCCCCCGTTTGGCCAGATAACTGCCCAGCCCGATCAACAGCAACATGGCGATACCTACCCCGCCGACGTTGGCCGGAATGCCCATCCATTTACCCAGCAGCTCACCAATAAACAGGCCGAACAATGTGCAAAGCGCCAAAAATGCCACACCGTAAATAATCATTGTTGTTGTCCTCAAAGTGCTCGATCGAAATTGTTGTTTTTGTGCTTCGAAAGCCTCGGGTGATGCTTTATCGGTGGCGGCGCTCCTCCTCTTGCAGCAGGGCCTGCAAGGTGTCCAGGCGCGCGCCTTCGCAGGCGATCACCGTACCTTGTTCAAATACGCGCCGTGACAAACCAGTGAGCACGGCGCCCGGGGGCAGTTCGATTTGCAGGCGCACGCCGCGCTCGTAAGCGCTTTGCACGGTGCCGCGCCAGTCGACGATGCGGCACATGTTGAAGGCCAGGTCGTCGCGCAATTGCTCGGGGTTGTGGATCGGCCGCGCACGGGTACTGCTCAGGTAGGTGATGCGCGGCGTCTTGAGCGCGACGAACGCTCGGGCCAGTGCCTGGGCCGGTTGCTCCAACAGTGCGCAATGGGATGGCACGCTGACAGCCAGGCGCTTGGCGATGCCGTTACCCTTGATGCGCTGGGCGACACGTGCCATGGCGGCGTCGCTGCCGGCGATCACGGTCTGGTTATCGGCATTGATATTGGCCAGGTATACCGGCGTTTGCGCGCTGTGGACGTCGGCGAGCAGCTGTTCGACCGTGGATAACTGCGGGCCGATAAGCGCGGTCATGCCGTAGCCCTGCGGATAAGCCTGTTGCATCAGTTCACCGCGCAGGCTGACCAGTTTGACCGCATCGACGAAGTCCAGCGCACCGGCGATCACCGCCGCCGGGTAGGCGCCGATGGACAGGCCCGCCACATAGTCCGGCGTGTGTTGCAGCAGGCGCGCATGGGCGACGCCGGCGATCAACAGGCACAGCTGAACCGCGCGGGTCGACGCCAGGGCCTGTGCGTCATCGAGCCGGCGAACGTCCTCGCCCAAGGCCTGGCTGGCTTCATCCAACACCTGGGCAGGCAATGACCGGAGCATGCCCGGCCGTTGCGCGCCCTGCCCTGGGAAGACCAGCAGGCTGCTCATGCCACCGCCTGCCAGGGGTCGAGCACAAGGTGCGCGCCGCCGGCGGTCTTGAGCAGCACCCGCCGCGAGGGGCCAGCCCACTCACGCAAGGCCACCGCGCCAAACGGGGTTTGCAGTTGCAGGTCGACCGCGCATACCGACTTGTCCAACCTCGCCAGCAGGTCTCGGGCGCTGTCGCGCGCCAGCGGCTCGGGGGCGCGCAGGATCAAATCCAGGTCACTCGAGGCATGCAGCGCTTCAATGCCGGTGGCCAGCTCAAAACCGGCGCTGCCGCTGACACCCCAGTTGGCCTGCGCCAGAACCGGCCGCAGTTGCTCCAGCGCCTGCAATGCGGGCAAAACACGGGGCGAGATCACGCCGCGCAGCGCTTCGGGCACCACACGCCGACGCACGGCGGCAATTGGCATGTGGGCGGCAAACCGCTGCTCGCGCAAACGCCCGCGCACACCCACCGCCACCTGGCCCGGCTCGGCGAGGGCGCGACGCACCACCACCGGTTGCCCGGCGCTGATCGCGTCCACCGCCCAGGCCGGAGCATCGGCGGGCAGGTGCGCCGGGGTCATGCCCCAGAGCAGGTCATGGGCGTTCACCATTGCTCCCGCAACAGCTGGCGCACGTGGCTGGAGGCGGCGCGATGAGGTGCGCCAAGGCGCCCGCTCAAATCGGTAGCGGTAATATCCTTGATCGCCGCCGCCAGGCACTCGCGGACCCGCGCCACATCCTCCGGCGTCGGTTGTTCAATCCGGCTCACCGATAAGGTCTCCCACAACAAACCTAGGCTGGCATAGCTGTCGATGTCATAGGCCATCGGCGGCACGCTGGCGGCCAGGGTTTCCAACTCTTCGACACTGCGCAAAGTCACCCGCGCGGCCGAGGCCTTGCCCATGGCGTGTACCATCACGCCGGGGTCACGCAGGGCAATCAGGCGGTTGGCCTGGTAGCCGTGGGCGAGGAACGCACCGGACATAGCCTTGCCCACCAACAGCGCAATCACCGGGTGCCCGGCCAAGCGCGCGCGAGCGTAGGCATCGGCGGCGGCGGCCAGGGCTTGATGGATACCGAGGGCTTCTTCGCGACGGCCATAGGCTTGGCTCGGCACATCGACGATCGCGATGATCGGGCGCTTGTCGCCACGGGCAATGGCTTCATCCACCGCTTTGGCCAGGCCCCAGCCTTCCAGCAAGCCGACTTCGCCATTACGTGCGCGGGGGAACCGATTGTGCTCATCCGTGACCACCGCGATAAAACGTCCTGCCTGGCCATCGGCGACTCTCAGCGAAGCCGGCAACCCTTCGACAGGCGTCGCTCCAGCGCTCAATGCGTTGAACCACTGCAAACCTCTCATGAGCGTTCTCCCTGATACAGGTCGCGAACCGTCGCCGGATCGATTTGCGCCGTGGCGTCCAATTCGGCCAGGCGCGCGAGGTACAAGTCGGCCTGCCGGCTGCGCTGCTGGGCAGGCAAGCCTTCGTGCAGCAGCGCGGTGACGGTCTGTTGGATCTGTGCCACATCGTCGGCCACATAACGGTCGGCCAGGCCACTGTTGAAGCGCTGCTCGCCGCCGGTAAGGCTCCAGATAAACGGCCGGTCACGGGAGTCGTATTCTTGCAGCCCGGCTTCCTGCTCGATCACTTGCGGGCCGTTGAGGCCCAGGCGCGCTTCGCGGGTCACCACCAGATAGCTGCATAACCCGGCCGCGATGGACATGCCGCCAAAGCAGCCAACGCTGCCCGCCACCACGCCGATCACCGGCTGGTACTGGCGCAGGTCGACAATCGCCGCATGAATATCGGCAATCGCGGCCAGGCCCAGGTTGGCTTCCTGCAAGCGCACGCCGCCGGTTTCCAGCAGCAGCACGGCGCGGGTCGGGATACCGTTGCGGTTGTCTTCGGCCGCCAGTTCCAGTGCACCGGCGATTTTGGCGCCACCCACCTCACCCAGGCTGCCGCCCTGGAAGTTACCTTCGATGGCCGCCACCACCACCGGCAAGCCGTCGATGTTGCCTTTGGCGATGATCACCCCGTCGTCAGCCTGGGGCACCACGCCCTGGCGGCTGAGCCAGGGCGACATGACGCGTTGGAACGGGTCGAGCAGTTCACGGTAGGAACCGGCGTCCAGCAAGGCCTTGGCCCGCTGGCGCGCACCGAGTTCGACAAAGCTATGTTTGGCGAGCAAGTCAGTCATGGCCGATCTCCTCGAAACCCTGCTCCAGGCGCAAGCGCACCACGCCGGGGGTGGCGCCGAAATCGTGGATATCAATGTTCAATGCCGGTGGCGTCTGCTCCTGGAAAATCCGTTCGAACAGGTGCTGCCAGCGTTGCTGCGCGCCGTTCACCGAGGTCTGTACCTGGATGGTCAGCGTGCCGGGCGTGCCCGGCTCCAGCAGCACTTCCAGGTCGCCCGAGCCGACGCAACCCACCAGCGCACGGCCTTTGGGCGGTTGCCCGGCGGGGAATTCAAAGGACAAGGTTTCCATCACAACGCTCCGTCGAGGCGGTCGATAAACAGGCAGGCGGCCAACAGGTCGGCGGCGCCACCGGGGGAGGCATTCAGGGCCAAGAGTTGGTTGTCGAGTTCGTGCAACTGGCGGCGACCGGCCAGGGTCGCGCTGCCGCCGGCGTCGAGCACCGCTTGAGCGCCGTGTTGCATCGCCCGCAGGCCGTCGGTGCCGGCGCGGTAAAGCACGCAGGTGTCGGCCAGCTCGGTCATGATCGCCAGCAAGGCGTCGAGGCGAGCGTTCTGTTCACCGACGTTTTGGCGGCGGCTTTTGTGCAGTTGCGGCAGGCCGCGTTGCGTCACGGCGGGGAAGCCCAATTGCGCTTCTTCACGGGCACCGCGTGCGCCGTAGCGTTGCGCGACCTGGGCGCCGTGGCTCATTGGTTGGGGCGCGTGCCGGTCGTTGAGCAGGGCTAATCTGGCGGCATTCAGCGTTATGGCGCGCGGTTGCAGGGCTGCCGCGGCGGTCAGCAGGCCAAGTGCCCAGATCGCGCCGCGATGGGTGTTCACGCCTTGGGTGGTGGTGAGCATCGCCTGCTCGCCTTCACGACCGATGCGGCCGAGGGCTTCGCGCAGCGGCAAACCGACCTCGCCGAATTCAATGGCCGCCTCGGCCATTTCCTTGAACATCGGCCATAGCGACAGCGCCGAGGCGTGCATCAGGCCCAAGTGCAAATCGCTGTGGGCGCCGTTGCCGCGACGATCCACCAGGGCGGGTTTGGGCGACAGGTCGGCTTCGTCAATCAGTGCATCGACGGCCATATCCGCCAGGCGCTCGGCGAGGCTCAGTGAGTGCAGTTTGAGGGCGCGCATTTACCAGCTCCTGAATTTGGCGGGCGGGTTGTACAAGCCACCGGACCATTCCACCAGGTCGGCCACGCTCTTGGCGGCCAGCAACTCGCGGGTGGCGTCGGTGCGGCGGATGCCGAGGTCTTCGGGCAAGGCGATCAAGCCTTCGCGGCGCATGCGTGCGGTGTCCTTGGGGTTGTGGCGCAGGCCGATGGCGGTCACTCCGGCAACGGCGGCAATCATCGCCTGGCGCTCTTCCAGGGAGCGCGCCTTGTACAGGTAAGCGATGCCTTCTTCGGTCAGCAGGTGGGTCACGTCGTCGCCGTAGATCATGATCGGCGCCAGGGGCATGCCGCTTTTGCGCGCCACTTCGACCGCATCCAGAGTGTCGACGAAGGTGGGTTTGCCGCCTTCCTGGAAGGTTTCGACCATCTGCACCACGAGTTTTTTGCCGCGTTCGAGCAGGGCTTCGGGCGCATCGTCGTGGCGCATGTCCAGCCAGGCCGGGGTGCCGTGGCGACGGCCGCGCGGGTCGTGGCCCATGTTCGGCGCCCCCCCGAAACCGGCAAGACGGCCACGGGTCACGGTGCTGGAATGACCGTCGCCGTCGACTTGCAGGGTGGCGCCGATAAACAGGTCCACCGCGTACTGGCCGGCCAGTTGGCAAAACATGCGGTTGGAGCGCATCGAGCCGTCGCGACCGGTAAAGAACACATCCGGCCGGGCGGCGATGTAGTTTTCCATGCCCAGTTCAGTGCCGAAACAATGCACGCTTTGCACCCAACCGCTTTCAATCGCCGGGATCAGCGTGGGGTGCGGGTTGAGGGTCCAGTTGCGGCAGATCTTGCCCTTCAGGCCCAGGGACTCGCCGTAGGTGGGCAGGATCAACTCAATGGCGGCAGTGTTGAAGCCGATGCCATGGTTGAGCGATTGCACATTGTGTTTTTCGTAGATGCCACGGATCGCCATCATCGCCATCAACACGTGCACCGGTTTGATATGGCGTGGGTCACGGGTGAACAGCGGCTCGATGTAGAACGGCTTGTCGGCCACCACCACAAAATCCACCCAACTGGCGGGGATGTCGACGCGCGGCAAGTCGCTGACGTCGTCCACCAACTGGTTGACCTGCACGATGACGATGCCATCGCTGAAGGCCGCCGGCTCGATCAGCGCGGGCGAATCTTCCGTGCTGGCGCCGGTGTAGATATTGCCGGCGCGGTCGGCCATGAAACCGGCGGAAAGTACGACGTTGGGGATCAGGTCCACCACCAGGCGGGCATAGAGTTCGATGTAGGTATGGATCGCGCCGATTTCCAGCATGCCGTCTTCCAGCAACTGGCTGATGCGCAGGGATTGGGTGCCGGCGAAGGAAAAGTCCAGCTTGCGCGCGATGCCCTTTTCAAACAGGTCCAGATGCTCGGAACGCCCGACGCTGGGCATGATCATGTGCAAATCATGGAGCTTGGCGGGGTCGGCCTTGGCCAGGGAGCGAGAGAGGAAGTCGGCCTGCTTCTGGTTGTTGCCTTCCAGCACCACACGGTCGCCGGGCAGGATCAGCGCCTCAAGCGCTTCGACGATCCTGTCGCTGGGCAACACCGCGCCCTCTGCGTATTGTTTGACCAGCCCGAGCCGCCGCTGCTTCTCGTCGCGCCGCCGCGTCCAGCGCGAGTCGGGGTTTATTGTTGTTGTCATGGTCACTCCACGGGGTTTGCTGTCGTGGGGCTTACCTTAGGAGTGATTCAGGGGGCCATCAATCAAGCTCAGTAGCAGACCGTTACGCCTGGAGTAACGAAGATCGAATTGTGGGAGGGGGCTTGCTCCCGATGCCGGTGAGTCAGTCACTACATCTGGTGGCTGATCCACTGTTATCGGGAGCGAGCTCCCTCCCACATTTTGCTCAGTGGTGTTGGTGGGATAGCGGTCCCAAAGAGGGAATGATCAGCCCCTGTTCGGGACCTTTTGCGGCGAAGGGCTGACCTGCTCCAGAGCGCTATGCACCAACACTGTCCGCAACGTTCAACGCGCCATAACGTTGACCAACACATGCAAAATGAACGCAGGCCCATAGCAAGGTTTTCCCTGCGCATCCTCAATTCTCCAGATTGAAGCCAACGTGCAGGTTTCCCTGGGGGCCGCAAACTCCACACTGATATGCACGGGCTGCCCCGGCAGCGTATCGGCAATGGGGAGTTCGCTGTGCAAGCTACGCAGGTGAGTGTCCAGCACGACCTCCAACTGACCTTGTGCATCAGCCCGGCGAGCAATCACATATTCCCCGTCCACACGCACCAGTCGTCGCCCGCGCCATGGGCGTGTGCCCAGGTTCTGAATCTCCCAGGTTTTCTGAAACACCTCCCCTGGCATTACGACAGTTTGATCAGGCATCGTGACATCGGCATTGAACACTGCGACGTCCTGCGGATCATGAACACCAATGGCTCGATTGGTCATAGCCATCGAGCAAGCATTTGCGGGCGCACCTGTCAGGTCAGCAAAGTAGCGAAACAGCAACAGAGGAGAAACTTGCAATGCCTTGGCCAGCTTGATCAGCGTGCGTACCGACGGGTCTTTGGACGCCCCATTCGCCAGACCGTACAGGTAGGTCCTGGAGATCCCCGCCTCCTTGGCCAACCTCGTCAGGGGCTTGCCCAACTCTCGGCCGCGCCGCGCAATCAGTGACTTGAGGGTATCTCGCGTTTTTATGTTCATGCGCAGTTTTCAGTTCCCACTCTTTGGGTGAACGTGATGTCTTTGTCCGCCAAAAAAGACAACCTGTCCGCCGCCACGTGTTTTGAGTCATGCACAATCGCCATCTGCTGGCGATGTTGTGAAGGACATGGATGGGTCCCTTTTAATCGGTCATATCCAGTGTCGTAGTTTCTCGCATGCTTGCGAACCTAGTGTTTGTTGCATTCCTTTACATCTACCTTGGATATAGCCATGACCCACATCAAAGCGTGCTGTGAATCCATTGTTCGAACAGGCTTCGGCAGCCTGCAAATATCAGAAGCCATGCTGCAGAATTACAAAAAAATCGTTGATGAATACTCCGCAATATCGACAGCCACCAAGACCTCGTTTTCCCTCGCAAAAGACACCGACGGATTTTTCCCCTTTGGCGCCGAGTACTCGAGCATTGAGGATCAGCCAGATCTGTGTGAGCGATTTTGTTACTGGCCTGCGCATTCATCAAAACGAAAGGCTTTTGAGTTCATACGAAGTGAGTTTTTTGCTGCCGTTGATGCTTTTGAACGTCAGATCAGCGAGCTAGCACAGGAACTGATGGACGGAGTTTGCGCGGAGTTCGGGGCCACTCCGTTGTCTTCCTTGCGTGCAGCGTCCTACCTGCAACTGTGTGTCTATGGAGCCAACACCGGATCCGATGAGCGCCGGTTTGCTCAGGACCCTCACGAAGATGGACATTTGCTGTCGTTTATCAAGCCGACTCGTGACGGCCTCGTTCTGGTTCGAGGCAGCTCACTGGAGCCAGTACGCCTCCTAGAGAACGAGATTGCAATCCTGGCCGGATCGTTACTGACCGAGCTCTCAGACTACGCGATTCCCGCTGCATACCACGCGGTTCTGACGCCTCGAACATCAACGGCACGCAGCTCTCTTATTTACTTCGTCAACCCTGATGCGGAGCAGGAACTGACAGGTTTTTTCCGCCATCAGCCGATCGACTTGAAAGCCACCGTCAATGCACGCCATACCGGTTTCGGCAATCACCCCCTTCAATTGACCTGATACCCAGGCGACCGAGCACTTAATGATTCCTGACCTCAACGCCCTTTATCTCGAAGGTCTGCTATTGGGCATCGGACTGTTCGCCGCGCCTGGACCAAAGGACACGCTGGTCATTCGCCAGGGTGTCAGTCGCGGTCCTATCTGGGGGGTGGTAGCCGTATGCGTGTTCGCCGATATCATTCTTATCGGTCTCGGGGTATTGGGGTTGGGATCGTTGCTCGACAGTCAGCCCGGTCTGGTGGCGCTTCTGCTGTTATCGGGAGCGGCCTATCTGTTGTGGTTCGGCTGGCAGAGGTTTTTGGCGTGTGCTCGTAACCGGTCGACGCCAGAGAGTCCGGGCGCACTCAACTCACAACGGGGACTGCTACGCACGACCGTAATACTTGGGTTTGCCAATCCGTATGCCTGGCTCGATACCGTCGTGCTGATTGGCTCTATTGGTGCCGCAAAGCCCGTCAGCCAACAAGCGTCGTTTGCCAGCGGAGCGATGACCGCGTCTCTGGTGTGGTTTGTGGTTTTGGCGTTGGGATGTCAACGGTTGACGGGGCTGTTTCGTTCGGCAAAGGTCTGGCGTCTATTGGATGCGGGTGTGGCAATTTTGATGGTCTACCTGGCAGGAATGTTGATTGCCGATTTTCTGGCGCTGCATTGAGCGAGCGGTTTTCGCGGATTGATTGAGCTCAAAAAAAGAACACCATTTCATGTGGTACTGGCGGTGTCTGAACGAACCGCGCTATCTCCACTCATGGCCAGTCAACAGATTCTTCACGTTATTCAGCAGCACCGTCGCACTATCAATCAACTGGTCTAGCAGGGCCAGGTTTCGACGCTCATGACACAGGGCCAACAACCTTACCGCCACCTTACTTACTTCGGTGGTGTGAACCAGACATTGAAAGACCAGATAGCGTTTCGCAAGGCGGTGAGTGCAAGAGCATGGGTGGCGTTGTAAGCCAGGTCGAAACGGCTGGCGAACGACAACTGGGCATTACCGGCGTCCACGTTCACGCACAGCCCAAAATCTTGCAGGAAAAATCCGAAGCCAGCAGGCGCAGGCCTACAACCTCATGTCTATGCTCACAGCCCCCAAGCCTTCAAGCGGGTAGCTGCGGTACTCATAAACCTCCCCACGGACAATGAGGCGGATGGCTCCATCCGCCTGGGTCACTTGAACATCAGGCTCCTTGGTTTTTAGAAATGGATGTGCCGAGACCAGTGCCGTCAGTATCTCTTGATCACTGCCCAGGTCCTTATGAACGTAGTACCTGTAGGAAAACCCCACTGTCGCCCCGCCCTGCCCGTCACGCGCGCCATAAATTGAGCCGCCGTTGCCCAAGGAGCGTTTCAAAACCACTTCGTCCAGCTTCGGCGTACCGGAGGACATGATCCAATTGGCTCCGATGTATATCAGGCAGGCCACCAGAAGGCAGTTACGCAGGACAGGTAAGAGGCTCTTAGTAGCCCTGAGAAACTGCATATCCAACCCCCCTCCCTATCCAATATTGATCGCGAGGATCATCGCCAAAAGGGTTATCGCCCCACCATGATCCAAACTCCGACTTGGTGGTTTTTGCGAATGTTTGAGCCACGCCTGCCGCCCACAACAGAACATGCTCGAGAATCCCCAGTACCGTACCTGTAGCACCGTAATTGAAGTTACCAAAAGCCTCGTATTGACGCCCTTGCTTCTTGTAGTTCCACGGCCCTGCAGCTCTGACCTGCGAATAAAACCAAGAATAGGCGAACGCCGAACCCGGCCTGAGATGGATGCGCTTGCACTTGGCAATCGCCATATTTCAAACATTGAAACACCGGGAGGCATTAACGGCACAGCCATTTGCGTGTCCTTACTGGCATAGGGAAGCGCCGAACCTAGCATCCCACTCAGGCCAGAAAACCGGCCCAATCCTGTTAAAGAAATTACTTACACAAATAACATTCAGTTCCGACATTTTTGGGCGGCAAGGGTCGCGACGGCCTGTCAAACACAGAGGATCAAATGTAAGACAGGGCTTGCCCCCGATTTCGGTGGTTCAGGTATAGAAGTATCAACTGACAGTCAGCCATCGGGGTAGCCCCCTCCCACATTTTGATATTCACTGGGATTGAGAATGAGGGGTCAGGCCAAGCCGGACTCGACCAATAGCGCTTCCAACCCCATAAGGTCCGGCACCTTCGCCACTTGTTCGCCCACCTGCACCGCCGCCAGTTCCAGTGGGCACAACGGCACGTCGACGTAGCTCAATTCGCTATCGAGCTTGTACGAGCGCGGAATCCCCTGGATCACCAGCGCAATGAACTTCAACGTCGGCCGCGCGCCCAAGGCGTTCAACACCACGATCCGCGAGCGTTCGCCGGTCACGCTGGCCTCACCGCATGCGGCTTCAAAGCTGATCAGCGGGATTTGTCGATCCCGCCAGGTGACTTGGCGCAGGTACCACGGCGGTGCGTCACTGGCCGGTTCGCCGCGTTGAAAGTCGATAAGCTCAGCCACGGCGACATTCGGCAGTATCAGGTGCCGGTCGGCCAGGGGCAGCAGCAGGCCGGTGAGTTGGCTGGTGCGGTGGTCAAGCATGTGACTTGCTCCAGTAGGCGATGCTTTCCAGCAGCACCGACTCTTGATACGGCTTGCCGAGGTAGTCGTTAACACCGATGGCCATGGCGCGGTCGCGGTGTTTCTGGCCGGTGCGCGAGGTGATCATGATGATCGGCAGGCGCATCAGGCGCGGGTCGTTGCGCACCTGGATCGCCACTTCGAAGCCGTCCATGCGCGGCATTTCGATGTCGAGCAGCATCAAGTCCGGGGTATGTTCTTCAAGCACGGCGAGGGCGTCGATGCCGTCCTTGGCGGTGAGCACGTTCATGCCGTTGCGCTCCAGCAGGCGGCTGGTGACTTTGCGCACGGTGACCGAGTCGTCCACCACCAGCACCAGCAGCGGGCGCTTTTTCAGCGGGTCGTTGAGGATCAGCGGCGCATCCACCGCCTGCGCCGGCAAGGCCGGTGGCCGCGCGCGAATATGCGCCAGCAAATCGATGATCAACACCACGCGGCCGTCGCCCAGGATGGTCGCCCCAGACAACCCCTGCACCCCGGAAAACTGCGGGCCCAGGCCCTTGACCACGATTTCGCGGGTACCGGCCATGGCATCCACATGCACCGCCACGTGCCGCTCATTGCACTGCACCAGCAACACCGGCACGGGCTGGTATTGTCCCAGCAATTTCGGGCGGCCGCCGGTGTGCAGCAGGTCGTCCAAGTAGAACAATTCGTAGCGCTGGCCGGCATATTCGTAGCACGGCGGGTCCTGCTGATAGTGCCCCGCCAATTCATGGGGCAGCACCCGCACCAGGCCTTCGATGGTGTTGAGCGGGATCGCGTATTGCTCGTCCGCGCATTGCACCATCAGCGCACGGTTGACCGACACGGTAAACGGCAGGCGAATGCGAAAGTGCACGCCGGCGCCCGGCGTCGAGTCGATCACCATCGAGCCACCGAGTTGGCGCACCTCTTCGTGCACTACGTCCATGCCCACGCCACGCCCGGAAATCTGGGTGATTTTTTCGGCGGTGGAAAACCCCGGCTGCAGGATGAACTGCAACACGTCGCGGTCGCTCATCTCTTGATGGGGCGCCAGCAGGCCGCGCTTGATCGCCTTGCGCCGCACCGCTTCCAGAGGCACGCCGGCACCGTCGTCGCGCATGTCGAACACGATATCGCCGCCTTCGTGGGTCAAGTCCAGGGTGATGCGACCCTTCTCTGGTTTACCCGCCGCCAACCGAACGTCGCGCGACTCCAGGCCATGGTCCACGGCATTGCGCAGCATGTGCTCCAGCGGCGCCGCCATGCGCTCCAGCACGTTACGGTCCATTTCGCCCTCGGCATTGCCGACGATGAACTCCACGTCTTTGCCCAACTCGCCCGCCACCTGGCGCACGATGCGCTTGAGGCGTGGCAGCATGCGTTCGAACGGCACCATGCGCGTGCGCATCAAGCCTTCTTGCAGCTCGGTGTTGATACGCGCCTGTTGCTGCAACAGGTCGTGCGCGTCCTCGTTACGCCGGTCGAGAGTGTCCTTGAGGTCGAGCAGGTCAGAGGCCGATTCGGACAGCGCGCGGGACAGTTGCTGCAACTGGGAATGACGGTCCATTTCCAGCGGGTCGAATTCTTCATACAGGCGCTCGGCCTCGGCCTGCTGACGGCTGAGGATACGGCCCTGGGTTTCGGTATCGAGGCGGCGCAATTGGTCGCGCATGCGCTCGATGGTGGTCTCGACCTCATGCAGGGCGATGCGCGCATCGTTCACTTGCTGCTCGATACGCCCCCGGAAAATCGAGGTTTCGCCGGCCAGGTTGACCAAGTCGTCCAGCAGCTCGGCGGAGATTTTCACCATATCGGCAGCCGGATCAACCACCGCTTCGGCCTTGCCTGCGGGCAACGCTACCGGCACGGGCGGCTCATCACTGGGGTGCACCAGGCTTTTGATGCGTTCGATCAGCTTGTCCACCGAGCCCACCGGCAAGCCATCCGTCACGGCGTCGACCATTTGCGCCAGGCGGTCATGGCAGCCCTGCAGCAACGCAAACAAATCCGGGGACAGCGCAAGCGAGCCGGCGGACAGCCCTTCGTAGAGAAATTCCAGCTCATGGGCCAAGTCGCCAATCGGCCCGATCTCGACCATGCGCGCGCCCCCCTTGAGGGTGTGCAGGTCGCGCAGCAGGGTTTCGACTTCCTGGCGGCTGGCAGGCTCGGCCTGCCAGCGCAGCAGTGCGCTGCCTGAGCTATCGAGGATGTCGGCGGCTTCTTCGAGGAAGATCTCCAGCAATTCAGGGTCGGCGCCTGTTGCAGGCGGCGCCTCGGCCTGGGCCATGGGCGTGCTGCTCTGGCGTATCGCGCGCAGTTTGGCGACCAGTTCGGCGCTGTCGCTCAGGGGTTGCTGGCGGTGCAGTTCCTCCAATTGCAAGGCGAGGCGTTCATGGCTGGCCATCAGTACTTGCGACAGCTCGGTGGAGTAGCTGTAGCGACGGTCCACCAGGCCTTCGTAAAGGCATTCCAACTCATGGGCCAGATCGCCCACCGGGCCGATTTCAGCCATACGCGCACCGCCCTTGAGGGTGTGCAGGTCGCGCTGCAACGAGGACAACGGCGCAGCGTTTTCGGGTTCCAGCAACCAGCGTTTGAGGGCCTGCCCGGCGCTGTCGAGGATGTCCACCGCCTCTTCGAGGAAGATCTCGACGATCTCGTCGTCCAGCTTGGTTTGGTGATTCAACTGCGCGGTGGCGGCGCCCAGCTCGGCGATACTCAGCGCACGGCTGCCGTCGCTTTTGATCAACCCGGTGGCGGACGGGTCGAGGGCACCGTCCAGCAATTCGCGCAGGGCCTGCACACGAGCCGGCGCCGGGCTGATTTCCTGGCCGGCGGCCAGTTGGTCGAGCATGTTGATCAGCGCTTCATGGGCCTGTTCGGCCTCATGAAAAAACCGCTCGCCGACCGCCAGGCTGCTTTCTTCGACGGCGCCGTAGAGGTCGAGCAACGCTTCGCATAATTCATCGATAGGGTGCAGATCGGCGATGTGCGCGCCCTCCCCCAGCGTGGTCAATTCGTCCAGCAGCGCGGTGAGTTCCTGGCGCTGGCCGGGGTGTTGTTGCCAGCGGCGCAGCAGGCTTTCGGCGTCGAGCAGAATGTCCATGCCCTGGGCCAGGAAGTTGGCGATCAGTTGTGGGTCGCGCTTGATACGCAGGCCGGTGTTGGGGGCGTCGAGCAGCGCTGCCAGTTGATGGTCGAGCAAGGCTTGCGTGCGGTTGATCAGGTCTTGCGCGCCCTTGATCGGCACCAACGGGTCGCGGTCCAGCTGGCGCAGGCTGCGTTGGAACAGGCCTTCGGCTTCAAGCAGCAATTCCACTTCGTCCAGGTCCAGCGGCAGGCGATGGGCTTTGTATTCACGGGTCAGGTGATCCAGCGGGCGGACCAGTTCAGCGATCGGCAACACGCCGGCCATGTAGGCGCTGCCCTTGAGGGTATGCAGGGCACGCTGCAACTCATCGCTGACTTGCAGCGGCACGTGTTCGGCAGCCTGTTGCAGGAAGTGGTTGAGGCTGTCCAGGTGGCTCTGCGCTTCGTTGCGGAAGATCTCCAACAGCATCGGGTCGTGGGGTTCGGCGGTCGACTCGGCGGCACCGCTGGCCAAAGCGTGGGCGCGGGCGGCCAGGGCATCGACTTCGTTGCGCTGGTGTTGGTCGTCGCCGGCAAAGTCAGCGATCAGTTCCGGCAGCAGGGCCACCGCTTCGTCCAGTACCTGTTGTACCTGCGGGCCAAGGGCCACGCTGCGTTCCAGCACACGGTTGAGCAGGTTTTCGACGGCCCAGGCCAGCTCCGCCAGCACCAGGGCGCGCACCATGCGGCCGCTGCCTTTCAAGGTGTGGAAGGCACGGCGCATTTCGCCCTGGGCGGTTTTGTCGGCGCTGTTGGGCAGGTGGCGGTGCAGCACCTCAAGGACTTCGGCGGTTTCTTCGAGGAACACTTCACGCAGCTCATCGTCGACAGGCACTTCATCGGCCGGCGGCGGCAGCAGGCTACCGGGGCGCTGCAAGGCCGGCGGGTTGAGGCGCGACGTGGGGTTGGCCAGTGCATCGAACTGGGACTGGCTGGGCGTGATCTCGCTGGACAACGCGCCATCGGGCGCCACCAGTGCCTGGCGCCAGGGTTTCTCCGCCGGCAGGTAGCCCAGCGCCGCCAGGCTTTGGGTGGCCAGCTCCAGCACCCGCTCACCGGCGGCGTCGGGGTCTTGGAGCATACGTTCGAGGTAGTACTCCAGGCTGCTGATCACGTCAGCAAAATGCCCCAGTTGCGCCTCGGACGGCGGACGTTCGTTGATCATCAACTGTTCGCCGACGTAGTCGGTGCAGCCACGCATCAGGCTCGCCGCGCGCGGCAGCGGAATCATCGCCAGCGCACCGCGCACCTGGCTCAGCAGCTCCGGCAGGGACTCCAGGCGCTGGCGGTCCCAATCGGCCTCGATGCAGTCGATCACCAGTTCTTTGGCCTGCCTCAGGCATTGGCAGGACTCGCGGATCACCAACTGGTGAATCTGAGTCAGGTCGGTGGTGGGCAGGCGGCTTTCTTCGCGGCTTTCCGGCTCGACGGTGCCGGCCATTCCGGCCAGCGTGGCTTCCACGTAGAGCAGCGCGCCGGCCACGTCCATCAGTATCGCGTCGTTGGGCGCGCGCTGCCCCTGGGCCAGGCTCAGCACGACCGCCAACTGGTCGATAATCACTTTGCGTGGCTGGCCGAAGCCCAGCACGGCCAAGGTGTCGGCAATTTGCCGCAACGGCGCCAGCAGCGCATCGAGGTCGCCGGTGTGCTGGCGGTCACTGCGCACGAATAGGTCGAGGCGTTCCTTGACGCGCACCAGTTCCTCGCACAGCGCACCGAGCACCGAGCCCATGGCATTGCGGTCCGGCCCGGCCAGGCGGGCGCGCTCGGCGTCAACCACGGCACTGTCGGGTAATGCCTCATCGAGGCCGTAGCGTTCCTTGAGGCTTTGCATGCGCGGCGTCGGTCGGGTGACTTTGGCCACGTAGAACAACAGGCTTTTGAGCAGGTCATCCGGCGCTGGTTGGTTGATACCGCCAATGCCTTGAGCCAGCAAGCGCTTGAGTTGCTTGCCGCTGGCCTTGAGCAAACTGCGCAGCGCCGGGCTGTTGGCGACCACACCGGTGAGCATGCCCTCGACCAGCGCCGAGGTGACTTGCCACAAAGGCAACAACGGCGCGCCTTGGCACAGGGCTTCAAGACGCGCGAACACCCGCGCCATGTCTTCCAGGTTGCTTGGGCCGTGGTCTTCACGCAGCAACCCGGCGAGGGCTTGTTGCAACAACAGGTGCCATTGGCGCAGTTGTTCATGCAGGTTGGGCGCCGCGCGCTGGGCCAGGGTTTCGTCGGGCAATGGCGCAATCGACAGCAGTTGGGGGCTGAACAGGCTGGTTTCCGACAACAGGCTTTCACCGCGGGCGCTGCGCAGGTCGTTGAGCAGCGGCAGGACGACCAGCGGCAAGTCACGGCGGGCGCTGTGCACGCGGTCGAGGTACAGCGGCAGTTGACCCAGGGCCTGTTGCAGCAGGCGGATGCTCTCGTCGCGCTGGCCGACCTGCCCGGCTTTAAGCGCCAGGGCCAGCGCTTCGATTTCTTCGGCCAGCAGCGCCGCGCCATAGAACTCGACCATTTGCAGCGCGCCGTGCACTTGGTGGATACCGGCCAGGCACTGGCTGATCACGTCGTCGTCATGGGTTTCGACAAACGCGTCCAGCGCCGAACGGGCCTGTTTCAGGGTTTCGGCAATGTCGCCCTTGACCCATTCGAGGGCCACGTAGTCGTGCCGGTCAACCATAACTGCTCCGCTTGGAATTCGTGGGTTGCCTGGATCTCCAGGCTGGTGGAGAACCCGTGTGGGAGGGGGCTTGCTCCCGATGGCGGCGGGTCAGCTACAGAAATATCAACTGACAGTCAGCTATCGGGGGCAAGCCCCTCCCACATTGGGCTGTGGTGGTCTTTGGATCGCGTTTCAATCATCAGCCTGTTTGGGCGGTGGCAGGGTAAAACCCGACACCGACCGGCGCAACTGGCTGGCCATCTTCGCCAAATTGCCGATGCTTTCCGCCGTAGCGGTGGAACCGGACGACGTCTGGGTGGTGATCTGCTGGATCACGTTCATGGTCAGGGAGATCTGCCCCGCCGACGAGGTCTGTTGTTGCGCCGCGTTGGAAATACTCTGGATCAACGCCGCCAGGGTTTTCGACACGCCTTCGATCTCTTCCAGCGCCACGCCTGCGTCCTGAGCCAGCCGGGCGCCGCGTACCACTTCGGTGGTGGTCTGCTCCATGGAGATGACCGCTTCGTTGGTGTCGGCCTGGATCGCCCGCACCAGGGTCTCGATCTGCCGGGTGGCCGCCGACGAGCGTTCGGCCAGCCGTTGCACTTCATCGGCCACCACTGCGAAACCGCGCCCGGCATCGCCGGCCATGCTCGCCTGGATCGCCGCGTTGAGGGCGAGGATGTTGGTCTGTTCGGCAATGTCGTCGATCAGGCTGACGATGTCGCCGATCTCTTGGGACGATTCACCCAGGCGCTTGATGCGCTTGGCGGTGTCCTGGATCTGTTCGCGGATGTTGTCCATGCCGTGGATGGTGTTGTGCACCACCTCGTTGCCCTTGTTGGCGATTTCTACCGAGCGCTCCGCCACCGCCGACGACTCAGCGGCGTTGGCCGATACCTGGTCGATGGACTGGGCCATCTGGTTGATCGCCGTGGAGGCTTCGGCGATCTGCTGGGCTTGATGCTCCGAGGCCTGGGCCAGGTGCATGGCGGTGGCCTGGGTGTCCTGCACCGCGCCGGCCACCTGCCCGGCGGTGAGGTTGATCGTTGCGACCAGGTCACGCAGCTGGTCCACGGAGTAGTTGATCGAGTCGGCGATGGTGCCGGTGAAGTCTTCGGTCACCGAGGCGGTCACGGTGAGGTCGCCGTCGGCCAAGTCTTCGATTTCATCGAGCAGGCGCATGATCGCGTTCTGGTTGCGCTCGTTCTTCTCGGCGGTCTCGTGCAGTTGGCGGTTGGTCTCGCGCACCATCACCAGGCCGATCAGGATAATCGAGGTCAACGCCAGCAGGCCCAGCACATAGCCGCCGATGGTGTCGAAACTGCGCCCGCTGGCCAGGTTCTCGAAACCGGTGGCCAGGTGCGAGGCTTCATCGAGCAGGGTTTGCGACAGGTTGAAAATATTGCTCGCCGAGGCGCGCACCTGGAACAGCTGCGGCGAGGTTTCGAGGATTTCATCCACCGAGCCTGAGACGAACTCGAACAGCTCGGCGATTTCCGTCAGCCGCGCGCGGGCGTCGCGGTCTTCGACCTGGGTGATGCGCAGGCCCGGGTTACCGTTGAGCATGCCATTGAGCACCTGGCCGAAGCGCGCGGCATCACGGCCAAAGGCATCGGCGGCCTGCACGGCGGTTTCGTCACCGGCCAGCACCGTATTGACCGCGCCCAGAATACGCTCGGCCAACAGCGACTGGCGCTGGGCAACCGCCACCTGGCTGGCCGGTGCACCGCGTTGCAACAGGATGTCGACGACTTTTTCCGACTCCATCTGCAATTGCGGCACGGTTTCGGCCAGGGTCGCGGCCACTTGGTGCAGGGACAACACGGTCTGTTCGCTGGCGAGGATCGCGTCGGTGTTTTTCAGCAGTGCTTCCCAGTCGGTCTGCACCGCGCGCATTTCGGCGCGTACCGCACCGGGCGCGGCCGGCAGGCCGGTATCCGGGTCGCCTTTTTTCAGGTAGCCCCAACGCTGGGCGAAGTCGTTGCGCGCATCGCCCAGCAGTTTGAAGGCGGCAGCCTTGCCGGCGGCGGCCTCGGTGGCGTTTTTGGCAATACGTTGCGACAGCACACGCAGTTCACCGGCGTGGCCGATGTACTGTTTGTCGTAGGTGGACTGGGTGTTGAGGTACGCGAAGTTGGCAAACAACAGCATGATGAACACGATCAACGCGATAAACAGCACGATGATCTGTGAGCGGCTGCGCGAGCCGGCCTGGGGTTTGGGTGGGGTAACGGTGGTCATGCGGCGACATCCAAGAAACCCGGGGCCCGGGCCAGAGCGAAGGGGCTGAAGACCTGCCAGGACGGGTCGCCGTCAAACCGGCCCTGGATAAACGGCGCGCCGGGGCTGGCATTGGCCAGCAAGGCGTCTTGTGCGAAATGCTGCATCCCCACCACCTCGTCCACCAGCAGCCCGACAAACAGATCGTTGTATTCCACCACCAGCACCCGGCGTTGCTTGCGCACCTTGGACAGCGCAAGGCCAAGGAAACCGCCCAGGTCCATCACCGGCAGCAGGCGCCCGCGCAGGTTGGCCACCCCTTTGACCCAGGCCTTGACGCCCGGCATCAACGTGCAGCGCGGCTCGTGCAGCACCTCGGCGACTTCGCCCATCGGCGCCACATAACAATGCTCACCCAGGCGAAAGCCGATACCACTCCAGCGCTGCAGGCGGGCTTCCTGGGACGGCAGGTCGGCGGCCAACAGGCGGCAGCGGCGGTCGATGTCCAGCAACAGCTCGAAGGCGGTTTGCGACTCGGTCATGATGGCGTGCCGTCAGCCGGCCAGTACCTTGTTCAAGGTGGCGATCAGGGTTTCTTCGTCCACCGGCTTGGTCAGGTAGTCCTTGGCGCCCTGGCGCGCGCCCCAGATCTTGTCGGTTTCCTGGTCTTTGGTGGTGATGATGATGATGGGGATGCCGTTGGTTTCCGGCTCCTTGGACAATTGGCGGGTGGCCTGGAAGCCATTGAGGCCCGGCATCACGATGTCCATCAGGACCGCATCGGGTTTTTCCTGGCGGGCCAGGGCTACGCCATCGGCGCCGTTTTCGGCCTTGAGGACCTGGTGGCCGTGCTTTTCCAGCATGCCGGTCAGTTTGTACATTTCAGTCGGCGAATCGTCGACGATCAGAACACGTGCCATGGTTTTCCCCATTACATTGGTCGGCGCCGGCCCTTGTAAGGCGACGTCAGTGTGCTTGTTCAACTGCGGCGAACCCCGGCACGTAGGCCTTGATCGCGCTCAGCAGTTCTTCCTTGCTGAAAGGCTTGGTCAAAAACTGATCGACACCGACGATGCGCCCCTTGGCCTTGTCGAACAGGCCGTCCTTGGAGGACAGCATGATCACCGGGATCGACTTGAACGCCGGGTTGTTCTTCACCAAGGCGCAGGTCTGATAGCCATCCAGGCGCGGCATCATGATGTCGACAAAGATAATGTGCGGGTGATGATCAACAATCCGGGCCAGGGCATCGAAACCGTCGATGGCCGTGATGACATCGCAGCCCACGTTCTTCAACAGCGTCTCGGCGGTGCGGCGGATCGTTTTCGAATCGTCGATCACCATCACTCTCAAGGCGTTGGAATGCTGTTCCATATCTGCTCTACCATCGCCACAGCGAATCGGTTTTCGGTGCGTACTGCCTGATGTTGCACAGGATGAGCGCCGCAGGCCTTGGAATTCAAGGGCTGCTGCGCCGTGGCAGCCTTTTTAGCACAGTCTCGAAGAGCAATCTATCGAGGCACTCGCCCGGTGGTTTTTCCTTGACCCACAACAACTGCAGCGCCACTCTGACGCCACTTTTATGCGCCCTAATTTGCTAGAGGAAATCCCCCATGAGCGTTCGCGTCGGCATTGTCATGGACCCTATCGCCAGCATCTCCTATAAAAAGGACAGCTCGCTGGCCATGCTCCTGGCCGCCCAGGCCCGCGGCTGGACCCTGTTCTATATGGAACAGCGCGACTTGTACCAGGGCGACGGCGAGGCCCGCGCACGCATGCGCCCGTTGCAGGTGTTCGCCAACCCCGAGAAGTGGTTTGAGCTTTCAGACGAGATCGACAGCCCGTTGAGCGATCTGGACGTGATCCTGATGCGCAAGGACCCGCCGTTCGACATGGAATTTGTCTACTCCACCTACCTGCTGGAGCAGGCCGAGCGCGCCGGCGTGCTGATCGTCAACAAGCCGCAGAGCCTGCGCGACTGCAACGAAAAACTGTTCGCCACGTTGTTCCCGCAGTGCACGCCGCCGACCGTGGTCAGCCGCCGCGCCGATGTGCTGCGTGAATTTGCCGCCAAGCATGGCGATGTGATCCTCAAGCCGCTGGACGGCATGGGCGGCACCTCGATTTTCCGTCATCGCGCCGGCGACCCGAACCTGTCGGTGATCCTCGAAACCCTGACCGCCCTGGGCACCCAGCAGATCATGGGCCAGGCCTACCTGCCGGCAATCAAGGATGGCGACAAGCGCATCCTGATGATCGACGGCGAGCCGGTGGATTACTGCCTGGCGCGCATCCCGGCAGCGGGCGAGACCCGTGGCAACCTGGCGGCAGGCGGTCGTGGCGAAGCGCGGCCGTTGTCGGACAAGGACCGCTGGATCGCCAGCCAGGTTGGCCCGACGCTGCGGGAAAAGAGCTTGCTGTTTGTAGGCCTTGACGTAATTGGTGAGAACCTCACCGAAATCAACGTCACCAGCCCCACCTGTATCCGTGAGATCGACAATGCATTTGGCACGAACATCGGCGAAATGCTGATGGCCGCCATTGAGCGCAAGCTACAAGCCAAGTGACATAGAACAGCCGGACACGCACCAACATTGCGTTATCATGCGCGACCTGTGAAACGCGCGATGTTGGTTTTTTTGTCATGACACTCCCGTCCAATCTGCCTCCCGAACTCTCCCACAGCGGCGTGCGCCCGGCTGATCGGCTCGGTTTTACCCTGTTTCTGGCCGCGCTGATTCACCTGGCCGTGCTCCTCGGCGTGGGGTTCACCATGGTCGAGCCCAAGCAGATCACCAAGACCCTGGAAATCACCCTCGCCACGTTCAAAAGCGAAAAAAAGCCTGAGAAGGCAGACTTTCTCGCCCAGGACAACCAGCAGGGCAGCGGCACCCTGGACAAGAAAGCCATCCCCAAGACCACTGAAGTGGCGCCGTTCCAGGACAACAAGGTCAACAAAGTCACGCCCCCTCCGGCGCCCAAGCCCGAAATCAAGCAGGCCACGCCCAAGCCAGCGGTGGCCACCGTCGCGCCCAAACCGCAAAAAGCGCCGGTCCAGCGCGAAAAAACCAAGACCGAGCCGCAGCCGGAACCGGTGAAGCCAGCGCCGACGTTTGACAGCTCGCAGCTGTCCGACCAGATCTCCAGCCTGGAAGCCGAACTGGCCAATGAACAGCAGCTGTACGCCAAGCGCCCACGCATCTACCGCCTGAACGCCGCCTCCACCATGCGCGATAAAGGCGCCTGGTATAAGGACGAGTGGCGCAAGAAGGTCGAGCGTATCGGCAACCTCAATTACCCGGACGAGGCCCGTCGCCAACAGATTTACGGCAACTTGCGGCTATTGGTGTCGATCAACCGCGATGGCTCGCTCTATGAGGTACAGGTGCTGGAATCCTCCGGCCAGCCGCTGTTGGACCAGGCCGCCCAGCGCATCGTGCGCCTGGCCGCGCCGTTCGCCCCGTTTACCGGGGACTTGAACGACGTGGACCGTCTGGAAATCATCCGCACCTGGAAATTCGCCAAGGGCGATCGGCTCTCCAGCAACTGACCGCTGCCTGTGTAGTGAGCGCACAACACAAGAACTCCAGCTTGTCAGTTCGCCCCTCCAACGCCACACTAGCGGACATGAAAAATGTCAGCCCGACTTACCTCAAGCACCAATTCCTGATTGCCATGCCCCACATGGCCGACCCGAACTTTGCGCAGACCTTGACCTATATCGTCGAGCACACGGCCAATGGTGCCATGGGGTTGGTGGTAAACCGCCCGCAGGAGCTGAGCCTGGCCGATATCCTCGAGCAGTTGCGCCCCGAGATAGAGCCGCCGGCCCGTTGCCAGCATGTGCCGATCTACATCGGCGGGCCGGTGCAGACTGATCGAGGTTTTGTGCTGCACCCCACCGGGCCCAAGTTCCAGGCCACGGTGGACCTGGACGGTGTGTCGCTGTCCACCTCCCAGGACGTGTTGTTTGCGATTGCCGATGGCGTGGGCCCCGAGCAAAGCGTCATCACCCTGGGTTACGCCGGCTGGGAAGCCGGGCAGTTGGAAACCGAACTGGCCAGTAATGCCTGGCTGACCTGCCCGTTCGACGCCGACATCCTGTTCAACACCGCCAGCGAACTGCGCCTTGAAGCGGCCGCCGCCAAGCTGCGAGTCAACCTTAGTTTGTTGACCAGCCAGGCAGGGCACGCCTGATGGCCTTGCGTCTGATCCTGGGTTTTGACTACGGCACCAAACAGATCGGCGTTGCGGTCGGCCAGGTCATCACCGGCCAGGCCCGCGAACTGTGCACCCTCAAGGCCCAGAACGGCATACCGGACTGGAATCAGGTCGAAGCGTTGATCAACGAATGGAAACCCGATGCGGTGGTGGTCGGCCTGCCTCTGAACATGGACGGCACCCCCAGCGACATGTGCCTGCGCGCCGAAAAGTTCGCCCGCCGCCTCAACGGCCGCTACAACATTCCCTTCTATACCCACGACGAACGCCTGACCACCTTCGAAGCCAAGGGTGAGCGACGTGACCGTGGCGGGCAAAAGGGCAGCTACCGCGACAACCCCGTGGACGCTATCGCGGCCGCGCTGCTGTTGCAGGGTTGGCTGGATGAAAACACGGCGTTATTTGAATCCTGACTGACGCGGCTTGCCGCGTCTTTTTACGTTTGAGCCCGGACCTTGCAGGCCACCCGCCGCGCAAGGCGTTTGAAGGAGCCACCATGAGCCTGCCGAATCCCACCGAACTGATCGCCCAGATGGCGACACGCCTCAAGGCGCACCTGGAACACCGCAGCATCAGCGAGCCGCGCTTTATCGGCATTCGCACCGGCGGTGTGTGGGTGGCGCAGGCGCTGCTGGAGGCACTGGACAGCGATTCGCCCCTGGGCACCCTGGACGTATCCTTCTACCGCGACGACTTCAGCCAGAACGGCCTGCACCCGCAGGTGCGCCCTTCCGCCCTGCCGTTCGAGATCGAAGGCCAGCATCTGGTGTTGATCGACGACGTGCTGATGAGCGGCCGCACCATCCGCGCCGCCATGAACGAGCTGTTCGACTACGGCCGCCCGGCCAGCATCACGCTGGTCTGCCTGCTGGACCTGGACGCCGGCGAACTGCCGATCAGCCCGGATGTGGTCGGCGCCACGCTGTCGCTTGCCGCCCGGCAACGGGTAAAATTGTCCGGTCCCACGCCGCTCGAACTCGAACTGCAAGACCTTGCCCTTTAAACCGCCTTGTAAAGAGTCCCCGCGATGACGCCTCTAGATGCCAAGCGCCCGCTGCAGCTCAATGCTCAGGGCCAGTTGCAACACTTCTTGTCCCTCGACGGTTTGCCCCGCGAACTGCTCACCGAAATCCTCGACACGGCCGACTCGTTTCTCGAAGTCGGTGGCCGGGCGGTGAAGAAAGTCCCACTGCTGCGCGGCAAAACCATCTGCAACGTGTTCTTCGAGAACTCCACGCGCACCCGTACCACCTTTGAACTGGCGGCCCAGCGGCTGTCGGCCGACGTGATCACGCTGAACGTGTCCACCTCGTCGGCGAGCAAGGGCGAGACACTGCTCGACACCCTGCGCAACCTGGAAGCCATGGCCGCCGACATGTTCGTGGTACGCCATGGCGACTCCGGCGCCGCGCATTTCATCGCCGAGCACGTGTGCCCGCAAGTGGCGATCATCAACGGCGGCGACGGCCGCCACGCCCACCCGACCCAGGGCATGCTCGACATGCTCACCATTCGTCGGCACAAGGGCAGCTTTGAAAACCTCTCGGTGGCCATCGTCGGCGACATCCTGCATTCGCGTGTCGCGCGCTCGAACATGCTGGCCCTGAAAACCCTGGGTTGCCCCGACATCCGCGTCATCGCGCCAAAGACCCTGCTGCCGATCGGTATCGAGCAATACGGCGTGAAGGTCTACACCGACATGGCCGAAGGCCTCAAGGGCGTGGACGTGGTGATCATGCTGCGCCTGCAACGCGAGCGCATGGCCGGTGGCCTGCTGCCGAGCGAAGGTGAATTCTATCGCCTGTTCGGCCTGACCACCGCACGCCTGGCCGGGGCCAAGCCGGATGCCATCGTGATGCACCCGGGCCCGATCAACCGAGGGGTGGAGATTGAGTCGGCAGTGGCCGACGGCAACCAGTCGGTGATCCTCAACCAGGTCACCTACGGCATCGCCGTGCGCATGGCAGTGTTGTCCATGGCCATGAGCGGGCAAACCGCGCAACGTCAATTCGAGCAGGAGAACGCCCAGTGAAGCTCAGCATTATTGGCGCTCGCGTTATCGACCCGGCCAGTGGCCTGGATCAAGTGACCGATCTTCATCTGGAAGCCGGCAAGATCATTGCCCTCGGTGCCGCCCCCATCGGCTTCAGTGCCAGCCAGACCATCGACGCCAAAGGCCTGGTCGCCGCGCCTGGCCTGGTGGACCTGAACGTCGCCCTGCGCGAGCCCGGTTACAGCCGCAAAGGCAGCATCGCCAGCGAAACCCGCGCCGCCGCGGCCGGTGGCGTGACCAGCCTGTGCTGCCCGCCGCATACCAAACCAATCCTGGACACCTCGGCGGTGACCGAGCTGATCCTCGACCGTGCCCGTGAAGCCGGCAATTGCAAAGTGTTCCCCATCGGCGCCCTGAGCAAAGGCCTGGAAGGCGAACAGCTTGCAGAGCTCATTGCGCTGCGCGACGCCGGTTGCGTGGCCTTCGGCAACGGTTTGGAGAGCTTTCGCAGCACCCGCACCCTGTGCCGCGCGCTGGAATATGCGGCCACCTTCGATCTAACGGTGATCTTCCACTCCCAGGACCGCGACCTGGCCGAAGGCGGCCTGGCCCATGAAGGCGCCGTGGCCAGCTTCCTCGGCCTGCCGGGCATTCCGGAAACCGCCGAAACCGTGGCCCTGGCCCGCGACCTGCTGCTGGTGGAACAAAGCGGCGTGCGTGCGCACTTCAGCCAACTGACCAGCGCCCGAGGCGTGGCCCTGATTGCCCAGGCCCAGGCCCGTGGCCTGCCGGTGACGGCGGATGTGGCGTTGTATCAGTTGATCCTGACGGATGAGGCGCTGATCGACTTCTCCAGCCTGTACCACGTGCAGCCGCCGCTGCGCACCCTGGCCGACCGCGACGGTTTGCGCGCGGCCGTGAAGTCGGGTGTGGTCTCGGCGATCTCCAGCCACCACCAACCCCACGAGCGCGACGCCAAGCTGGCGCCGTTTGGCGCGACAGAACCGGGTATCAGCAGCGTCGAGCTGTTGCTGCCGTTGGCGATGACGCTGGTGGAAGATGGCTTGCTGGACTTGCCGACATTGCTGGCGCGCCTGAGCGCCGGCCCGGCCGAAGCCTTGCGCCTGCCGGCGGGTAAGCTGGCGGTGGGTGCGGCGGCGGACCTGGTGCTGTTTGATCCGGCAAGCTCCACGATTGCCGGCGAACACTGGTTGTCCAAGGGCGAGAACTGCCCGTTCATCGGCCATGCATTGCCGGCGACGGTGCGTTACACGCTGGTAGACGGCCGCATCAGCTACCAGGCCTAAAATCAGTCTAGAGCGAGCACAGTAACCATGTGGGAGGGGGCCTGCTCCCGATAGCGGTGTATCAGTCACTTAATTGTTTACTGATGCACCGCAATCGGGAGCAAGCCCCCTCCCACAGTTGGTTATGTGTAGGCTTCTGGAGTCAACGTCCGCCATTGCGCTCGGCATTGCGAATCGAGATCTGCGTATTCAGCGTCCAGAAGTCATACAGCACCCCCACCAGGAACAAGCCGCCGGTCAGCAGGTAGATCAGGCCAGAGATCCATTTGCCCTGGTACATGCGATGCACACCGAACACCCCAAGAAACGCCAACAGGATCCAGGCCACGTTGTATTCGATGGGCCCGGCGGTAAAACGCAGGTCGGCTTCACGGTCCATGGCCGGGATCAGGAACAGGTCGATCAACCAGCCAATACCCAACAAGCCAAGGGTGAAAAACCAGATCGTACCGGTAACGGGTTTACCGTAATAAAAGCGGTGCGCCCCGGTAAAACCGAAAATCCACAATAGGTAACCGATCACCTTACTGTGGGTGTCTTGCTGCGGACCAACCTGTTGATAGGTGTTCATGGCGTACCTCTTTTGCTTCGATAGATAAATTTTTTCACTTTCTTTGTGACTTTTTTACGCGCGCCCGACGTACGGCAAATGGTATCTTCACTGCCCTGAAAGCCTTATGCCACCTGACTTGTGTAGGACAATTGCGGCGAATCGTCGCGTTTTTCCGGGTTTTGACCCCAAGGTTCAGTCGACAAACGGCCTGAGAACGACACAAAAAGCTGTTATAAAGTTGCGCGCAAACCCATAAGAGCCACGCCTAATGCGACCATTTTTCAAGACATGGCTAACCATTTGCCTATTAATGCCACTGGCCGCCCACGCCACCAATCGTGAGCAACGACTTCCGAACGTTAACGGTTTTACCCCTAAAGTCCACAGCACCCCAAGCACTGCCAAATCGGTAAAGCCGACCGTCAGCCGCCCGACTCAACTGAGCAAGGCCCACGGTAAAACAGCCCCAGGCCTGATGGCAGTCAACACCAAGCAAAGCAGCAACGTCCTCAGCCGCGCTGTAAATGTGCTCGGTACGCCTTATCGTTGGGGCGGCAGCAGCCCAAGTAAAGGGTTCGACTGCAGCGGCCTGGTGAAATATGCGTTTAACGACGTCGCCGCCGTGGACTTGCCACGCACCTCCAATGCCATGGCCGCTGGCCACGGGCAGAAGGTTGACCGCAAGGATCTGAAACCCGGCGACCTATTGTTCTTCAAACTCAAGAGCCGCCAGGTGAACCACGTTGCCATCTACCTGGGCAACGACCGCTTCATTCACGCACCGCGTCGTGGCAAGTCGGTAAGCATCGACACCCTGAAAAAACCGTTCTGGGACAAGAACTACGTGATTGCCAAGCGGGTTCTGCCCAAAGAGCAGAACAGCTTGCGGGTAGTGCAGCGCTGATCCAAAGCTGAAACGCCGTAAATGTGGGGGGTTTGCTCCCGATGGCAGTGAGTCAGCTACAAATAAGCTGACTGATCCACCGCTATCGGGAGCAAGTCGAATCGTCGCACCGCCCCTCCCACATTTGATTTTTGTCGTTCACAAACCCTCAGATATCCCCAGGCACCCGCGCTTTCTCTCGCGCCTCTTCACGGCTGATCACTCCCTCCGTGACCAGCGCCTTCAAACTCATATCCAGCGTTTTCATCCCCAGCGCCCCGCCCGTCTGGATCGCCGAGACCATCTGCGCCACCTTGTCCTCGCGGATCAGGTTACGAATGGCTGGTGTGCCCAGCATGATTTCATGGGCCGCCACGCGCCCGCCGCCGAGCCTCTTCACCAGTACCTGGGACACCACGGCTTGCAGCGACTCCGACAGCATCGAACGCACCATGGCTTTTTCACCTGCTGGGAACACATCCACCAGGCGGTCTACGGTCTTTGCCGCCGAGGTGGTGTGCAAGGTGCCGAACACCAAGTGCCCGGTCTCTGCCGCCGTCAACGCCAGGCGAATGGTTTCCAGGTCGCGCAACTCGCCCACCAGGATCACATCCGGGTCTTCGCGCAGTGCCGAGCGCAGCGCTGCCGCAAAGCTGTGCGTATCACGGTGTACCTGGCGTTGATTGATCAGCGCGGTTTTCGGCCTGTGGATAAATTCGATGGGGTCTTCCAACGTGAGGATGTGCTGGCGCCGGTGCTGGTTGAGATGATCGATCATCGCCGCCAGGGTGGTGGACTTGCCGGAGCCGGTAGGCCCGGTCACCAGTACCAGGCCGCGCGGCAACCGGGCGATACGCTGGAATACATCGCCCAAGCCCAGGTTCTCCAAACTCTGGACCTCGGCCGGGATGGCGCGAAACACTGCGCCCATGCCGCGATCCTGCTGGAACACGTTTGCCCGGAACCGCGCCACGCCGGGCAGCTCGAAGGAAAAATCCGTTTCAAGAGATGTTTCGAAATCGTTTTGTTGGTGCTCGTTGAGCAAAGGGCTTAACAAGTCCGCAACTTGCCGGGATGAAAGCACCGGCCAATCCAGGGGCCAAACCTCGCCATCGATTCTCAGCATGGGCACCAGGCCAGCCGACAGATGCAGGTCGGAGGCGCCCCGGCGCACCCCAACCGTAAGCAATTCAGTGATATCCATAGGGCTTTCCATTTCCAGTAGAATGCCGCGGACTCCATATCCACGGGCGCATCTTGAATGTCGACGATAGCAGACAATATCGGCCAGGTTAGCGGGCGCATCCGCGCCGCGGCCGAGGCCGTGCAACGTGACGCAAACAGCATCCACCTGCTGGCCGTGAGCAAGACCAAACCCGCGCCAGCTGTGCGCGAAGCCTATGCCGCCGGGCTGCGCGACTTTGGCGAGAACTATCTGCAGGAAGCCTTGGGTAAACAGGCCGAATTGACCGACCTGCCCTTGAGTTGGCACTTCATCGGCCCCATTCAATCGAATAAGACTCGCGCCATCGCCGAGAACTTCGACTGGGTGCATTCCGTGGACCGCCTCAAAATTGCCCAACGCCTGTCCGAACAACGCCCGGCCGAGCTGCCGCCGCTGAACATTTGCATTCAGGTCAACGTGAGTGGCGAAGCCAGCAAGTCCGGCTGCACGCCCGCCGACCTGCCGGCCCTGGCCAACGCGATCAGCGCCCTGCCGCACTTGAAGCTGCGCGGTTTGATGGCGATTCCCGAGCCGACAGAAGATCGGGCCGAGCAAGATGCGGCGTTCGCCACCGTGTGCGACCTGCAAGCCCGTTTGAACCTGCCGCTCGACACACTTTCCATGGGCATGAGCCACGACCTTGAGTCGGCTATCGCCCAGGGTGCCACCTGGGTGCGGATCGGTACCGCCCTGTTTGGTGCCCGCGACTACGGCCAGCCATGAAATGGCTGACTTCCCTCTGAGTAAGGACCTGTCATGAGCAACACGCGTATTGCCTTTATCGGCGCCGGAAACATGGCGGCCAGCCTGATCGGCGGCCTGCGGGCCAAGGGCCTGGACTCCACGCAGATCCGCGCCAGCGATCCGGGTGAAGAGACCCGCGCCCGCATCAGCACCGAACATGGCATCAACACCTTCGCCGACAATGCCGAGGCCATCCAGGGCGTCGACGTGATCGTGCTGGCGGTCAAGCCGCAGGCCATGAAGGCCGTGTGCGAGAGCCTGCGCCCGAGCCTGCAGCCGCACCAACTGGTGGTGTCCATTGCCGCCGGCATCACCTGCGCCAGCATGAACAATTGGCTCGGCGCCCAGCCGATCGTGCGCTGCATGCCCAATACCCCGGCGCTGCTGCGCCAGGGTGTAAGCGGCCTGTACGCCACCGCCCAAGTGAGCGCCGAACAGCGTGAGCAGGCCCAGGAGTTGCTGTCCGCCGTGGGCATTGCCCTGTGGCTGGAACAGGAGCAGCAACTGGACGCGGTCACCGCCGTGTCCGGCAGCGGCCCGGCCTATTTCTTCCTGCTGATCGAGGCCATGACCGCCGCCGGCGTGAAGCTGGGGCTCTCCAAGGAAGTTGCCGAGCAACTGGCCGAGCAAACCGCCCTGGGCGCGGCGAAGATGGCCGTCACAAGCGATGTGGACGCGGCCGAGTTGCGCCGTCGCGTAACGTCACCGGGCGGCACCACGCAAGCTGCGATCGAATCGTTCCAGGCCGGGGGCTTTGAAGCCCTGGTAGAAAAAGCACTGGGTGCCGCGGCGCATCGTTCGGCCGAAATGGCCGAGCAGCTGGGCAAATAGTCGTCTCCCTACGAAGGAATACATGATGCTTGGACTCAATGACGCCCTGATCTTCATCATCCAGACCTTGGGCAGCCTGTACCTGCTGATCGTGCTGATGCGTTTTATCCTGCAACTGGTGCGGGCGAACTTCTACAACCCGCTGTGCCAGTTCGTGGTGAAAGCCACCCAGCCGCTGCTCAAGCCACTGCGCCGCATAGTGCCGAGCATGTTCGGCCTGGACATGTCGTCGCTGGTGCTGGCACTGCTGCTGCAGATCCTGCTGTTTGTGGTGGTCTTGATGCTAAATGGCTACCAGGCCTTCACGGTGCTGCTGTTGCCGTGGGCGCTGATCGGTATCTTCTCGCTGTTTTTGAAGATCATCTTCTGGTCGATGATCATCAGCGTGATCCTCTCCTGGGTCGCACCCGGCAGCCGCAGCCCTGGGGCAGAACTGGTGTACCAGATCACCGAGCCGGTGCTGGCGCCGTTCCGTCGCCTGATCCCCAACCTGGGCGGCCTGGATATCTCGCCGATCTTCGCGTTTATCGCGATCCAACTGATCCAGAGCTGGGTGATTCCGCGCCTGGCATTCTATGCGTTCATGCCTAAAGAGCTGTTTGGCTTGATCTGACACGCGGAACAAATGTGGGAGCAAGTCGCGCACCGCGCTCCCACATTTTGCTCCGTGCGGGCCTTTGCTTGCCGCTGGGGTTCCCGCTCTTTAGACTTACGCCTCATTTAAACGAGAGCAGGGTCGATGCCAGCTGCCTTCCCCCCCGATTCTGTTGGACTGGTCGTGCCGCAAGTGGCGCACTTCAGCGAACCCCTGGCCTTGGCCTGCGGTCGCTCGCTGCCAGCCTACGACCTGATCTATGAAACCTACGGCCAATTGAATGCCACGGCGAGCAACGCCGTGCTGATCTGCCACGCCCTGTCCGGCCATCACCACGCCGCCGGTTTCCACTCTGCCGACGAGCGCAAGCCCGGCTGGTGGGACAGCTGCATCGGCCCCGGCAAGCCCATCGATACCACCAAGTTCTTTGTGGTCAGCCTGAACAACCTCGGCGGTTGCAACGGTTCCACCGGCCCCAGCAGCCTCAACCCGGAAACCGGCAAGCCATTCGGCGCCGACTTCCCCGTGCTCACCGTGGAAGACTGGGTGCACAGCCAGGCGCGCCTGGCCGACCTGCTCGGCATCAACCAGTGGGCGGCGGTGATCGGCGGCAGCCTGGGCGGCATGCAGGCATTGCAATGGACCATCACTTACCCGGATCGCGTGCGCCATTGCCTGGCCATCGCCTCGGCCCCCAAGTTGTCGGCACAGAACATCGCCTTCAACGAAGTGGCGCGCCAGGCAATCCTTACCGACCCCGAGTTCCACGGCGGCTCGTTCCAGGAAGCGGGTGTGATCCCCAAGCGCGGCTTGATGCTGGCGCGGATGGTCGGGCATATCACTTACCTGTCCGACGATTCCATGGGCGAGAAATTCGGCCGTGGCCTCAAGAGCGAGAAGCTCAACTACGACTTCCACAGCGTCGAATTCCAGGTGGAAAGCTACCTGCGCTATCAGGGCGAGGAGTTTTCCGGGCGTTTCGACGCCAATACCTACCTGCTGATGACCAAGGCCCTGGACTATTTCGACCCGGCGGCCAATCACGACGATGACCTGGCGAAAACCTTCGAGCACGCCACAGCCAAGTTCTGCGTGATGTCATTCACCACCGACTGGCGCTTCTCACCGGCGCGCTCGCGTGAGCTGGTGGATGCCCTGATGGCCGCCAAGAAAGACGTCTGCTACCTGGAGATCGACGCACCGCAAGGCCACGACGCCTTCCTGATTCCGATCCCACGCTACCTGCAGGCGTTCAGTAACTACATGAACCGTATTTCGCTTGTGAGAACGCCATGAGAGCCGACCTGGACATCATCCAAGACTGGATCCCCGCCGGCAGCCGCGTGCTCGACCTGGGCTGCGGCGATGGCGAACTGCTGAGCTGGCTGCGCGACCACAAGCAAGTCACCGGCTACGGCCTGGAAAACGATCCGGACAACATCGCCCAGTGCGTGGCCAAGGGCATCAACGTCATTGAGCAGGACCTGGACAAGGGCCTCGGCAACTTTGCCAGCAACAGCTTCGACATCGTGGTGATGACCCAGGCCCTGCAAGCGGTGCATTACCCGGACCGGATCCTCGACGAAATGCTGCGCGTAGGCCGCCAGTGCATCATCACCTTCCCCAATTTCGGGCACTGGCGCTGCCGCTGGTACCTGGCCACCAAGGGCCGCATGCCGGTATCGGATTTCCTGCCCTACACCTGGTACAACACGCCGAACATCCACTTCTGCACCTTTGAAGACTTCGAAGCGCTATGTGGCGAGCGTGAAGCCAAGGTGATCAACCGCCTGGCCGTCGATCAACAGCATCGCCACGGCTGGGCGAGTAAGCTATGGCCCAACCTGTTGGGCGAAATCGGTATCTACCGGGTCAGCAGCCCTGGCCTGACCGACCACAAGATTGCCGTCTAATCATTTCAAGAGGGACGCTCATGAGTCGTCTGGCTATTTTTCTACTGACTGCGTGCCTGGGCGCCAACGCCATGGCTGCGGACACTATCGACGCGAATCGCAAGAAAGACTTCGGTGACATCACGGTTCACTACAACACCTTTACCTCAAGCTTCCTGCCGCCAGAGACTGCCCAGAAAATCGGCGTGGTGCGCAGCAAGGAAAAGGGCTTGATCAATGTGACCGTGATCAAGGGCGTGACCCCAGTCGCCGCGCAGGTGACCGGGACCATCAAGGACTTGGGTGGTAAAAGCGAGATCCTGACGTTCAAGCAAATCGAAGAGAAAGGCGGGATCAGCTACCTGGCGCCCTACTCCGTGACGCAGCGCGAATACAAGACGTTCACCATCAACGTCGAAACCGGTGGCAAAGCCCACGGTTTCCAATTCAACCAAGAACTGTTCCCGGCCAACTGATGACGCTCACACAACTCGTACTGGCCAGCCACAACGCCGGCAAACTCAAAGAACTGCAGGCCATGCTCGGCGAGTCCGTGCAACTGCGCTCAATTGGCGAGTTCAGCCAGGTGGAGCCCGAAGAGACCGGCCTGTCGTTTGTCGAGAACGCCATCCTCAAGGCCCGCAATGCCGCGCGCATTTCCGGCCTGCCGGCGTTGGCGGATGACTCTGGCCTGGCCGTGGACTTCCTCGGCGGCGCCCCTGGCATCTACTCGGCCCGTTACGCCGACGGCAAAGGCGATGCCGCCAACAACGCCAAGCTGCTCGACGCTCTCAAGGACGTGCCGGACGTGATGCGCGGCGCGCAGTTCGTCTGTGTGCTGGCCTTGGTGCGCCATGCGGACGACCCACTGCCGATCCTTTGCGAAGGCTTGTGGCACGGGCGCATCCTGCATGCGGCCAGTGGCGAGCATGGTTTTGGCTATGACCCGCTGTTCTGGGTGCCGGAGCGCAATGTCTCCAGCGCCGAACTGAGCCCGGCCGACAAGAACCAGATCAGCCACCGCGCCCGTGCAATGGATCTGCTGCGCCAACGCCTGGGCCTGAAATGACCCACGACACTCCGGCGCTGGCGCTGATCCATGGCGGCGCGCAACCACCTCGGGCGGCCTTGCCGGTACTGCCGCCCCTGGCGCTGTATATCCACATCCCGTGGTGCGTGCGCAAATGCCCCTATTGCGACTTCAACTCCCATACCGCAAGCGCAGTGCTTCCGGAAGAAGAGTACGTAGACGCCTTGCTGGCTGACCTGGACCAGGACCTGCACGCCGTTTACGGGCGGGAGCTGAGCTCGATCTTCTTTGGTGGCGGCACGCCCAGCCTGTTCAGCGCAGCGGCACTGGGCCGCCTGCTCGAGGGCGTGGAAGCGCGCATCCCGTTTGCCGGCGATATCGAAATTACCCTGGAAGCCAACCCCGGCACCTTCGAACAAGAAAAGTTCGTGGCGTATCGCAAACTGGGGATCAATCGCCTGTCCATCGGCATCCAGAGCTTCCAACAGGCAAAACTCGAGGCGCTGGGCCGCATCCACAACGGCGATGAGGCCGTTCGCGCCGCCGGCATGGCGCGCCAGGCCGGGTTCGATAACTTCAACCTGGACCTGATGCACGGCTTGCCCGACCAGTCCCTCGACGACGCCCTGAGCGACCTGCGCCAGGCCATCGCACTCAAGCCCACACATTTGTCGTGGTACCAGTTGACCCTGGAACCCAACACCGTGTTCTGGAACCAGCCGCCCGCGCTGCCGGAAGACGACACCCTGTGGGACATTCAGGAAGCTGGCCAGGCACTGCTGGCCGAGCACGGTTACGCCCAATACGAAGTGTCGGCCTACGCCCAACCGGGCCGCCCGGCACGGCACAACCTGAATTACTGGAGCTTCGGCGACTTTATCGGCATCGGCGCCGGCGCCCATGGCAAGCTCAGCCATCCGGACGGGCGTATCGTGCGCACCTGGAAAACCCGCGCACCAAAGGACTACCTCAACCCGGCCAAAAGCTTCCAGGCCGGTGCGAAGGAACTGACCAACGACGAGCTGCCCTTCGAGTTCCTGATGAACGCGCTGCGCCTCACCGACGGCGTCGACGCCAGGCTTTATGCCGAACGTACCGGCCTCGACCTGGCCAGCCTTGACGAGGCGCGTCGCGAGGCAGAACAAAGTGGCTTAATGCAGGTCGAACCGTCACGCCTGGCGGCTACCGACCGCGGGCAACTCTTTCTCAATGACCTGCTGCAGAAGTTTTTGAGCTGACGCTCTTAAGGAAATCGAATGGATTTGGTACTCGACCTGCTCGCCACCGTATCCCGCTGGAGCCGTAGCAACCTGTCGGAAATCTCCCTGGCCCTCGTCGGCTGCTTGCTGGTGCTGTTCGGCGCCGACATCAAGGGCTGGGTCGAAGCGCGCCTGGGCAGCATCGCCGGCGCCCTGCGCGTGCCGCTGATGGCCCTGCTATGCATGATCGGCAGCGGTGCCGCGCTGATCTACGCCACGCCGTGGATTGTGCGAGGGTTGAGCCAGTTCAACAACTACAGCCTGGCGCCGGTGCTGGTGGTGGTGCTGGTGTTGATTGGGGTAGTGGCTGACCGCCGCTGATCTCAAACCCAACACATAACAAATGTGGGAGGGGGCTTGCCCCCTCCCACATTTGCTTGCATTACAAGTCAGTGGCGAGTTAAGCCAACTTCTCGAACTTCAAATCCCAAACCCCATGCCCCAATCGCTCACCGCGACGCTCGAACTTGGTGATTGGACGCTCAGCCGGGCGCGGCACGCATTTGCCGTCCTCTGCCAGGTTGCGGTAGCCAGGGGCGACGTTCATCACTTCCAGCATGTATTCGGCATACGGCTCCCAGTCGGTGGCCATGTGCAGAATGCCGCCCACTTTCAGCTTGCTGCGCACCAGTTCGGCGAAGGACGCCTGGACGATGCGGCGCTTGTGATGACGGGCTTTGTGCCAAGGGTCGGGGAAGAACAGCATCAGACGATCGAGGCTGTTGTCGGCGATGCAGCGGTTGAGCACTTCGATCGCGTCGCAGTCGTAAACCCGTAGGTTGGTCAGGCCCTGGGTCAGCACGCCGTTGAGCAAAGCACCGACACCCGGACGGTGTACTTCCACGCCGATGAAGTCCTGGTCCGGCGCGGCGGCGGCCATTTCCAGCAGGGAATGGCCCATGCCGAAGCCGATTTCCAGGGAACGCGGGGCCGAACGGCCGAACACCTGGTCGTAATCCACCGGCGCGTCGGCAAGCGGCAATACGAACAGCGGCGTGCCTTGCTCCAGGCCTTTTTGCTGGCCTTCGGTCATGCGACCGGCGCGCATCACAAAGCTCTTGATGCGACGGTGCTTGGACTCGTCGCCTGCTTCCAGGGTGTTCGGCGTTTCGTTTGATTCAGTCATCAATGGCTCTTACTTGATCAGACCATCCAGCGGCGAAGAGGCGCTGGCGTAGAGTTTTTTCGGCATGCGCCCGGCGAGGTAGGCCAGGCGGCCCGCGACGATGGCGTGGTTCATGGCTTGCGCCATCATGATCGGTTGCTGGGCATGAGCGATGGCCGAGTTCATCAGCACCGCGTCGCAGCCCAGTTCCATGGCGATGGTCGCGTCGGAGGCAGTGCCCACGCCCGCATCCACCAGCACCGGGATCTTGGCTTCTTCGAGGATGATTTGCAGGTTGTAAGGGTTGCAGATACCCAGGCCGGAGCCGATCAGACCGGCCAGCGGCATCACTGCGATGCAGCCGATTTCGGCCAGTTGACGTGCAATGATGGGGTCATCGCTGGTATAGACCATCACGTCAAAGCCTTCCTTGACCAGGGTCTCGGCGGCCTTGAGGGTTTCGATCACGTTGGGAAACAGGGTTTTCTGGTCGGCCAGCACTTCCAGCTTCACCAGGTTATGACCGTCGAGCAGCTCGCGGGCCAGGCGGCAGGTGCGCACGGCTTCGATGGCGTCGTAGCAACCGGCGGTGTTCGGCAAAAAGGTGTAGCGGTCCGGTGACAGCACTTCGAGCAGGTTCGGCTCGCCCTCGATCTGGCCGAGGTTGGTGCGACGCACGGCGAAGGTGACGATTTCGGCGCCCGAGGCTTCGATGGCCAGGCGGGTCTCTTCCATGTCGCGGTACTTGCCGGTGCCGACCAGCAAACGGGACTGGTAGGTACGACCGGCCAGGACGAAAGGCTTGTCGCTACGAACGATGCTCATGGGAAATCCTCGTAATGGGGTGAGGTTCTGCAGAATCCGGGGAGGCGACTAGCCGCCGCCAATGGCATGGACCACTTCGACCTGATCGTTTTCTTTCAGCGCGGTCTCGGCGTGCTGGCTACGCGGGACGATATCCAGGTTGAGCTCCACTGCGACGCGACGCCCGGTCAGGTCCAGGCGGATCAGCAGGGCCGCAACGGTTTCACCGTCGGGCAGTTCAAAGGGTTCGCCGTTCAACTGAATGCGCATGCCACGGGCCGCCATCGTTTTTAGGGGCCAGCATTCTAGCCCGATTGGGGCATGAAGGTCAGCTCCAAGCGTCAAGCGGTCACAGCTGCAAGCGCCAAGCGGCCAGCCCCAACAGCAACCAGCCGAGCAGGAAGGCCAGACCGCCGAACGGCGTGATGATGCCGAGTTTGCTGATGCCGGTCAGGGTCAGCACGTACAGGCTGCCGGAGAACAGCAGGATGCCGACCACGAACGCGATGCCCGCCCAGGTCACCAGGCGGCCCGGCAGGTGCGCCGCCAGCAACGCAACGCCGAACAGGGCCAGGGTGTGCACCAGTTGGTACGTCACGCCGGTGTGGAAGATTGCCAGGTATTCGGCGCTCAGGCGGTTTTTCAGGCCGTGGGCGGCGAAGGCGCCGAGGGCCACACCGGTGAAGCCGAAAAAGGCAGCCAGCATCAGAAAGCTACGCAGCATGAGGAACTCCAGTCAGACTCATCGGGCAGGGTCTGTATAATGGCCCGCTCAACGGGTTCGGCCAAGCCATCTCTATGCTGCGTCTCCTCTTCAAACGCTGTCTCAACGTCATGAAATGGTTTGCCATTGGCAGTGTCTTGCTGGTGCTGCTGTTGCGTGTCGTCCCGCCACCGTTCACTGCGCTGATGGTGGAACGCAAGGTCGAATCCTGGTTCGACGGTGAGCCTATCGACCTGCAACGCACCTGGGTGCCGTGGGACGAGATTTCCGATGACCTCAAAGTCGCGGTGATGGCCGGTGAAGACCAGCGCTTCCCGCAGCACTGGGGCTTCGATTTCGGCGCGATCCAGGCGGCGATCCTGCACAACGAGCGTGGCGGATCGATTCGCGGCGCCAGTACGTTGAGCCAACAGGTGTCGAAAAACCTGTTCCTATGGGCCGGTCGCAGTTATTTGCGCAAAGGCCTGGAGGCGTGGTTCACCGGACTGATCGAGGTGTTGTGGCCCAAGCAGCGGATTCTTGAGGTGTACCTCAACAGCGTGGAATGGGATGAAGGGGTGTTTGGTGCCGAAGCGGCGGCGCGGCACCATTTTGGGGTGAGTGCCAAGGGGCTGTCGCGGCAGCAAGCCAGTTACCTGGCGGCGGTATTGCCTAATCCGCGGGTGTGGAGCGCCAGCCATCCAACGGCGTACGTGGCACGGCGCGCGGCGTGGATTCGCCAGCAGATGAGCCAGTTAGGTGGGGACGGCTATCTCGCGGAACTGAACAACGCTCGCAAAGCACCCTGGTCCGACTGACACGACACAAAACAAATGTGGGAGGGGGCTTGCTCCCGATTGCAGTAGGTCAGCCACGTGGATGTGGACTGACACTCTGCTATCGGGAGCAAGCCTCCTCCCACCGTTTGATCGTGTCGCCCGTTAAGCGGCGATCGACAGTTTCAACTTGTTCATCGCGCTTTTCTCAAGCTGACGAATCCGCTCGGCCGACACGTTGTACTTCTGGGCCAGGTCGTGCAGCGTGGCTTTTTCTTCCGCCAGCCAGCGCTGGTAGAGGATGTCACGGCTGCGATCGTCCAGCACTTCCAGGGCTTCGTGCAGGTTGTGGTTGGAGTTGTCGCTCCAGTCGGCGTCTTCCAGTTGACGCGCCGGGTCGTACCGGTGGTCTTCCAGGTAGTTGGCCGGCGATTGGAAGGCGCTGTCGTCGTCCGCTTCGGCAGCCGGGTCGAAGGCCATGTCATGGCCGGTCAGGCGGCTTTCCATCTCGCGCACTTCGCGGGGCTCCACACCGAGGCTTTCAGCCACGCGATGGACTTCCTCGTTGTTCAGCCACGCCAGGCGTTTCTTCTGGCTGCGCAGGTTGAAGAACAATTTGCGCTGGGCCTTGGTGGTCGCGACTTTCACAATGCGCCAGTTGCGCAGGATGAACTCGTGGATTTCCGCCTTGATCCAGTGCACGGCGAACGACACCAGGCGCACACCCATTTCAGGGTTGAAGCGCTTTACCGCCTTCATCAGGCCAACGTTGCCTTCCTGGATCAGGTCAGCCTGGGCCAGGCCGTAGCCGCTGTAGCTACGGGCGATATGTACGACAAAACGCAGGTGGGCGAGCACCATCTGCCGAGCCGCCCCCAAATCCTGCTCATAGTAGAGACTCTCGGCCAGTTCACGCTCCTGCTCGGGCGTCAGCAAGGGAATGCTGTTGACCGTGTGCACATAGGCCTCAAGGTTCGCACCCGGGACCAAGGCATAAGCAGGTTGCAAAGAAGTGGTCATACGAAAAAACCTCCGACTCACATAACTCGTGCAGTTCAGCACTGCGAAAATTGACCTGGGAACCGTAGGACAAGTTCCCTAAACCGCTGATACGGCCAATACAAACGAAACCACATTAATCTGACATTAACTACTTCGGCGCCAGCTCGCGTAAATGCCGCGCCACCGCGATCCACGCACCGATATACCCCAACAAGACCGCGCCAAGCAAGAGACTCAGACCATCGGCCACCGGCACGCCGGCCAGGGCAAAATCGCTGCCGTACAAGCCAGCAAGCCCGACAACCGCGTCATTCAGCCAGTTCAGGCCAAATGCCAGCACTCCCCAGGACAAAATCCCAGCACCGAAGCCATATAGCGCGCCCATGTACAGAAAAGGCCGACGCACATAGCTGT
The DNA here is from genome assembly GCF_019139815.1 of Pseudomonas asgharzadehiana. Taxonomy (NCBI): domain Bacteria; kingdom Pseudomonadati; phylum Pseudomonadota; class Gammaproteobacteria; order Pseudomonadales; family Pseudomonadaceae; genus Pseudomonas; species Pseudomonas asgharzadehiana. The sequence continues at coordinate 5,930,994 of NZ_CP077079.1, forward strand.
CCGTGCCGCCGACCAGTTTAATCACTTCTATCTCGGTGCGACGGTTTTCAATATGAAGACGAATGGTATTACCTATCACCAAAAGTAATGCAGACACCAACAACACCGTCAGGCCGAACACAAAACGGTCACCCAGCTTGAGGATCGCGGCCAGGCGCTCTACCCAGACTAGATCAAGTTGCGCCTGTTGCACCTTGGGCAGCTCTGCGAGTTTTTGTCGCAGGGCTTCCAGGGCCGGTTTGTCGACTTCATTCGGCGTCACCAGCACCACGCCCGGCAGCGGGTTCTGCGGCAGCTCCTTGAGCGCCTCGCCCAGGCCGGACTGTTGCTGGAACTCTTCAAGCGCCTGATCGCGGCTGACGTACTCGGCATCCGCCACGCCGGGCATGTTCTTGATGTCGTCGCGCAACGCTTCGCCCTGCTGCGTGCTGGCGTCCAGGTTCAGGTACAGCGAAATCTGCGCCGCACGTTGCCAGGAGCCGCCCAGGCGTTCCACATTATTGAGCAACAGCGACAAGCCCATCGGCAGGCTCAAGGCCACAGCCATCACCAGGCAGGTGAAAAAGCTACCGATTGGCTGTTTGCCCAGGCGGCGCAGGCTGTCGATCAGGCTGGCGCGATGGCTTTCGATCCAGGCGCGCAGCAGGGTGCTGAAGTCCGGGCCGTCATCGTCGTCGTGTTTTTTCTTTTTCGGTTGCGGGTCGGCCGGCTTGGGCGCCACGCGTTCGGATACTTTAGGGCTGCGTGTGGCACTCATACGCCGGCCTCCCCGTCACCGATCAGGCGACCGCGTTGCAGGGTCAGCATGCGGTGGCGCATACGTGCGATCAGCGCCAGGTCGTGACTGGCGATGAGTACGCTGGTGCCCAGGCGGTTGATGTCTTCGAACACCCCCATGATCTCGGCCGCCAGGCGCGGGTCGAGGTTACCGGTGGGCTCGTCGGCCAGCAGCAAGGCCGGGCGGTGGACAATGGCGCGGGCAATGCCGACGCGCTGTTGCTGGCCCGTGGACAGATCGCCAGGGTAGAGGTCGGTCTTGTCCGACAGCGCCACGCGCTCCAGGGCCGAATCCACGCGCTTGATGATTTCGGCCTTGGACAACCCCAGGATCTGCAACGGCAACGCAACGTTGTTGAAGACGGTGCGATCGAACAGCAGCTGGTGGTTCTGGAACACCACGCCGATCTGACGGCGCAGGAACGGAATCTGCGCATTGCTGATGGTGGCCAGGTCTTGGCCTGCCAGCAGCAGTTTGCCAGTGGTGGGGCGTTCCATGGCCAGCAGCAGGCGTAACAGGGTACTTTTGCCGGCGCCGGAATGGCCGGTCACAAACAAGAACTCGCCGCGACGCACTCGAAAGCTCAGCTCATGCAAGCCCACATGCCCGTTGGCATAGCGTTTACCGACCTGTTCGAATCGAATCATGAACGCTCCCGCTCGGCAAACAGTGCCTGTACAAAGGGTTCGGCTTCAAAGGTGCGCAGGTCGTCGATGCCTTCACCGACGCCGATATAACGAATCGGCAACCCGAACTGTTTGGCCAGGGCAAAGATCACGCCGCCTTTGGCCGTGCCGTCGAGCTTGGTCAACGCCAGGCCGGTCAGTTGCACCGTCTGGTTGAATTGCTTGGCCTGGCTGATGGCGTTCTGGCCGGTGCCGGCGTCGAGCACCAGCAGCACTTCGTGGGGCGCGTCGGCGTCAAGCTTGCCGATCACGCGGCGCACTTTCTTCAGCTCTTCCATCAGGTTGTCTTTGGTGTGCAGGCGCCCGGCGGTGTCGGCGATCAGCACGTCGATGTTGCGCGCCTTGGCGGCTTGCACGGCATCGAAGATCACCGAAGCGGAGTCGGCACCGGTGTGCTGGGCGATCACCGGGATCTTGTTGCGCTCACCCCACACTTGCAACTGCTCGACGGCAGCGGCGCGGAAGGTGTCGCCGGCGGCCAGCATGACTTTCTTGCCTTCCAGTTGCAGCTTCTTGGCCAATTTGCCGATGGTGGTGGTCTTGCCGGCGCCGTTGACGCCCACCACCAGGATCACAAACGGTTTTTTCGGGGTGATCACCAGCGGTGCTTCAACAGGCTTGAGCATCGCAGCCAGCTCGGCCTGCAAGGATTTGTACAGTGCGTCGGCATCGGTCAACTGCTTGCGCGCAACCTTCTGCGTGAGGCTCTGGATGATCACGGCGGTGGCTTCTACACCCACGTCGGCGGTGAGCAGACGGGTTTCGATGTCTTCCAGCAGTTCGTCATCGATGGTCTTTTTGCCCAGGAACAGGCTGGCCATGCCTTCGCCAATGCTGGCGCTGGTTTTGCTCAGGCCTTGCTTGAGGCGGGCGAAGAAGCCGGTCTTGCCGGTTTCGGTTGATGTCGCGACGGGCGCAGGCTCGACGACAGCAGGTGCGGCAACCAGAGGCGCGGGGACTTCAACGACCGGCGGCGCTTGAACCACGACGTGTTCTACCGGCTCCGGTTCAATCACCGTTGGAATCGGCGGCACCACGTGCTCGGCCTGCACATCCTCAACCAGAGCGACCGGCTCTTCGGCCACCGGCAACTGCGGCCATGGCGTATGCTCGGGCTCCGGTGCGGCCTCGGCGACCGGCTGCAACACCGGCTCAGCCATCGGCAACACCACCGGCGCCGGCGCTTCGGCAACCGGTTCGGCATCGATTACGGGTTCAGGGGTCGGTTCAGCTTGAACCTGCGGCTGTTCGACGACGGTTTCCTGCGGCTTTTTGCGCAGCCATCCGAACAGGCCTTTCTTCTCGCCAGCCGCAGCTGGGGTCTTCTTGTCGTCGTTGGAACCAAACATGGAGACGGCTATCTCAAGGTAGCGACGCGCCAAGGGGCGCGTCGGTAAATAAAATACGATGCGTAACAGACTGTTTTTTAGCCAGCTCGTTCATGCGCAACATTTTGTAAGGCCTAAATAGAGCCTTAACAAGACAGCCGCAGTGGCCGTCCTTAAGTCGGACCAGTATCCTAGCACCTCCTCGCCCGCCGACGCTAAGACCAAGCGGGCAGCCCAACAGGTTTAAAAACGAATGAATGCTCTAGCCCGCCGCGCCGCAGGCCTGCTGCTCAGCACAGTTTGTCTGCCCCTTTCAGCTTTGGCCGCCGACCCACAACCCACCCATGAATTCACGCTGGACAACGGCCTCAAGGTCGTCGTCCGCGAAGATCATCGCGCCCCGGTGGTGGTTTCCCAGGTTTGGTACAAAGTCGGTTCGAGCTACGAAACCCCGGGCCAGACCGGCTTGTCCCACGCCCTGGAGCACATGATGTTCAAGGGCAGCGCCAAAGTCGGCCCCGGCGAAGCTTCGCTGATCCTGCGTGACCTGGGCGCTGAAGAAAACGCGTTCACCAGCGACGACTACACCGCCTACTACCAGGTATTGGCCCGTGATCGCCTGGGCGTGGCCTTTGAACTCGAAGCCGACCGCATGGCCAGCCTGCGCCTGCCGGCCGACGAGTTCAGCCGCGAAATCGAGGTTATTAAAGAAGAGCGCCGCCTGCGCACCGACGATAACCCGATGTCCAAGGCCTTTGAGCGCTTCAAGGCCATGGCTTTCCCGGCCAGCGGTTACCACACGCCGACCATCGGCTGGATGGCCGACCTGGACCGCATGAAAGTCGAAGAGCTGCGCCACTGGTATCAGTCCTGGTATGTGCCGAACAACGCCACCCTGGTGGTGGTCGGCGACGTGACCCCGGACGAAGTAAAAAGCCTGGCCCAGCGCTACTTCGGCCCGATCCCCAAGCGTGACGTTCCTCCGGCCAAGATCCCGATGGAGCTGGCCGAACCCGGCGAACGCCTGCTGACCCTGCATGTGCAGACCCAACTGCCCAGTGTGATCCTGGGTTTCAACGTGCCCGGCCTGGCCACTGCCGAAGACAAGCGCTCGGTGCAGGCCCTGCGCCTGATTTCAGCCCTGTTGGACGGCGGCTACAGCGCGCGCATCTCCGAACAGCTGGAACGCGGTGAAGAGTTGGTCTCCGCCGCTTCCACCAACTACGACGCCTACACCCGTGGCGACACGGTGTTCATGCTGACGGCCACCCCCAATCAACAAAAGAAAAAAACCGTCGCCCAAGCCGAAGCCGGCCTGTGGCGCCTGCTGGAAGAGTTGAAGGCCAAGCCGCCGACCGCCGAAGAACTGGAGCGTATCCGCGCCCAGGTCATTGCCGGCCTGGTGTACCAGCGCGATTCGATCACCAGCCAGGCCACGGCCATCGGCTCCCTGGAAACCGTTGGCCTGTCCTGGAAGCTGATGGATTCTGAGTTGGCCGACCTGCAAAGCGTGACCCCGGAAGATATCCAGAAGGCCGCACGCACCTATTTCACCCGCGAACGTCTGAGCGTCGCCCATGTTCTGCCTGAGGAGACCGCTCATGAGTGATCGCAAAAGCAGCCGCCTGATCCTGCCCGGCCTGATCGCCGTTACATTGATCGCCGCCAGCGCCGTGTATCTCCTGCGCCCCAGCGAGTCGGTCGCCAGCCAGGCCCTGGACAAGGCGCAATCAGCCGAAAAACTGCAATCGCTGGCAGAGCTGGACGGCAAGGCGCCGACCAACCGCAAGCTCGACGTGCAAACCTGGACCACCGCCGAAGGCGCCAAGGTGCTGTTCGTCGAAGCCCATGAGCTGCCGATGTTCGACGTGCGCATCCTGTTCGCCGCTGGCAGCAGCCAGGACGGCGATGTGCCGGGCCTGGCATTGATGACCAACGCCATGCTCAACGAAGGCGTGCCGGGCAAGGATGTCAGCCAGATCGCCAGTGGCTTCGAGGGCCTGGGTGCCGACTTCGGCAATGGCGCTTACCGCGATATGGCGCTGGTGTCCCTGCGCAGCCTAAGCGCGAGCGACAAGCGCGAAGCCGCCCTGGCGCTGTTTGACCAGGTGCTCGGCCAGCCGACCTTCCCCGCCGACTCCCTGGCGCGCATCAAAAACCAGATCCTCGCCGGCTTCGAATACCAAAAGCAAAACCCCGGCAAACTGGCGAGCCTGGAGCTGTTCAAGCGCTTGTATGGCGACCATCCTTACGCGCACCCGAGCGAAGGCACGCCTGAAAGCGTGCCGAAGATTACCCAGGCGCAGCTGCACGCGTTCCATGCCAAGGCGTACGCCGCCGGCAATGCGGTGATTGCAGTGGTGGGCGACCTGACCCGCGCCGAAGCCGAGGCCATGACGGCCAAGGTCTCCGCGTCGCTGCCCAAAGGCCCGGCCCTGGCGAAAATCGCCCAGCCGACCGAACCCAAGGCAGGCCTGAGCCGTATCGAATTCCCGTCCAAGCAGACCCACCTACTGTTCGCCCAGTTGGGCATCGACCGCGCCGACCCGGACTACGCAGCCTTGTCCCTGGGCAACCAGATCCTTGGCGGCGGTGGCTTTGGCACCCGCTTGATGAGCGAGGTGCGCGAGAAGCGCGGCCTGACCTACGGCGTGTACTCAAGTTTCTCGCCGATGCAGGTGCGCGGCCCGTTCATGATCAACCTGCAAACCCGCGCCGAAATGAGTGGCGGCACCCTGCGCCTGGTCGAGGAGGTGCTGGCCGATTACCTCAAGACCGGCCCGACGCAGAAAGAACTGGATGACGCCAAGCGCGAGCTGGCCGGCAGTTTCCCGCTGTCGACCGCGAGCAACGCCGATATCGTCGGCCAGTTGGGCGTCATGGGTTTCTACAACCTGCCGCTGAGCTATCTGGAAGATTTCATGAAACAATCCCAGGCCCTGACCGTAGAGCAGGTCAAGGCTGCCTTGAACAAACACTTGAGCGCCGACAAGATGGTCATCGTGACCGCCGGCCCGACGATTGCGCAAAAGCCACTACCGCCCCCCACTGACAAACCCGCCGAGCAGCCGCTCGGGGTTCCGGAGCATTAATGGCCAGTTCATCTCGCCCGAAAAAACCTGTCCACAACGTACACAACGGTGTGGGCCAACTGCGCATCATTGGCGGTGAATGGGGCAGCCGCAAGCTGAGCTTCCCTGACGTCGTGGGCTTGCGCCCCACGCCGGATCGCGTGCGTGAAACCCTGTTCAACTGGCTCGCACCATATATCGCGGGCGCCAAGGTGCTGGACCCGTTTGCCGGCAGTGGCGCGCTGTTCCTGGAAGCGCTGTCCCGTGGTGCGGCGCAGGCCCAGGCGCTGGATGCGAGCAATGTGGCGGTGTCCAGCCTCAAGGAACACCTGGGCACCTTGCGTTGCACCAACGGCCAGGTGCAAACCGCCGACGCGCTGCGCTACCTGGAAACCCAGGCGGCCAGCGAATACGACGTGGTGTTCCTCGACCCACCGTTCAACCAGAACCTGTTGCCTACCGTGTGCACGCTGCTGGAAGAGCGCCAATGGCTGGCGCCGGATGCGTGGGTCTACACCGAAAGCGAGACCGCGCCGTCCAGCCTGGGCTTGCCGGGTGCGTGGCGCCTGCATCGGGAGCAGAAGTCCGGGCGGGTGTATTACGCGCTGTGGCATCGTTTGGTCGAGAGTGCCGAATAAAGGCCAGCGAGCGGGCTGTCAGGCAAGCCGGCTGTCGTGGCGAGCTTGCTCGCCCGCCACAAAGAGATGTTCATGAACCCGTCTGACCACTTCAAACCCGCCTTCGGCCTCGGCAACCCCCACCTGCAAACCCTGTGGGGGCCGCTGTGGCGTCCCTCCACCCCTATCGAGCGTCAACGCGAACGCCTGTGGCTGGACGATGGCGACTTTCTCGACCTCGACTGGCATGGCCCCCATGACGTGCAAGCGCCGTTGGTGCTGGTGCTGCATGGGTTGACCGGTTCATCCAACTCGCCCTACGTGGCCGGCCTGCAAAAAGTCCTCGGTGCTCAAGGCTGGGCCAGCGTGGCGCTGAACTGGCGTGGCTGCTCCGGCGAGCCGAACCTATTGGCCCGCAGCTATCACTCGGGTGCCAGCGAAGACTTGGCGGCAACGATTGCCCATCTGCGCGCCAAGCGGCCGTTGGCACCGTTGTATGCCGTGGGTTATTCCCTGGGCGGTAATGTGCTGCTCAAGCATTTGGGCGAAACCGGCGAAACGTCCGGGCTGCAAGGCGCTGCGGCGGTGTCGGTACCGTTTCGCCTGGACCAGTGCGCAGACCGCATCGGGCTGGGCTTTTCGCGGGTGTATCAGAAGCACTTCATGCGCGAGATGCTGGCGTATATCCGCGTCAAGCAGCACCAGTTTCTACAGGATGGCCGGGAAGAAGGCCTGAAAACCCTGGGCGCCCTGGGCTCACTGGAGAAGATGCGCACGTTCTGGGATTTCGATGGCCGGGTGACCGCGCCGCTGCACGGCTTTTTGAGTGCCGAGGACTATTACCGCCAGGCGTCGAGCCGCTATTACCTGGGCGCCATCCGTACGCCGACGCTGATTATCCAGGCGGCGGATGATCCGTTCGTGTTTGCGCACAGCCTGCCGCAAGCCAGCGAACTGTCGGCGTGCACCGAGTTTGAACTGACGGCCAAAGGTGGGCACGTGGGCTTCGTCGATGGCTCACTGAAACGCCCCGGCTACTACCTTGAGCGGCGCATTCCCCAATGGCTTAGGGCACAACACGGTTAAACATGTGGAAGGGGCTTGCCCTCCCACATTTGGATTGGGTTTACACGGCTGAAAACTCAGTCGCCCGTAGCAATTGCCCGCGCCGGATCAGTAATCCACTCACTCCACGACCCCGCATATAACTTGCCCAACGGGTATCCCGCCAGGCTCAGGGCAAACAGGTTATGGCAGGCCGTCACCCCGGAACCGCAATACGCCACCAGGTCCTCTGGCGAGCGCCCCTGCAATTGCGCGGCAAAGCGCTGCTTGAGGTGCTCGGCCGGCAGAAAGCGGCCATCACTGCCGAGGTTTTCGTTGAACGCCGCGCATTGCGCACCGGGGATATGCCCGGCAATCGGATCGATGGGCTCCACTTCGCCGCGAAAACGCGCGGGTGCGCGCGCGTCGATCAAAGTCAGGCCCGGCTGGCCCAGGCGTTTTTGCAGGTGCTCGGCGTCCAGCAGCAGGTGATTGTCCGGCTTGCCGACAAAGCTTCCCGTCGCGATTACCGGCGCGTCCAGGCTCAATGGGAAACCAGCGCTGTGCCAGGCCTTGAGGCCACCGTCCAGAATAAACACGCCATCGCGCTTGCCCAGCCAGGCCAGCAGCCACCACGCGCGGGCGGCATAAGCGCCGGGGCCGTCGTCGTACAGCACCACATCGGTGTCGGCGCTGATACCCCAGGCCCGTAGTTGCTCGGCGAATGTGTTCGCGTCCGGCAGAGGGTGACGGCCGGTCACGCCCTTGGTCACCGGCCCGCTGAGATGGCGATCCAGGTCGGCATAATGCGCGCCTTCGATATGCCCTTCGGCGTAGCTGCAATGACCGTAATCCGGATCTTCCAGGGCAAAGCGGCAATCAAGAATCACCAAGGCACCGCACTCGCGGCGTTCGGCCAATTGCTGGGGGCTGATCAGTTGGGCAAGCGGCATGACGAACTCCTACGAATGCATGTGGGAAAGCGCTACTTCACTTCTTCCAGTGCCTGGTTCAACGGCACGTAAAACTCTTTGAACAGTGCATCCACCGCCTCTTTGGCCTGGGGCGTGACAAAACCCGCCTCCAACACCAACACCTGGTACACCCCGCGCTTGATGGCTTCGGCACTCAGGTGCGCGGAGTTTTCATTGGTAGTGCACAAAAACCGCACCCAGGAGGTGAGGATAATCCAGGCATTGAGGGTCAGGGCTTCGGTTTGCACGGGGTTCATATTGAGGATGCCGGCATCGACAAACCCTCGGTAAATGGCGCCCCCCTGGGTCAGGCAACGTTGGGAAAACCGCCTGTAGCCGGTGGCCAGTTCAGGGTCGCTTTCCAGCAAGTGTTCAAGATCGCGATGTAAAAAACGGTAGCGCCACATACCGGCCAGTACGGCCTGCAAGTAAAAGCGCTTGTCTTCCACGACCATACCGCGCCCCTGGGGCGGGCGTAGGAAACTGTCCACCAGCGCTTCGTATTCACGGAACAGCACGGCGATAATCGCCTGCTTGTTGGGGAAGTGGTAGTACAGGTTGCCCGGGGAAATTTCCATATGGGCGGCGATATGGTTGGTGCTGACACTGCGCTCGCCCTGCTGGTTAAAAAGCTCCAGGCTGGTTTGCACAATGCGTTCGCTGGTCTTTACTCGTGGTGCCATAGGGGAATCAGCTTCTATACACGGGATAGAGCATCTTACGGCCTATCCTTGCCAGGATAAATCTGCATGTTGCTGCAATGTTATTTGACAATTTAGAGCAATGACTCTAAAAATCCAGGCAGACCAATAACAATCGGTGCCGCGCCATGTCTGCCAACGTTGCCTACCTGCAAGATTCCCAGGCGCTGGATCAACTCCAGACCCTGTTCGACGCACAACGTCGCGCCTATGCGGCCAACCCGATGCCACCGGCCGGGCAGCGTCAGCAATGGCTCAAGGCCCTGCGTGACCTGCTCAGCAACGAGCGCCAGGCGCTGATCAACGCCATCAGCCAGGACTTCAGCCACCGCAGCGCGGATGAAACCCTGTTCGCCGAATTGATGCCCAGCCTGCACGGCATTCACTACGCCAGCAAACACCTCAAGGGCTGGATGAAACCGTCCCGCCGCTCTGTAGGCATTGCCTTCCAACCCGCGTCAGCCAAAGTCATTTATCAGCCGCTGGGCGTGGTTGGCGTGATTGTGCCGTGGAACTATCCGCTGTACCTGGCCATTGGGCCGCTGGTCGGCGCGTTGGCGGCAGGCAACCGGGTGATGCTCAAGCTCAGCGAATCCACCCCGGCCACCGGTGAGCTGCTCAAAACGCTGCTGGCGAAGATTTTCCCCGAAGACCTGGTGTGCGTGGTGCTGGGCGAGGCCGAAGTGGGCATGGCGTTTTCCAGGCTGCGCTTCGATCACCTGCTGTTCACCGGCGCCACCAGCATCGGCAAGCATGTGATGCGCGCGGCGGCCGAACATCTCACGCCGGTCACCCTGGAACTGGGCGGTAAGTCGCCCGCCATCGTCTCGGACGATGTGCCGCTCAAGGACGCCGCCGAGCGCATTGCCTTCGGCAAAGCCTTGAATGCCGGACAAACCTGCGTGGCGCCGGACTACGTGCTGGTGCCGGAAGACCGCGTCGATGGGTTTATCGAGGCCTACAGCAAAGCGGTTCGCGGGTTTTATCCGACACTGGCGGACAACCCGGACTACACCGCCATCATCAACGAGCGACAACTGGCGCGACTCAACAGTTACGTCAAGGACGCCACCGACAAAGGCGCCACCCTGATTGCGCTGTACGACCAAGGCCAGGCACGGCGCATGGCCCACAGCCTGTTGCTGAATGTCAGCGACGACATGACGGTGATGCAAGATGAAATCTTCGGCCCCGTGCTGCCGATCGTGCCCTATCGCGGTATCGACCAGGCGTTTGCCTACATCAACCAGCGCCCTCGCCCACTGGCGCTGTACTACTTCGGCTACAACAAGGGCGAGCAGAGCCGCGTCCTTCACGAAACCCATTCCGGCGGCGTCTGCCTGAACGACACGCTGCTGCACGTGGCCCAGGACGACATGCCATTCGGCGGCATCGGCCCTTCGGGCATGGGCCATTACCACGGCCACGAAGGTTTCCTGACCTTCAGCAAGGCCAAGGGTGTGCTGGTGAAACAGCGCCTGAACGCCGCCAAGTTGATCTACCCGCCCTACGGTAAATCCATCCAGAAGTTGATCCAGACGTTATTCGTTCGCTGATACCGCCACCCACGGGACAACAATAACAATGAACCCTAGCCTGACTGAAACACCCGTGCTGTCGCGGCGCGGCGTCTTAAAAATCGGCCTGTGCGCCAGCGCCTTCCTAGCCACCGCCGGGTTGGGCGCCAGCCTCAGCGGCTGCTCCAGCAGCACACCGGCCAGCGGCTTTGCCCTGCTGCGCAGTAGCGATCTGCCGTTTCTGCGCGCGGTGATCCCGGTGTTGCTGGAGGGCGTCGCCAGTGCCCAGCAAATCGCCAGCGGCGTCGAAGACACCCTGAAAAAACTCGATTTCAGCCTGCAGCACCTGTCGCCCGAGATGTTCAAGCTCACGCAGCAACTGTTCGACGTATTGAGCATGGGCATCACCCGCGGCCCTTTGACCGGCATCTGGGGCAGTTGGGAAAACGCCGACAGCGAACAGATCCGCAACTTCCTGCACCGCTGGGAGAACAGCTACCTGAACCTGCTGCGCATGGGCCAGGGCTCACTGCTCAAACTGGTGATCATGGCCTGGTACTTCCAACCGGCCGCGTGGGCCCATTGCGGCTATCCCGGCCCGCCGAAGATCTGATTCGCATCCCCCACAATAAAAACAAGAGACGACCCTGATGCCCGTACCCGATCTGTTCCGCGAAGGCCTTGCCCGTGGCTGGAAAACCCACAACGGCGCCGCCCTCGATAACGACCTGACCCTGGAAGCCGACGTGGCCATCATCGGCAGCGGCGCAGGTGGTGGCACCACCGCCGAGATCCTCAGCGCCGCCGGCTACAAGGTGCTGCTGATCGAAGAAGGCCCGCTCAAGACCAGCAGCGACTTCAAGTTGCTCGAGGACGAGGCCTACACCAGCCTGTACCAGGAGGGTATCGGCCGCATGAGCAAGGACGGCGCGATCACTATCCTGCAGGGCCGAGCCGTGGGCGGCACTACGTTGATCAACTGGACCTCCAGCTTCCGCACCCCGGACGCCACCCTCGCCCACTGGGCCAGCGAATATGCGGTCAAAGGCCACAGCAGTGCCGAGATGGCGCCGTGGTTCGAGAAGATGGAACAACGCCTGGGCATCGCGCCTTGGGCCGTGCCACCGAACGCTAACAACGACGTGATCCGCAAGGGCTGCGAGCAACTGGGCTACAGCTGGCATGTGATCCCGCGCAATGTGCGTGGCTGCTTCAACCTGGGCTATTGCGGCATGGGTTGCCCGGTCAACGCCAAGCAATCGATGCTGGTGACCACCATCCCATCCACCCTGGAAAAAGGCGGCGAGCTGCTGTACCTGGCTCGCGCCGAACGCTTGAACTACAGCGGCGACCGCATCAGCAGCCTGGAATGCCTGGCGATGGACGCGCGCTGCGTAGCCCCCACCGGGCGCAAGATTACCGTGAAGGCCAAGCACTACGTGCTGTCGGGCGGCGGCATCAACAGCCCGGCGCTGCTGATGCGCTCGGACGCACCCGACCCGCACTCGCGGCTGGGCAAGCGCACCTTTTTGCACTTGGTGAATTTTTCCGCCGCCTTGTTCGACGAGGTGATCAACCCGTTCTACGGCGCGCCACAGTCCATCTACTCCGACCATTTCCAGTGGCAGGATGGCACCACTGGCAAAATGTCCTACAAGCTTGAGGCGCCCCCCTTGCATCCGGCCTTGGCCAGCACCTTGCTGGGGGGCTACGGCACGCAAAACGCCCTGGACATGAGCCAACTGCCCAACACCCACGCCATGCTCGCGCTGCTGCGCGACGGCTTCCACCCCGACAGCCCCGGCGGCAACGTGGAACTGCGCGGCGACGGCACGCCGGTGCTCGACTATCAGGTGTCGCCCTATGCGTGGGACGGCCTGCGCCGGGCGTTTCACAGCATGGCCGAGATCCAGTTCGCGGCGGGCGCCAAGTCCGTCAAACCGCTGCACCACGATGCGCGCTACATAAAAACCTTGGCCGAAGCGCGTACCTTGATCGACGGCTTGAACCTGGAACTGCACCGCACCTGCCTGGGCAGCGCTCATGTGATGGGCGGTTGCGCCATGGGTGAAGACCCGACAAACGCGGTGGCCGACAGCCTCGGTCGTCATCACCAATTACGCAATCTATCGATCCACGATGGCTCGCTGTTCCCCACCAGTATTGGGGCCAACCCGCAATTATCGGTCTACGGATTGACCGCACAACTGGCCAGCGCATTGGCCGAACGTCTGAAAACAGCGTGAAAAAACGTTCGATTCGCGGCCTCTATCTACATAAGTCGACTTGGCCGACCGGGATGGCTGCGATACCATCCGGTTCCCCAACGGACTCCGCCAGGACGACGCGATGAACCGAGTGTTGTACCCAGGTACCTTCGACCCGATTACCAAAGGCCATGGCGATCTGGTCGAACGCGCCTCTCGCTTGTTCGACCATGTGATCATCGCGGTCGCGGCCAGCCCCAAGAAAAACCCGCTGTTTCCCCTGGAGCAGCGCGTGGAGCTGGCGCGAGAGGTCACCAAGCACCTGCCCAACGTAGAAGTGGTGGGCTTTTCGACACTGCTGGCACATTTCGCCAAGGAGCAGAACGCCAACGTGTTCCTGCGTGGCCTGCGCGCGGTGTCGGACTTCGAATATGAATTCCAGCTGGCCAACATGAACCGGCAACTGGCGCCGGAGGTTGAGAGCCTGTTTCTCACGCCGTCTGAGCGTTATTCGTTCATTTCTTCGACGTTGGTCCGTGAAATCGCCGCTTTGGGCGGAGATATCACCAAGTTCGTCCACCCGGCCGTGGCGGATGCGCTGACGCTGCGCTTCAAGAAGTAAGACCGCTTAATCGGCGCCTGCTCGCACTGCGCGCGCCAATGCGGCACAATTGCGCGCATTCGTTTTCAGATGCCTTGGCCGAGTGCCCTGGCAGGAGTTTCCATGTCCCTGATCATCACCGACGATTGCATCAATTGCGACGTCTGCGAACCCGAGTGCCCGAACGCTGCTATTTCCCAAGGTGAGGAGATCTACGTGATCGACCCCAACCTGTGTACCCAGTGTGTCGGCCACTATGACGAACCTCAGTGCCAGCAGGTGTGCCCGGTGGATTGCATTCCACTGGATGAAGCCCATCCGGAGACGCACGAGCAGTTGATGGAGAAGTATCGGAACATTACCGGTAAGGCTTGAGGTTCTTTGGTGCCTGTAAGGGCCTCATCGGGGGCAAGCCCCCTCCCACATTTGCAACGCATTCCAAGTGTGGGAGGGGGCTTGCCCCCAATGGCTATATCAGCCTTCACATAGCAATCAGCGCTGGCACTTAGGGCAAAACACACTCGCCCGCTGCCCCAGCACCACATTGCGCAACTCTGTCCCGCAGACCTTGCACGCCTCGCCTGCGCGGCCATAGACGAACAGCTCCTGCTGGAAATACCCCGGCTGCCCGTCGCCGCCGATAAAGTCCCGCAACGTGGTCCCGCCACGCTCGATGGCGGCAGCCAGTACGCGCTTGATCTCGATCGCCAGCTTCAAATAACGCGCTCGCGAAATACCGCCCGCCGCGCGACGCGGATCGATCCCCGCCGCAAACAGCGCTTCGGTCGCATAGATATTGCCTACGCCCACCACCACCGCGTTGTCCATGATGAACGGCTTCACCGCCATCGACCGCCCACGGGACAGCTGGAACAGGCGCTCGCCATCAAACAGCTCGGTCAACGGCTCCGGCCCCAGGCGGATCAGCAGCTCGTGGTTGTGTGGGTCCTGGCTCCAGAGCATCGCGCCGAAGCGCCGTGGGTCGGTGTAGCGCAGGGCCAGGCCCGATTCCAGCTCGATGTCCACATGCTCATGCTTGGCCGCCGGCATGCCGATTTCCACCAGGCGCAGGTTGCCCGACATCCCCAAGTGGCTGATCAAGGTGCCGACTTCGGCGTTGATCAGCAGGTACTTGGCGCGCCGCTCCACCAGCACGATGCGCTGCCCGGACAGGCGCACATCCAGGTCTTCCGGGATCGGCCAGCGCAGGCGGCGCTCACGCACCACCACACGGCTGACGCGCTGGCCTTCCAGGTGCGGCGCGATCCCGCGCCGGGTGGTTTCGACTTCGGGTAACTCGGGCATGTGTACCTCTTGAAGGAAGGGTCAGTGCGCGCCCAGCTCGCGGATCGACAACTTCATGCTCTCGAAGTCGTATTCCGACAGGCCCACGTAGTCCAGCACCAGAGGGCCGACGGCCGCCCACTCATGATCGACCGCCTGGTTGCCCAGCACCCGGTAGGACGAGCAAATGTGCTCGGCCATCTTCAGGATCGCCAGCAGATTCTTCAGCTGCGGATTGCGCGTCGACTCATCGCTGAAAATCGCCAGGGCGTTGTGGTGGTTGGCAATGGCGTCGGTCACATGCTCCGGCAGGCGCCAGGACTTGGCCGTGTAGTAGCCGACCACCGCATGGTTGGTGTTGAACGCCGTGTTTTCGGTATCGACTATGCGGCTCTCGGGCCCCGCGTTGGCATAAGCCTGTTCAAGCACGGTCATGTATTGGGGGAAACGCTTGAGCATCAGCGGCACGCCGCAATCGTGGAACAACCCCAGGGCGTAGGCCTCGTCGACTGCCTGGGCGCCGGTGCGCTTGGCCAGGGTCAGGCAGGTCATGGCCACATCCTGGGCGGTATCCCAGAAGCGGTTGAGGGTGACGATGGTGTCATCGCTCATCTCGCCCTTGATCGACAGGGCGTTGATCAGGTTGATGATCGAACGGCTGCCGAGCAGGTTCACCGCACGCTGGATCGAAGCAATCTTGTTGCTCAGCCCGTAATACGACGAGTTGACGATTTTCAGCAGCGCGCCGGAGAGGCCCGGGTCTTGGGAGATCAACCGCGCGATCACCTCCAGGTCCGGGTCGGGCATGTACTGCTCCATCTGCAAATCCACCATGATTTGCGGCTGAGGGGGCACGCTGATGCCCTGCAGGGCCTGCTGGATCTGTTCGGCGGAAAGCTCTTGGGACATAAGTACACACTCTGGGCTAGGCGAGGATTCTAACCCCTAAGCAAAGCTGACCGACACCTCAAATACCGGATTGGACGCAGACCCAGTGGGGGAGCCGGGCTTGCCCGCGATAGCATCGACACCGTACGTCAGATACACCGCAGCGCCCGCATCGCAGGCAAGCCAGCTCCCACATGAACCGTGCCGCAACAGGTATACTCCCGCTCTTTTTTCCGGAGCGACGTCATGTCCCTGCCAAGCCTGCGTCTCAAAGCCAACGCCGATCGTCGTTTGCGCAACGGCCACCTGTGGGTCTACAGCAACGAAATCGACGTGGCCGCCACCCCACTCCACGGCTTCCAGGCAGGCGACCAGGCTATCCTGGAAGCAGCCGGCGGCAAGACCCTGGGCATCGTGGCCATGAGCCCGAACAACCTGATCTGCGCGCGCCTGCTGTCGCGCGACATCAAGTTGCCGCTGGACAAGTCGCTGCTGGTGCACCGCCTCAACGTCGCCCTGTCCCTGCGTGACCGGCTGTTCGACAAGCCGTTCTACCGCCTGGTCTACGGTGATTCCGACCTGCTGCCGGGCCTGGTGGTCGACCGTTTCGGCGACATCCTGGTGGTACAGATCGCCTCGGCGACCATGGAAGCGCATAAAGAAGACGTGATCGCCGCACTGACCCAAGTGCTCAAGCCAAGCGGCATCCTGTTCAAGAACGACTCCGCCGCGCGCGACGCCGAAGGCCTCAACCGCTACGTCGAAACCGTGTTCGGCCTGGTGCCGGAGTGGGTTGCGCTGGAAGAGAACGGCGTGAAATTCGAAGCCCCGGTGATCCAGGGCCAGAAAACCGGCTGGTTCTACGACCACCGCATGAACCGTGCCCGCCTGGCGCCGTATGCCAAAGGCAAACGCGTACTCGACCTGTACAGCTACATCGGCGGCTGGGGCGTGCAAGCCGCCGCCTTTGGTGCCAGTGAAGTGTTCTGCGTCGACGCTTCGGCCTTCGCCCTCGACGGCGTAGAGCGCAACGCCGCGCTGAACGGCTTTGCCGAGAAGATGACCTGCATCGAAGGCGACGTCTTTGAAGCGCTTAAAGAACTGAAAGCCAGCGAAGAACGCTTCGACGTGATCGTCGCCGACCCACCGGCCTTCATCAAGCGCAAAAAAGACATGAAAAACGGCGAAGGCGCCTACCGCCGCCTCAACGAGCAAGCCATGCGCCTGCTCAGCAAAGACGGCATCCTCGTCAGCGCCTCGTGCTCCATGCACCTGCCGGAAGACGACCTGCAAAACATCCTGCTCACCAGCGCCCGCCACCTGGACCGCAACATCCAGATGCTCGAACGCGGCGGCCAGGGCCCGGACCATCCGGTGCACCCGGCGATCGTGGAGACGCGGTACATCAAGAGCATTACGTGCCGGTTGTTGCCTAACAGCTGAGATCAAGCGCAGATGTAAATGTGGGAGGGGCAAGCCCTCCCACATTTAAAGTGCGTGATTTCCGGAAATTTCCCACATCACTTTTGATTGAATTCCACTTTTCGCGGACTAGTATCGGTTTCTGGTTTTACTCCGGAAAATAAAAACAATGTCTGGGTCCACCCTCTCCCGCTTCACCCTCATCACCTGCATTTCCCTGATCAGCTTCTTCCCGATCAATATCCTTCTACCCTCCTTCCCCGCCCTGGCAGCCAGGTTCGACACCCCCAGCGCAGACATCGCGCTGTCGATCAGCCTGTTCACGTTGGTGTTTTCGATCTCGCAACTGGTCGCCGGCCCACTCTCGGATAAATGGGGCCGTAAGGAAGTTTTGCTTGGCTGCATCACGCTATCGATCTTGGGCGCTATAGGCTGCGCAATGGCGCCTGACTACCTGAGTTTTCTGCTGTTTCGCTCAGTCCAGGCCATGGGTTGCGGTTTCTTCGTCTTGGGACACGCACTGGTGGAAGACCTGTTCGAAGAACAGGACCGGGCCCGAGTACGCCTTTATTACATGACCTTCAGCGGTTCCTTTGTCGCCCTGTCACCGCTGATCGGCTCCTGGCTGCAAACCACCTTCGATTGGCAAGGCAGCTTCTACGGCTTCGCCTTGATGGCGCTGGGCATGTTGATCCATGCGTTTTGCATCCTGCCGTCCAGATCCGCCAGTGCGAACCACCCGTCGGTATCGATCACCAGCACACTCAAGGCGGTGGCCGCCAATCGCGATTTCCTGCGCTATTGGTGGATCGCCGCGCTGGTGTTCGCCTGCTACTTCGCCCTGATCAGCGTGACGCCGCTGATCTTCATGGACACACTCAAGCTATCGGCATACCAATATGCGCTGGTGCTGATGGTGTACGGCGGGGCTTATCTGTTCGGCGGTGTGGCGGCGTCGTATTGGCAGAAGCGTATTTCGCTGTCCCGGCAAATCAATATCGGTCTCGGCTTACTCTGCATCGCCGGCGTACTGTTGACGCTGATCCTAAGCCTGGATGCCATCACCACCGTCACCCTGCTGATCCCGATGCTGATCAGCGCCCTCGCCGTCACGTTGGTTCGGCCCGCCGCCATTTCTGCCGCAATGCTGTTGTTTTCCAGCCGTGCGGGTACGGCGGCCTCGGCGGGAAACAGCATTATGTTCCTCACCGCCGCCGTCAGCAGCGCGGCACTGGCCCAGGCGGACAATCATCTGCTGCTGGCCATCGCCTTCAGTTTCATCGGGTTCAGCCTATGGGGGCTGGTAACCAATCGCCGAGCAGGCGCGACTATCGCTCCCGAATCACTGGGGTGAGCAACATGTCGCTGGACTCCAATTGCAGGTAACGTGGCTTGGCCAACGAGACCTTCCCCGCGCGGATGTCGTGGATCAGCGTTTCAGTGTCGACGGCTCCGTCCGGCAGTTGCGTCCACAGCAAGGGGCCGCGATCGTCCCATTCACCCTTACTGTCCTGCACAAAAATGCGCGGTGGCTTGAAGTCGTGGCGGTAGCTGGTGCGGGGTATTGCCAGCACTTCGGGCCGGCCATCTTCATCGAGGTCCACTGCCCACAGTACACAGCCGGGCTCGCAGGGTGAGTCGGTGTCCAGGCTGAGTTCGGCGAACTGTTCGCTGTCTTTGGGCTGCGGCCCGATCCATTCCAGTTTGGGCTTGGGCCGCTGGGCGCGTTCTTTTTCGTACTGTTCGCTGAAACTCAGCGAGGTGTCGTCCATGCGCTCGCGCAGGGCGCGGCGTGACTCCGGGTTCAGGATGCGCTCCTGGTCCAGGTCGACCTGCAACTTCGCATAGGCCTCCTGGCCCGCCTTCTCCAAGCCGAATCGCAGGTTATGCGCATCAAACGCTTCAGCCTTGATGCGTCCGTCGAGCAAACGCCGCACCTGATCGTCGACGCTCAGGCGCACCGGGTCCAGGAGCGGCGTGTTGATCAGCACCAGCAGCCCACAGAACAGCAACGCCAGGGCCGGGTTGGTCAGCCGCAAGTTGCCCAGCCAGACCGGCGAGCGCAAGGCCACCGCCCACACCGCCGCCAGGCCATACAAGCCGCACAGCACGGCCAGTGCCAGCGCGATGAAGCGCAGTGGCGACAAGGCATATTGCTCGACCCGCAGCCAGCTTGAGTAAAACGCTAACCCTGCGAGTATCGGCAGGCACAGCAGGCTCAACTCGATAAAGTGCGTCAACCATTTGGGATACGGGCGGGGTTGCACGCCATCCTGGAAAACCCCATTGAGCAGGAACAACTGCGCCCCGGCCAGCACCAGCAGAATCGGGGTGGAGTAGCCCGTCGCCCAAATCCGCGACAGCCCGGTGAAGGGCAAGGTCAGGGTAAACAACACGCTGATCAGCGCGATCAACGGTAACAACAGACCACAAGCGCTCAACAACATGCCGCGCATCTGGCCGATAACCTTCTCGCTGCGCGCCGCCAGGTACATCCCCAGGGCGAACACCAGCGGCAGGCTGAAGCACAGGAATAGCTTGCTCCAGAAGTGATGCTCGAAAAACTCGATGCCCAGCATCAGGAACAGTTGGCCCCAGAGCTTGAGCAACAGCATGAACACCGCCACCAGAATCAGGGCGTACAGCACAATAAACACACTGCTCCAGGCTTGCAGGAACAGGGCTTCATAACGCCAGCGCTCGCCTTTGGCCGCAGGCCAGGCGAACAGAAACGTGGCGCAGACATAACTCAACACCACCAGGCTGATGACCCACGAATTGATCGCCCAGCGAGGATTGCCCTCAGGGTCAAGGCCCTGGCAGACCCACAGCGTCATGCCACCCATCAGCAAGGTAAACGCCAGCGTAGGCAGCAATGAGCGCCAATGTCGGGCTTTTTCGCCCAGCAACTGCAAGGCCGTACCACCTACCAACACAACGGTGCCGGTGACAAAAAACAGCGTCTCGCTCAAGCGATGCAGTTGTCCGGCGTAATAGCAGACGATTCCCTGGATCAGGCCGATCAGCAGGTAGAACCCTAGAAAACGGTGAATAGCGGGCATTCCAATTCCTTTGGAGCGAGGTGAGGGCAAAGGGCCGCTAGTCTAAACAAAGCCGGCGGCGCTGAGTATTGCCCCATTCCCTCCAGCCGCCAGCGGTGTAGAATCGGCCCTATTCATCGCCAGTCATCCCCCGGCGGGTTTATGAGCTCAAGGCCACTGCGCACGGCGATCCCGTAACGTTTGCGGCAACTTCCGGACACCAGTGCCATTTTTCGGGTGTTCCAGACGTCAATAGAAGCTCACTCCCCTTTGATACCGATTAGCCGCCCGGAGTGCTCCATGCCAGATTACCGCTCGAAAACATCCACCCACGGCCGCAACATGGCCGGTGCGCGCGCGCTGTGGCGTGCCACGGGGATGAAAGATGACGACTTCAAAAAGCCGATCATCGCGATTGCCAACTCGTTTACCCAGTTCGTACCGGGCCACGTCCACCTCAAGGACCTGGGCCAACTGGTCGCCCGCGAAATCGAACGCGCCGGCGGCGTGGCCAAGGAATTCAACACCATCGCCGTGGACGACGGCATCGCCATGGGCCATGACGGCATGCTGTATTCCCTGCCGAGCCGCGAGATCATCGCCGACTCCGTGGAGTACATGGTCAACGCCCACTGCGCCGACGCCATCGTGTGCATCTCCAACTGCGACAAGATCACCCCCGGCATGCTGATGGCCGCCCTGCGCCTGAACATCCCGGTGATCTTCGTTTCCGGCGGCCCGATGGAAGCCGGCAAGACCAAATTGGCCAGCCACGGCCTCGATCTGGTCGACGCCATGGTCATCGCCGCCGATTCCAGCGCATCTGACGAGAAGGTCGCGGAATACGAGCGCAGCGCCTGCCCGACCTGCGGTTCGTGCTCCGGCATGTTCACCGCCAACTCGATGAACTGCCTGGTGGAAGCCTTAGGGCTGGCCTTACCGGGCAACGGTTCCACGCTGGCCACCCACAGCGACCGCGAGCAGCTGTTCCTGCAGGCCGGCCGTACCATCGTCGAGCTGTGCAAGCGCTACTACGGCGAGAACGATGAGTCGGTGTTGCCGCGCAACATCGCCAACTTCAAGGCGTTCGAAAACGCCATGACCCTGGACATCGCCATGGGCGGTTCCACCAACACCATCCTGCACTTGCTGGCCGCGGCCCAGGAAGCCGAGATCGATTTCGACCTGCGCGACATCGACCGCCTGTCCCGTCACGTGCCGCAACTGTGCAAGGTCGCGCCGAATATCCAGAAGTACCACATGGAAGACGTGCATCGCGCCGGCGGGATCTTCTCGATCCTCGGCTCCCTGGCCCGTGGCGGCCTGCTGCACACCGACCTGCCGACCGTGCACAGCACGTCCCTGGCCGAAGGCATCGCCAAGTGGGACATCACCCAGACCGACGACGAAGCCGTGCACACCTTCTTCAAGGCAGGCCCGGCCGGCATTCCGACCCAGACCGCGTTCAGCCAGTCGACCCGTTGGGACACCCTGGACGCCGACCGTGAAAACGGCTGCATCCGCAGTGTCGAACACGCCTACTCCAAGGAAGGCGGTCTGGCCGTGCTGTACGGCAACATCGCCCTCGACGGCTGCGTGGTCAAAACCGCCGGTGTGGATGAGTCCATCCACGTCTTCGAAGGCCGCGCCAAGATCTACGAAAGCCAGGACAGCTCGGTCCGCGGCATCCTCGCTGACGAAGTGAAGGAAGGCGACATCGTGATCATCCGCTACGAAGGCCCGAAAGGCGGCCCGGGTATGCAGGAGATGCTGTACCCCACGTCGTACCTGAAGTCCAAGGGCCTGGGCAAAGCTTGCGCCCTGCTCACCGACGGCCGCTTCTCCGGCGGCACCTCGGGCCTGTCGATCGGCCATGCTTCGCCGGAAGCCGCTGCCGGCGGCGCGATTGGCCTGGTGCAGGATGGCGACAAGGTGCTGATCGACATTCCAAACCGCTCGATCAACCTGTTGATCAGCGACGAAGAACTGGCGGCACGCCGGGTTGAGCAGGACAAGAAAGGTTGGAAGCCGGTAGAGAAGCGTCCGCGCAAAGTGACTACCGCGCTGAAGGCGTACGCATTGTTGGCCACCAGCGCCGACAAGGGTGCGGTACGCAACAAAGCCATGCTCGACGGCCTGTAAGCTTCGCGCATAAAAAAGCCCCGCCAGGTGCGGGGCTTTTTTTGCCTGGAGAAAAACTCAGGACGCTGAAGATCAAAATGTGGGAGCGGGCTTGCTCGCGAAAGCGTTGGGTCAGTCATCTCATCTGTTACTGACCGGCCGCATTCGCGAGCAAGCCCGCTCCCACATTTACCGGCTTACATCCATGGTCACTGGATATCTTCCGGCTTCACGATCACCCAGTTTTTATCCGCCGTCACCGGCAGCCCTTCCTTGGCCTGCGCCGCCGCGTGCTTGGCGATCATGCCGTTGAGTTGGGTCATGTACTTGTCTTTGCGGTTGATCCACAGGTGGACGCCGCCCTTGGCCACGTCCACATCGTGGAACAGCATGTAGCCGTCGCTGGTCGGTGTGTCACCGCCGACAATCACTGGTTTTTTCCATTCGTCGATGTAGGTGAGGATCGCTGCGTGTTTGCCGGCCATCCAGGTTGCCGGGGTCCACAGGTAGGGGGTGAGTTCCAGGCCGAGGTTGGCCTTCTCGTCATACTTGCCGGCGCTGATCTGCTTGCGGGCGGTGGTCAGCTCGCCGGTCTTGCGGTCCTTGAGCAGGGTGGTCACGCCGATGACGTTTTCGGGTTTGACGTTGTAGCCGTACTTCGGATCGGCGGCGACCATGCGCACCAGCTCCTCGGAAGCGGCCGTCATCACATACACCTCGATGCCGTTTTCCATCAGCTTGTTGTACAGCTCGGCCTGGCCGGTGAAGACTTTGGGCGGCTGCACCTCGGATGTCTTCACCGCGTCGCCTTCAAAATAACTGACCGGCACCGGCTTGCCGGAGGCCATCAGCTCATCCACCTGAACCTTGAGTTCCTTGAGGGTGAAGCCAGAGAACACCTGGGCCACCCACGGGTAGCAGACCATGTCGTCCACTTCGCACAGGCGATAGTAGTAACTGAACAGGCTCTCTTTGTGGTCGGCGGTGTCTTTGAACGGCATCAGCTTGAGCGAAGGGTCAAGGCTCTCGCGGGTGATCAGGCCCTTGTTTTCCATGTAGGGCAGCAGGGACTCTTCGAGGTCGTAGCGATAGCTGGTGTTGTCCATGTCGAACACCGCGAAGTTACCCTTGTTGGCGTTGGCGGCGATCATTTCATTCAGTTGCTTGGCGGCGGGTGCCGGCCAGTGTTTCAACTCGGTGGCGGCAAACGCCTGGCCGGCGAGCCCCAGGCAAAGTGCGGCGGATACCAGTAGTTTCGGCGCGAGCTTCATAGGCGTTGTCTCCCTCAAGTGAAAGACATCGACGCTAACAAATCCCTGTGACAGTTCCCGTGTCGAGCACGACAGTACGCGTCCTGATCCCGCCAGCGGCATACGCCTGAGCGCCAACCACTTATTCCAAAAACGACAGTCGCCATTCCATATCGGTATTAAATCATTATATTTCAAGCTGTTAGGCTTCCCGGTTCGCAATCGCAGGCTCACGCGATTGGCTGCCTTCTCAACGGAGCTTCAATGAATCTGCCCCTGATTCTCAATTTATTGGTGTTCGTGGCCCTGTTGCTGGGCCTGGCACAAACCCGCCGTACTAACTGGAGCCTGGCCAAGAAGGTGCTGTTCGCCCTGGTGCTGGGCGTGCTGTTCGGCGCGGCGTTGCACACGATCTATGGCGACGGTAACCCGGTGCTCAAGGCCTCCATCGGCTGGTTCGATCTGATCGGTAACGGCTACGTACAATTGCTGCAAATGATCGTGATCCCGCTGGTATTTGCCTCGATCCTCAGCGCGGTGGCACGCCTGCATAACGCGGCGTCCCTGGGCAAGATCAGCTTCCTGACCATCGGCACGCTGCTGTTCACCACCGCGATTGCGGCCTTGATCGGCATCGGCCTGACCAACCTGTTCGGCCTCACCGCCGACGGCCTGGTGGCCGGCACCCAGGAAATGGCGCGCCTGCAAGTAATCCAAAGTGATTACGCGGGCAAGGTCGCCGACCTGAATATCCCGCAGTTGCTGCTCTCGTTCGTGCCGGCCAACCCGTTCGCCGACCTGGCCCGGGCCAAGCCGACGTCGATTATCAGCGTGGTGATTTTCGCCGCGTTCCTGGGGGTTGCCGCGCTGCAACTGCTCAAGGACGACGTGGAAAAGGGCCAGAAGGTGCTCAATGCCATCGACACCCTGCAAGCCTGGGTGATGCGCCTGGTGCGCCTGGTGATGAAGCTGACCCCGTACGGCGTATTGGCGCTGATGACCAAAGTGGTCGCCGGCTCCAACCTGCAAGACATCATCAAGCTCGGCAGTTTTGTGCTGGTGTCGTACCTGGCTCTGGGCCTGATGTTCGTGGTGCATGGCCTGCTGCTGTCGCTGGCCGGGGTCAACCCGCTGCGGTTTTTCCGTAAGGTCTGGCCGGTGCTGACCTTTGCTTTCACCAGCCGCTCCAGTGCGGCGGCGATTCCGCTGAGCATCGAAGCGCAAACCCGTCGCCTGGGCATCCCGCAGTCCATCGCCGGCTTCGCCGCCTCGTTTGGCGCGACCATCGGCCAGAACGGTTGCGCCGGTCTTTATCCTGCGATGTTGGCGGTGATGGTGGCGCCCACCGTGGGCATCAACCCACTGGACCCGCTGTGGATCGCGACCCTGGTGGCCATTGTGACCCTGAGTTCGGCCGGTGTGGCGGGCGTGGGCGGCGGTGCGACGTTTGCCGCGCTGATCGTGCTGCCGGCGATGGGCTTGCCGGTGTCACTGGTGGCGCTGCTGATTTCCGTGGAGCCGCTGATCGACATGGGCCGCACGGCCTTGAACGTGAATGGTTCGATGACGGCCGGGGCGATCACCAGCCAGATCATGGGGCAGACGGATAAAGCGTTGCTGGAGGCCGATGAGCATGCGGAGTTAGCGCAGGCCTGATAGACCGCTATCGGGGGCAAGCCCCCTCCCACATTTGGAATGCATTTCAATGTGGGAGGGCTTGCCCCCGATGCTTTTAGGCCCTCTTCCAAACCTCAAAGTTGTAGGCCGGCTTATCACCTTCAGCTGGGTTCGGCAGGTTGGAAACCAGCGTCCACTGGTTCGCATCAAACGCCGGAAACCACGCATCGCCCTCAGGGCTCAGCGCCACCCGCGTCAGATACAGGCGATCCGCCTGTTCCAACCCCTGCGCATACAACTGCGCACCGCCGATCAGCATCAGTTCATCCACGCCCTGCTCCAGCGCCCAGGCTTGCGCCCGCTCGACCGCCGCGTCCAGTGACGGAAAAACTTCCGCACCTTCCAGCATCAGGTCGGTCTGACGGCTGACCACAAGGTTCAAGCGCCCCGGCAAGGGTCGGCCCAGGGAATCCCAGGTCTTGCGCCCCATGATGATCGGCTTGCCCAGGGTGGTGGCCTTGAAATATTTGAAATCCCCCGGCAAATGCCAGGGCATGCGGTTATCGACGCCGATCACACGGTTTTCACCGAGGGCTGCGATCAGGCTTAAAGGGAGAGTTTTTTTCATGGCGACGAGAATACCAGAGCTGCAAGCCAGCGGTTATGCTCCAACCTCACTTGCTCAACAGGACGGCGCGTGACTGCACTGACTCCCCTGCACACACTCTGGCTGACAGAAACCGTGCGCCTGCGTGAAGAACACGCCGGCCCCCTGGAAGACCAGGAAGCCAACCGACTGGCCCGCACGGCCGGCGGCGACCTGCCGGCGCGCATCCAGCACCGCGCCCTGCACTTGGCCGAGCGCGATGGCCTCAGCGCCGCCCTCACCCGCTGGCTGCAAGGTGCGCGGCTGGCGCTGGTGTTGCTGGCGATCGTTGCCGTTGTCAGCGGCGCCGGCCTGGCCTTTGCCGCGCTGGGCAACGGCCAGGCCCCGGTGAACGTGTTCTGGGCCCTGGGCAGCCTGCTCGGCTTGAACCTGATCCTGCTGCTCAGTTGGGCCCTGGGCCTGCTGTTTGCCGGCGAGCACAGCGCCAGTCTCGGCCGCCTGTGGCTATGGCTCAGCGAAAAACTGGCGCGTGACGCCAAGGCCGCGCAACTGGCGCCGGCGTTAGTGCTGTTGTTGCAGCGCCAAAAGCTCAATCGCTGGGCCGTCGGCGCGCTGGTCAACGGCCTATGGCTGCTGGCGTTGCTCAGTGCGTTGGTGATCCTGCTGACGCTGCTTGCCACAAGGCGCTACGGCTTCGTGTGGGAAACCACCATCCTCGGCGCCGACACCTTTGTCGCCGTCACCCAAGCCCTCGGCACCCTGCCTGCCTGGCTCGGCTTCAACGTGCCGACCGTCGAGATGATCCGCGCCAGCGGCGACTCGGCACTGACTATCGAAAACGCCCGCCAAGCCTGGGCCGCCTGGCTGGTGGGCGTGTTGCTGGTCTATGGCCTGCTGCCAAGGTTGATCCTCGCCCTGCTGTGCCTATGGCGCTGGAAACGCGGGCGTGCCGCGTTGCGCCTGGACCTGAACCTGCCCGGCTACAGCCAATTGCGCGAACGCTTGATGCCGAGCAGCGAACGCCTCGGGGTCAACGACGCCGCCCCGGAACACCTGCACCCCGTCAGCGGCGGCGTGAGCGAACTGCAAAGCGACGGCGCGCTGGTGGTGGCGATCGAACTGGACGATCAACGCCCCTGGCCGCCCACATTGCCCGGCAACGTAAAAGACGCCGGCATTCTCGACAGCCGCGAATCGCGTCACAAACTGCTGGAGCAACTCACGCGCTTCCCGCCCGCGCGCCTGGCCATTGCCTGCGACCCTCGTCGCTCGCCGGATCGCGGCAGCCTGGCGCTGATCGGCGAACTGGCGCGCAGTGCCGGGGCCACCCGCGTGTGGTTGCTGCAAGCGCCACCGGGCCAGGCGCTGGACGCCGAGCGCCTGGGCGATTGGCACACCGCGCTGCAACAGTTGCAGCTGCCGTTTGCCGACTGCGCGCCGCTGAACTGGCTGGAGACCGGTCATGACTAAACCGCTGAAACTCGCCGTGGTCGGCCACACCAATGTGGGCAAGACCTCGCTGCTGCGCACGCTGACCCGCGATGTGGGCTTCGGCGAGGTCTCCCATCGCCCCAGCACCACGCGGCATGTGGAAGGCGCGCGCTTGTCGGTGGAGGGCCAAGCCCTGCTGGAGCTGTACGACACGCCCGGCCTGGAAGATGCCATCGCCCTGCTCGACTACCTGGAACGCCTCGACCGCCCCGGCGAACGCCTGGATGGCCCGGCGCGCCTCTCACGGTTCCTCGAAGGCAGCGAAGCCCGCCAGCGTTTCGAGCAAGAGGCCAAGGTATTGCGCCAACTGCTGGCCTCGGATGCCGGCCTGTATGTGATCGACGCCCGCGAGCCGGTGCTGGCCAAGTACCGTGATGAGCTGCAAGTACTGGCCAGTTGCGGCAAACCGCTGCTGCCGGTGCTCAATTTCGTCAGCAGCAGCGGGCACCGCGAACCGGAGTGGCGCGAAGCCCTGGCCCGCCTTGGCCTGCATGCACTGGTGCGGTTTGACAGCGTGGCGCCGCCGCAAGACGGCGAGCGTCGCCTGTATGAAAGCCTCGCCTTGTTGCTGGAAAACGCACGGCCGCAATTGGAACGCTTGATTCTGGATCAAGAAGCCCAACGCCAGGCCCGCCAGCAAAGCGCCGCGCAGTTGATTGCCGAGCTGTTGATCGATTGCGCCGCGTGCCGGCGCAGCGTGGTCACTGAAGATGAGCCGCAAGCCATCAGCGAGTTGCGTAAAGCCGTGCGCCAGCGCGAACAAAAATGCGTGGAGGCGTTGCTCAAGCTGTTCGGGTTCCGCCCGCAGGACGCTGCCGCCAACGATCTACCGCTGCTCGACGGCCGCTGGGGCGATGACCTGTTCAACCCGGAAACCCTCAAGCAACTCGGCGTGCGCGTGGGCGGTGGGATCGCGGCCGGCGCGGCGGCCGGTGCCGGCGTAGACCTGCTGGTCGGTGGCCTGACGCTGGGCGCTGCCGCCTTAGCCGGTGCCATCGCCGGGGGCGCGCTGCAAACCGCGCGCGGTTATGGCAGCCGCCTGCTGGGCAAAATCAAAGGCCAGCGCGAGCTGACCGTCGACGACAGCGTGCTGCGCCTGCTCGCCCTGCGCCAACGCCAATTGCTCAAAGCCCTGAATCTGCGCGGCCACGCGGCGATGCACAGCATCAAGGTCGACACGCCCCAAGACAAAACCTGGCGTGAAGGCAAGTTGCCGGACGCGCTGCACAAGGCCCGCGCCCATCCGCAGTGGTCGTCCCTCAACCCTCACGCCAGACTGAGCCAGGCCGAGCGTCAGGAACAGATCGAAGCATTGGCTCAGCGCCTGGACGAATCCTGATCGGCTGCCATCACCTGTTCCCGATGCATCACGCCTCGCCCCATAACGCGCGGATATTGCGCTCGGCCATCGCCGGCCCCACGCTCATGCCCACCCCGGTGTGCATCAACGCCGCGCTCACGCCTGGCGCCACGCGCACGAACGAGAACGGCCCCGGCCCGCGCGCGCCATACACACCCTGCCAACGCTCCACCACTTGGATCGTGCAGCCCAAGGTCTGCTCGGCCAGTTCAATCATCCAGTCATCGACCTGCTCGGCATTGAACGGCGACGCATCGCTGCCGTAGTCGTGGGAGTCGCCGATGATCAGTTCGCCATGGGGCGTCGGGCTGATCAGCAGGTGAATCCCGTGCGCCTGCAGGTGCGGGGCTTCACGCAGGATCTGCGCCTGCACCGGCGCGGCTTCCGGCAGGTCGGCGAAGGCGCCGTAATGCACGCAACTGAGGCCCGTGAGCAACGCATGTTGCAGGTTCAGGTTAAGCGCCGGCCGGGCCCGCAGCATTTGCAGGCGGCAGACGTGCGGGTTGAGTTCGGCCAGCGCCTCGGCCAGCAGGGTTTGGTAATCGTGGCCGGAGCACACGATGATCTGCTTGCCGCGAAAACTCCCCGCCGTGCTGTGCAACTGGCCCGGCTCGACGTCGCGCACCAGGGTGGAAAAATGAAACTCCACGTCAAGCTGCTGGCTCAGGTAGTGGATCAGCGCCGGGATGGCTTCGCGCGAATACAGTTGCTGATCGTCCTTGCCATGCAGCGCCGCGCGGTGATGACGAAACTGGCCGCCATACAGATCCCTCAGCGCCGCGCCTTGCAACAGCTCGACGTTGTAGCCGTGCTGCCGTGCGCGCCCGGCGCAGAAAGCTTCGAGCAGGTGCTCTTCGGCTTCGGTGCGGGCAAACAGGTACGCGCCCTTGCGCTTGAGTTGCAGGCCTGCCACCTGCGCCCAATGGCCCCAGATTTCGCGGCTTTCCCGTGCCAGGTCGAGCATCGGCCCAGGCGGCTGGCCGGTGACCAATGCCTGGCCGAAGTTGCGCACTGACGCGCCCAACGGCGTGGCGCTGCGCTCGAACACCTTGACCTTTAGGCCGCGCTTGGCGGCGGCATAGGCGTGGGACAGGCCGAGGATGCCGGCGCCGACTATCAGCAGGTCGCTGTGGTGTGTCATGAAGTGATGTCCTGAATTCGAAGCCGTCATCGGGGGCAAGCCCCCGATGAGGCCATCAGCCCTAACGAAAACCTTACTGACCGGCCACCTTCTCCGACTTGCCGTCATAACGCTTGCGCCACTCAGCCAGGATGCTGTCGCGATGCTTCGAGGCCCAGGCAAAGTCGTTCTTGATCAACCGCTGCTCGTAATCGGCCGGCAATTCGGTTTGCGGCTTGGCGATACCCGGCTGCGCGAGGACGGCGAAGTTGTCCTTGTACAGCTCCATCGCTGCGGGGCTGGCGGAGAAGTCGGCGAGTTTTTTCGCGGCCTCGGCGTGGGCGGTGCCCTTGATCACCGCCGTGGCTTCGATCTCCCAACCCAGGCCTTCCTTCGGCAGGATGATGTCCAGCGGTGCGCCCTGGCGCTTGAGCTGTACGGCCGGGTATTCGAACGAAATACCAATCGGGAACTCGCCGGAAGCCGCCAGCTTGCACGGCTTGGAACCGGAGTGGACGTACTGGCCGATGTTCTGGTGCAAGTCGTCCATGTACTGCCAGCCCTGCTTCTCGCCGAAGGTCTGCAGCCAGGCACTCACGTCCAGAAAGCCGGTGCCCGAGGACGCCGGGTTAGGCATGACGATCTTGCCCTTGTACTCAGGCTTGGTCAGGTCCTGCCAGCTCACCGGTTTGGTGAGGCCCTGCTTCTCGGCTTCGACGGTATTGAAACAGAGGGTCGCGGCCCACACGTCCATGCCGACCCACGCCGGTGGGTTGGCGGCGTCGCGGTAGTTTTTGCCGATCTTGTCCAGGTCCTTGGGTGCGTAGTTGTCGAGCATGCCCTGCTGGTCGAGGATCGCCAGGCTGGAGGCAGCCAGGCCCCACACCACGTCAGCCTGCGGGCGGTCTTTTTCGGCCAGCAGTTTGGCGGTGATGATGCCGGTGGAGTCGCGCACCCATTTGATCTCGACGTCGGGGTTGGCCTGTTCGAAGGCCTTTTTGTAGGTCTTCAATTGCTCGGCTTCGAGGGCCGTGTACACGGTGAGTTCGGTCTTGGCGAAGGCATTCAGGCTGAATGCGCTAAGCACGACAACGACCAGGGCCAATGGCTTGAACATGGAGCATCTCCTTTCAGGATGTTTATTGGCCCGGCGCGCTCTGGCGCCAGGCTTGGGAGCGGCGCAACGCGCCACGTGAGGCCCACGCCAGCAGCAGCGAGACACCGGCCGAAGTGAACAGGATCAGGCTCGACATGGCCGCCGCACCGCCCACATTGCCGGCGTCGTCCATGTTCAACACGGCGACGGCGGCGAGGATGGTGCTGGGGCTGTAGAGGAAGATCGCGGCAGACACGGTGGTCATCGCCGACACAAACAGGTAGCGCACGATATCCAGCAGCGCCGGTAGGCAGATCGGCACGGTGACGCGCAAAAAGTGGCGGTACAGCGGCGCCTTGAGCGACAGCGCGGCGGCTTCGAATTCGGCGTCCAGTTGGCGCAGCGCCGTGGTGGCGGTCATCTGCGCGGTGGTCAAATAATGAGCAATGGTGCACGCCACCAGCAGGGTCATGGTCCCGTAGAACACATGCAGCGGGTTGCCGTTGAGGTTGAAAAAAAACACGTAGCCTAGCCCCAACACCAACCCCGGCACGGCCATCGGCACAAAGCTGAGCAGGCGCAGCGCCAGGGTCAGGCCCTTCTGGCCCTGGGTCTTTTCCATCAGGTAGGCGCCGGTGAAAATCAGCACGCTGCCGGCCAATGCGGTACACAGCGCCAGGGTCAGGCTGTTGCGATAGGCCAGCCAACCGCCGCCCGCCGTGTCTTCAAACCGGTAGTGGTTGAGCGACAGCGACAGATTGTACGGCCAGAATTTCACCAGCGAGGAATACACCGCCATGCCGAACACCAGCAACAACACCGCGCAAATCAGCAGGACGATCGCCAGGTAGCAGCCATCCCTGAGGCGCGACGGCGCCGGCTGGAAGACCTGAGCACGGCCGCTCATGGCGTCGCCATGCCGCCGGCGTAACCACGCATCCACACCAAAGCTGAACAGCGCCGGCAGCAGCAACACCATGCCGATCAACGCGCCGCGTCCGAACTGCTGCTGGCCCACCACCGCCTTGTAGGCTTCCAGCGCCAGCACCTGGTAGTCGCCCCCCACCACCACGGGCACGCCGAAGTCGGTGATGGTCAGGGTGAACACCAGGCAAAACGCGGCAAACACCGCCTGGCGTGTGGCCGGCCAGGTGATGCTGCGAAACGCCCGCGCCGGGCTGGCGCCCATGCTGGAGGCCGCATCGAACAGCCGCGCATCCGCCAGCGACAGCGCCGACAGCAAGATCATCAGCGCATGTGGGAAGGTGTAGATCACCTCCCCCAAAACAATCCCCCAGAAGCCGTAGACATTCTCTGCAAGCAGCCCGCGCAGCAGGCCCTGGTTACCGAACAGGTACACCAGCGCAATGCCCGGCAGCATCGATGGCGCCATCAACGGCAGCAGGGACAGGCCGCGCCAGATGGCCTTGCCGGGAATCATCGTGCGTTGCAGGGCGTAGGCAAACAGGTAGGCCAACGGTACGACGATGGCCGCAACGCTGAGGGAAACTTTGAGGCTGTTGCCCAACAGCCAATGGAAATTCGCGCTGCTCAGCAGCTCCCGCGCCGCTATCAGGCCGCCGCCCTGCCCGGCCTCGCTGCTGAAACCACGCCAGAAAATCGCCAGCAATGGCATCAACACCGCGATGCCCAACAGGCACAGCCACAGCACCTTGCCGCCGACCACAAACAGGCGATCGCCCCTTTCAGCGCGCGACACCTCACGCGGTATCGGCAATGTCATATCAACGGCCATCTCAGGCAAACACCTGCAGGCTGCGTGGCGGCAGGGCCACCCAAATGTCCTGGGCGCCCAGGCGCGGCATGGCTTCGGGAGCCAGCTCGGCCAGCAGCGGGTGACCGGGCAATTGCTCCAGCTCAAAGCTCATGCGACAGCGGTTGCCGAGGAAGGTGATCTCGCGCACCTTGGCCGGGAACAGGTTTTCTTCATGCACAGGGGGGTTCACGCTGATGGCTTCCGGGCGGCAGAACAGACGACCGGACCTGGCCCCGCCGGCATCATCGGCCAGGCGCATGTTCATCCCGCCGACTTGGGCATGGCTGGCGCTGCTGCGGCTGAATGGCAGCCAGTTGCCCTGGCCGACAAACTCCGCCACGAACGGCGTGGCCGGGCGGTCGTAAATCTCCTGGGGCGTGGCGTATTGCTCGACCTTGCCGTTGTTCATCACAGCGATGCGGTCGGCCATCAACATGGCCTCGTCCTGATTATGGGTGACCATCAAGGTGGTGATGCCCAGGCGCCGCTGCAGTTGGCGCAGCTCGGTGCACAGGTGCTCACGCACGCGGGCATCGAGGGCCGACATGGGCTCGTCGAGCAACAATAATGACGGCGCCGGGGCCAAGGCGCGGGCCAGAGCCACCCGCTGCTGCTGGCCGCCGGAGAGTTGGCCTGGGTATTTCTTTTCGCTGCCCAGCAAGCCGACCAGTTCGAGCATCTGCCCGACGCGCTTGCGCGCTTCATCGCGGCCGCTGCCGGTGAGGCCGTAGCCAATGTTCGCTTCGACGGTGAGGTTGGGAAACAGCGCGTAGGACTGGAACAAAATACCGTAGTCCCGGGCCTGCGGCGGCAGCAGGGAAACATCGCGGTGGCCCAGGTAAAGCTCACCGCTGTCCTGGCGCTCCAGGCCGGCGATGCAGCGCAGCAACGTGGTCTTGCCGCAACCGGACGGCCCCAGCAGGCACACCAACTCGCCGGCGGCGACATCCAGAGACACGTTGTCCAGCGCGTTAAAGGCGCCGAAGCGTTTCTGGATACCGCGCACCTTCATCGGCGCGCCGGGTTGGCTCAGGGCTGTGTTCATGGTGGCACCTCATCAAACGGATGAAGGCCATGCTAGGCAGGCAATGCGTCGCTCGTGTGGCAGGAAGGCAAAAGGGAGCAATAGTGGTATTGGTGGATTTGTGTAGGACTTGTGGAAGGGCTTGCCTGGTGTGCCGCTATCGGGAGCAAGCCCCCTCCCACATTTTGATGTGTGAATACCTTCAAATGTGGGAGGGGGCCTGCTCCCGATTGGCCCAAAGGCCACCACAACGCTTCAGAGCGGCGACATCTCCTGCGCCAACCCGAGGAACGCCGCCGGCAGCCGCGCGGCTTTGCGCTCTTTGAGGCAGTACAGATACTCCGCGATCTGCGGCGCATTCTCCAAGGTCAGCACCCGCAGTTGCGGGTCATGAGGCACTTCCTGGCGGGCAATGATGCTGATGCCGATATTGCGCAGCACGGCCTCGCGGATCGATTCGCGGCTGCCGATTTCCAGCAGCGGGCCGCAGCTGACGCCGGCCCCTTGCAACATCTCTTCGGTCAGGCGCCGTGTCGTGGAACCGGCTTCGCGCATCAACAACGTGTGCCCGGCCAGTGCGGTCAACGGCACATGCTCGTGCTGGGCCAGGGGATGATTGCGGTGCACCGCCAGCACCAGGGGGTCGGTACCGAGCACACGGCGGATCAGGCGCGGGTCTTCGAGCAACTGCGACGAGGCGGCGACATCGACGCGGTATTCGTCCAACGCTTCGAGGACTTGTTGGGAGTTGCCGATTTCTACCGACACGTCCACTTGCGGCAGGCGCTCGCGAAAGGCTTTGACCAGATCAAGAATGTAATACGGCGCCGTTGCCGCAATGCGCAAGGCGCCCTGGACCTGGCCGTTGTTGCGCAGGAAAAATTCGATATCCGCTTCCTGCTGCAACAGCGCCTTGACCATCGGCAACAGCCGCGCGCCCTCGTCGCTGACGGTAAGGCGGCGGCCGCCACGGTAGAACAGCTCGACGCCGTAATGACTTTCCAGGTTGCGTATCTGGGTGGTAACCGTGGGCTGGCTGAGGCCGAGTTTTTTCGCCGCCTGGGTGATGCTGCCCAGGCGGGCGACCATGAAAAACGCCTTCAGCTCAGCACTCAGCACACCACCCTCTCATCCTCATTTGCGCAACAGGCGCAGGCCATTGAACACCACCAGCAGGCTCACGCCCATGTCGGCGAACACGGCCATCCACATGGTGGCCATGCCCAGGAACGTGACTGCCAGGAAGATGGCCTTGATCACCAACGCCAGGGCGATGTTCTGCTTGAGGATACTCGACGTTTGCCGCGACAACCGAATGAAAGCCGGGATCTTGCGCAAATCATCGTCCATCAGCGCCACGTCGGCGGTCTCGATGGCGGTGTCGGTGCCGGCGGCGGCCATGGCAAAGCCAATTTCGGCGCGGGCCAGCGCCGGGGCGTCGTTGATGCCGTCACCCACCATGCCCACGCGGCTGCCGTGGCTGTAGAGGGTTTCGATGGCGTGCAATTTGTCGGTGGGCAACAGGTCGCCCTGGGCCTGGTCGATGCCCACCTGAGCCGCAATCGCCTGGGCGGTATGGGTGTTGTCGCCCGTGAGCATCAGGGTCTTGATGCCCAGCTCGTGCAGTTGCTGGATGGCTTCGCGGCTACTGTCCTTGACCGTGTCGGCCACGGCGAACAGTGCCAGCGGGCCGGACTTGTCGAGCAGCAGCACCACGGACTTGCCTTGTTTCTCCAGGGCGAAGAGTTTTTCTTCCAGCGCCGATGAACACAGGCCAAGGTCTTCCACCAGACGGTGATTGCCCAAGTGGTAGGTCTGGCCGTTGATATCACCGCGCACACCCCGACCGGCCAGGGCTTCGAAGTTATCCACCGTGTGGGTCGGCAGGTGTTTATCCACAGCCGCGTTGGCGATGGCCAGCGACACGGGGTGGTCCGACCGCCCGGCCAGGCTCGCGGCCAAGGCCTGCGCGTGGTCTTCAACGTTGGGGAACAGTGCCAGGTAATCGGTTTGCACCGGCTTGCCGTGGGTAATCGTGCCGGTCTTGTCCAGCGCCAGGTAGTCGAGCTTGTAACCGCCTTCCAAGTACACGCCGCCCTTGATCAGGATGCCTTTGCGCGCCGCCGCCGCCAGGCCGCTGACGATGGTCACCGGGGTGGAAATCACCAGCGCGCAGGGGCATGCGACCACCAGCAGCACCAGGGCGCGGTAGACCCAGTCGAACCACATACCGCCCATGAACAGCGGCGGGATAACCGCCACACCCAGGGCAAACAGGAACACCGCCGGGGTGTAGACCCTGGAAAAACTGTCAACGAAGCGCTGAGTCGGTGCGCGGGCCCCTTGGGCCTGCTCAACGGCGTGGATGATCCGCGCCAGCGTCGAGTTGTTGGCCGCTGCCGTCACGGCGTATTCCAGGGAACCGGCCTGGTTGATGGTGCCGGCGAAGACTTTGTCGCCCACGGTCTTTTCAATCGGTAGGCTTTCGCCGGTAATCGGCGCTTGGTCAATGGTGGATTGACCTACCGTGACCTCTCCGTCCAGGCCAATCCGCTCGCCTGGCTTTACCCGCACAATAGCCCCAATTTCGACGTTTTTGACCTCCTGTTCCGCCCAACTGCCGTCAGCCTGTCGCACCGTCGCCTGCTCCGGCGTCATCTGCATCAAGCCGCTGATGGCATTGCGCGCACGGTCCAGGGACTTGGCTTCGATCAGTTCGGCCACGGTGAACAGGAACATCACCATGGCGGCTTCCGGCCATTGGCCGATCAGCACCGCGCCGGTGACAGCGATGCTCATCAACGCGTTGATGTTCAGGTTGAGGTTTTTCAGGGCAATCCAGCCCTTTTTGTAGGTGGTGAGGCCGCCGCTGAGGATCGACACCAGCGCCACGATGGCAATCACCCACGTGGGCGCAGCGTTGGTGAAGTGCAGTACTTCGGCCGCCAACGCCCCTACGCCGGACAACGCCAGCGGCCACCAGTGTTTCTTGGCGGGCGGCTCGGCGGCCGGTGTGCCTTGTTCAATCGGGTCGGCCTGCATGCCGAGGGATTTGATCGCGTCGATGATCGGCGCCGTGCTCGGCAGGTCATGGGTGACGCCGAGGATGCGGTTGATCAGGTTGAATTCCAACTGCTGCACGCCGGCCAGCTTGCCCAGCTTGTTTTGGATCAGTGTTTGCTCGGTGGGGCAGTCCATGGCCTCGATACGGAATGTGCTCAGGCGTGAGCCGGCGGTAGGCGCTTCGCTCAGTTGCACCACCGCAGGGGCCGGCGTGCCGGAACAACAGGCGCCGCCGTGGCCGTGGTTATGCACGGGCGTCAGCTTCTTCTCGCCGTGGTCATGGTCGTGTTTGTGTGGGGTGTGCAGGGAATCGCTCATCAGGTCGCGTCCATAAAGGTGCCTGTTGCCAAGTAAAGACCCTGTAGCCACTATAGGGTCAAGCACCCATTTGGAGATTGCTGCGATGAAGATCGGCGAACTGGCCAAACTCACCGATTGCCCGGTGGAAACCATCCGCTATTACGAGAAAGAAAGCCTGCTGCCGCCCCCGGCACGCACTGACGCCAACTACCGCGTGTACACCCAGGCGCACACCGAACGGCTGGTCTTTATCCGTAACTGCCGCAGCCTCGACATGACCCTGGCAGAAATCCGCAGCCTGCTCAGCCTGCGCGACAGCCCTCAGGACCAGTGCGAAAGCGTGAATGCGTTGATCGACGAACACATCCATCACGTAAAAGCGCGGATCGATGGGCTGTTGGCGTTGCAGGAGCAACTGCTGGACCTGCGCCAGCGCTGTGGGGGTGGGGAGCAGTGCGGGATTTTGCAACGGCTGGAGGTCAGCGGAAGTGTGCAGGCCAGCGAGGCTGAGCCTTCGCATGTGGGCAGAAGCCATGGCCATTAATTCAAGCGAACGCAGTTCAAATGTGGGAGGGGGCTTGCTCCCACACTTGAGCCGTGACCGGCTTTAGATCGCGACGTCGGCCTTGATGCTTGGGTCGGCGTCGTAGCCCACGATCTCAAAATCTTCGAATTTGTAATCGTAGATAGACGCAGGCTTACGCTTGATCACCAGTTCCGGCAGCTTCTTCGGCGTGCGCGCCAGCTGGGTGCGGATCTGTTCCATATGGTTGCTGTAGGCGTGGGTGTCGCCGGTGGTGACGATGATCTCGTGGGGGATCAGGTCGCACTGTTGGGCCAGCATATGGGTGAGCAGGGCCAGGGCCGCCGTGTTGTACGGCAGGCCGAGGAACACATCGGAACTGCGAATGTACAACTGCATCGACAGATGCCCCTCATGCACGAATGCCTGGTACAGCAAATGGCACGGCGGCAGGGCTTGCTTGCCGTTTTGCGCGTTTTCCTGGGGGCTCTTGGTTTCGTCCGGCAGATATTCGACGTTCCAGCCGTGGAACAGGATGCGGCGGCTGTTAGGGTTGGTCTTGAGCGTATGAACCATATAGTCGATCTGATTGATCGTGCCGCCGTCCTTGGTCGGCCAGGCGGTCCACTGTTCGCCGTATACCGGGCCCAGGTCGCCGTCTTCGGTGGCCCATTCGTCCCAGATGCGCACGCCGTTTTCGTTTAGCCACTTGATATTGGTATTGCCGCTCAACATCCAGATCAGCTCGTTGGCGATGCTTTTGAAGTGAAGCTTCTTGGTGGTCAGCAGCGGGAAACCGTCGGCCAGGTTATGCCGATACTGACGGGCGAACACAGCCTTGGTGCCGGTGCCGGTGCGATCGCCCTTGGTCAGGCCATTGGTCACGACGTCGTTCAGCAGCTCGAGATATTGCTTCATATCATTACCTGTATCGTTGAAGCCGAGACCTCGCAGGCCCCGGCGTTCGAATTCAAAGCGCGGTGTTCTTCAACGGTTGCGGGCGATTGTACGCCCACCACAGCAGGCCCAGGCCCACGAGAATCATCGGCATGCTGAGCACCTGCCCCATGGTCAACCAGCCCCACGCCAGGTAGCCCAGCTGTGCGTCCGGCACACGCACGAACTCGACGATAAAGCGGAAGATCCCGTAGAACAACGCGAACATACCGGACACCGCCATGGTCGGGCGTGGCTTGCGCGAGAACAGATAAAGGATCAGGAACAGCGCCACACCTTCCAGGGCGAACTGGTACAACTGCGACGGATGGCGCGGCAGTTGCGCCGGGTCGCTGAACGGCGGGAAGACCATGGCCCACGGCACGTCGGTCGGCTTGCCCCACAGCTCGGCATTGATGAAGTTACCGATACGCCCGGCGCCCAGGCCGATCGGCACCAATGGCGCGACGAAATCCATCAGTTCGAAGAACGATTTGCCGTTGCGCCGGCCAAACCACCAGGCGGCGATCATCACACCGATGAAGCCACCGTGGAACGCCATGCCGCCCTTCCACACTTCGAAAATCAGCATCGGGTTGGCGATATACGCCGGAAGATCGTAGAACAACACATACCCCAGACGCCCGCCGACAATCACCCCCATCGACAGCCAGAACACCATGTCGGAGAGTTTCTCCTTGGTCCAGGTCGGGTCGAAACGGTTCAGGCGCCGAGACGCCAACAGCCAGGCACCGCCGATGCCGATCAGGTACATCAACCCGTACCAGTGGATTTTCAGCGGACCGATGGCCAGGGCCACCGGGTCGATCTGCGGGTAAGGCAGCATTGCGACTCCTCGTTAACTCATTCGTGATAGCGACCGGACCATGCCCGGGCGCGATTAAGCGTGCGTTACAGCTATTGCCGTTAAATCAGAAAGTTTATACCGACGCAGAACAGCAGGCCGGCGAACAGCCGCTTCAACAGGCGTGGCGACAACCGGTGCGCCAGGCGTGCGCCAAAGCGCGCAAACACCATGCTGGTCAAGGCAATGCCCAGCAGCGCCGGCAAATACACGAACCCCAGACTATGAGCGGGCAACAGCGGGTCGTGCCAGCCCAGAATCATGAAACTTAATGCACTCGCCAGGGCGATCGGCAGGCCGCAGGCCGACGAGGTGGCCACCGCCTGTTGCATGGGCACGCTGCGCCAGGTCAGGAACGGTACGGTCAGCGAGCCGCCACCGATGCCGAAAATCGCCGAGGCCCAGCCGATCACCGTACCGGCCAGGGTCAGCCCGACCTTGCCCGGCACCGTGCGGCTGGCCTTGGGTTTGAAATCCAGGCCCAATTGCAGGGCCACGATCAGCGCGAACACGCCAATGATCTTCTGCAAGTGCGGGCCGGAAATCGCCTCGGCCGTCAGCGCGCCGAAGCCTGCGCCGATCAAAATGCCTACCGTCATCCACAGGAAGATCGGCCAACGCACCGCGCCACGTCGGTGGTGCTCACGCACGGCATTGACCGAAGTAAAAATGATCGTCGCCAGGGACGTGCCCACGGCCAGATGGGTCAGCACCTGCGGGTCGAAGCCCTGCGCGGTGAAGCTGAACACCAGCACCGGCACAATGATAATCCCACCGCCCACGCCGAACAGCCCCGCGAGCACGCCCGCGCAGGCGCCCAGCAGCAAATACAGCAGAAATTCCATGGGAGCCCCCGAATCAAGTCCGGCATGTTAACGGATGGAAGGCGTGCTACCCAACTGGATACGATGGAACGCCTGCGGTTGAGTGGGTAGAGTGGCAAAAAAACACAAAGGGAAATCGCCTGATGTGCCTGATTGTTTTCGCCTGGCGACCGGGCCACGCCCAACCGCTGATCGTCGCGGCCAACCGTGATGAGTTTTATGCACGCCCCAGCCTGCCCTTGGCCCAGTGGGAGGACGCGCCCCATGTCTATGCCGGCCGCGATCTGGAAGCGGGCGGCACCTGGTTGGGGGTCAATGCCGAAGGGCGATTTGCGGCCCTGACCAATATCCGTGATCCGCATCAGCCGCCGGCACGCAAGTCTCGCGGGGAATTGGTGGCGCGGTTTCTCAGTGGTTCGCTGTCGATTGAGGATTATTTGGCCGAGGTTAACGGCCGTTCGATTGAATATGCCGGGTTCAACCTGCTGGTGGGGACGCGGGATGAGTTGTGGCACTACAACGCCAATCACACCGAGCCCACGCAGTTGAAACCGGGCGTGTATGGGTTATCCAACGCAGGGCTGGACACGCCTTGGCCAAAACTGCTTAAGGCCAAAGCCGCGCTGAGCGAATTGCTGACCGATCCGCAGCCCGAAGCGCTATTGGAGGTTCTGAGCGATCCGCAGACAGCGCCGTTTGCCGAGCTGCCGGATACCGGCGTGGGCCTGGCCACCGAGAGTCTGCTGTCGAGCGTGTTTATCGCCAGCCCCAGTTATGGAACACGGGCCAGTACGGCGTTGATTGTGAATGCCGATGGGACACGGCGGATGGTGGAGCGCAGTTTCGGGCCGCAGGGTGGGCGGTTGGGCGAGGTCGAACTCAATTTATAACCACACCCTGAAAAGAATGTGGGAGGGGGCAAGCCCCCCACATTTTGATCAGCGTCGGTTACAAGGTTTTCGCAGACGCCGGGTTGATCATCCGTGTCAGCCCCAAATTCTTCAGCGCCAACTGCAGCGAGCTGTGGATAACTTGCGGGTTGTCAATGGTCATCAGCTCGGCCAGCAGGTCCTTGGCCATGCTCAGTTCAACCTG
Organism: Pseudomonas asgharzadehiana; assembly: GCF_019139815.1. Lineage (NCBI taxonomy): Bacteria > Pseudomonadati > Pseudomonadota > Gammaproteobacteria > Pseudomonadales > Pseudomonadaceae > Pseudomonas > Pseudomonas asgharzadehiana. Next base: position 5,972,222 of record NZ_CP077079.1, read on the forward strand.
GCGCAGCATCCACTTCACTTTCGGCAAGTTGGTGGCGTTCATCGACAGGCTGTCAAAACCCATCGCCATCAACAGCACCGCCGCCGCCGGGTCGCCGGCCATTTCGCCGCAGATACTCACCGGCTTGCCTTCGGCATGGGCGTCGCGCACCACATGTTGCAGGGCTTGCAGCACCGCCGGGTGCAGGTAGTCGTAAAGGTCGGCCACCCGTGGGTTGTTGCGATCCACGGCCAGCAGGTATTGGGTCAGGTCGTTGGAGCCCACCGACAGGAAGTCCACCTGCCGCGCCAATTCCTTGGCCTGGTACACCGCCGCCGGGATTTCGATCATCACGCCAATCGGCGGCATCGGTACGTCGGCGCCTTCGTCGCGCACTTCGCCCCAGGCGCGGTGGATCAGGTGCAGGGCTTCTTCCAGCTCATGGGTGCCGGAGATCATCGGCAGCAGAATGCGCAGGTTGTTCAGGCCTTCGCTGGCCTTGAGCATGGCGCGGGTCTGTACCAGGAAGATCTCGGGATGGTCGAGGGTCACGCGGATGCCGCGCCAGCCGAGGAAGGGGTTGTCTTCCTTGATGGGGAAATACGACAGTGACTTGTCGCCGCCGATGTCCAGGCTGCGCATGGTCACCGGCAGCGGGTGGAAGGCTTGCAGTTGCTCGCGATAGATCGCCAGCTGCTCCTTCTCGCTCGGGAAGCGCTGGTTGATCATGAACGGCACTTCGGTGCGGTACAACCCCACCCCTTCGGCGCCCCGTTGTTGCGCGCGGGCCACGTCAGCCAACAGGCCGGTATTGACCAGCAGCGGCACACGGTGGCCATCGGTGGTCACGCACGGCAGCTCGCGCAATGAATCGAGGCCCAGCGCCAGTTGTTTCTCTTCTTCAACCACCTCGGCGTATTGCTTGCGCAGTACTTCGCTGGGGTTGGTGAACACTTCGCCACGATGGCCATCGACGATCATGTCGATGCCGTCGACCTTGGAGTACGGCAGGTCAACCAGGCCCATCACCGTCGGAATACCCATGGCCCGGGCCAGGATCGCGACGTGAGAGTTACCCGAACCGAGTACCGAGACCAGGCCCACCAGCTTGCCCTCGGGCACTTCGCCGAGCATGGTGGCGGTCAGTTCTTCACTGATCAGGATGGTGTTGTCGGGGTAGACCAGGTTGGTGGAGCGATCTTCCTGCAGGTACGCCAGCAACCGGCGGCCAAGGTCGCGCACGTCCGAGGCGCGCTCGCGCAGGTAGGCGTCGTCCATCAATTCGAAACGGTTGACGTGATCGGTCACCACCTGGCGCAGTGCGCCCTGGGCCCACTGGCCGGTCTTGATCACGGTCTTGACTTCATTACCCAGCGACGCGTCGTCGAGCATCATCTGGTACACGTCGAACAGCGCACGCTCTTCGGGGCGCAGTTGTGTCGCCAGCTTGGTCGACAGGTTGCGCATGTCGGCGCGCACGCCTTCCAGGGCGGTCTTGAACAGTTTGATCTCGGCGTCGATGTCGTCGACGGACTTGTCCGGCACCACATCGAGGTCGGCCGGCGGCAACATGACCACGGCCGTACCGACGGCGGCGCCCGGTGAACCCGGCACACCGACGAACTTGGCTTCCTGGATGCCCTTGCCCTGGCGGCCCAGGCCACGGATCGACCCGGTGGCTTCGGCGTGGGCAATTACGCCGGCGAGCTGCGCGCTCATGGTCACGAGGAAGGCTTCTTCACCTTCGTCGAACTGGCGGCGTTCTTTCTGCTGGATAACCAACACGCCGACAACGCGGCGGTGGTGAATGATCGGTGCGCCGAGGAACGAGGCGTAACGCTCTTCGCCGGTTTCGGCAAAGTAGCGATAACGCGGGTGATCGGCCGCGTTTTCAAGGTTCAGGGGTTCTTCACGCGTCCCCACCAGGCCAACCAGACCTTCATTGGGCGCCATGCTGACCTTGCCGATGGAGCGCTTGTTCAAGCCCTCCGTGGCCATCAGCACAAAACGGTTGGTCTCTGGGTCCAGCAGGTAAACCGAGCAGACCTGGCTGCCCATGGCTTCCTTGACGCGCAACACAATAATCCCCAACGCCGCCTTGAGATCCTTGGCGGAGTTAACTTCCTGGACGATCTTGCGCAGCGTATTGAGCATGGCTCGGGGTCGAACTCCGTCGTCAGTCGCGCGCTAAAAGGCGCGGGGCAAGCTCTTTGAGAGCGCGACGATAAACCTCGCGCTTGAATGTCACCACCTGGCCCAGCGGGTACCAATAGCTGACCCAACGCCAGCCATCGAACTCCGGTTTACCGGTCAAATCCATCCGCACCCGCTGCTCGTTAGAGATCAGGCGCAGGAGAAACCATTTTTGCTTCTGGCCGATGCACAGCGGTTGGCTGTGGGTACGTACCAGGCGTTGCGGCAAACGATAGCGCAACCAACCGCGGGTACAGGCCAAAATTTGCACATCTTCACGCTCAAGGCCGACTTCTTCATTCAACTCACGGTACAAGGCGTCTTCAGGGGTTTCATCGGGGTTGATTCCACCTTGAGGAAACTGCCAGGCATCTTGGTTGATTCGGCGAGCCCATAGCACCTGTCCGGCGTCATTCGTAAGAATAATGCCGACATTAGGACGGAAACCATCGGGGTCGATCACGGCAACAACCTCGCAAACGCATGTCGCCGCATTGTTCCACAAAGGTTGTTCCAGCGGCAACGAGGCTTCTTAGCTTATGTGCACTCTTGTGAAAAGACCGTATTCTGGACGCCTTTTTACAGACTTTTCAGCGAGTAACTGCAATGCGCCTGGCTTTATTCGACTTGGACAACACCCTTCTCGGCGGTGACAGCGACCACGCGTGGGGCGATTACCTGTGCGAACGCGGGATTCTCGACGCGGTAGCCTACAAGGCTCGCAACGACGAGTTTTATCAGGACTATCTTGCCGGCCGCCTGGATAACGCCGCCTACCTGAACTTCTGCCTGGAAATCCTTGGCCGCACCGAGATGACCCAGTTGGATGAGTGGCACAACGACTATATGCGCGACTGCATCGAACCGATCATGTTGCCCAAGGCCGTGGAACTGCTGGCCAAACACCGCGCCGCCGGCGACAAGCTGGTGATCATCACCGCCACCAACCGTTTCGTCACCGCGCCAATTGCCGCACGCCTGGGTGTCGAAACCCTGATCGCCACCGAGTGCGAGATGCAAGATGGCCGTTATACCGGGCGCAGTACCGATGTGCCGTGCTTTCGCGAGGGCAAGGTGACGCGCTTGAATCGTTGGCTCGAAGAGACTGGGCATAGCTTGGAAGACAGCTATTTTTATAGCGATTCGATGAATGATCTGCCGCTGCTGGAGCAGGTGACCCACCCGGTGGCGGTGGATCCGGACCCGAATTTGCGCGCCGAGGCCGAAAAGCGTGGGTGGCCGGTGATGACCCTGCGCAGCTGATGGCCCTATCGGGGGCAAGCCCCCTCCCACACTTTGAGGTGTGAATACATTCAAATGTGGGAGGGGGCTTGCTCCCGATGCAGGCAACTCTGTCTCAAGCCTTAAACCGGCTTAGCCCCCATCAACCCCGCAATCGCCACAAACCCCAGCAGGCTGACCACCGCCAGCACCAGGGTGAAATTCAAGCTGCCGCCCTCCCCCTTACGCAGGCGATTAAGCCGCGCCACCAGCCAGAACCAGGCCAACGCCGCGACGGTGTAGAGGATGCTGGAGCCCAGGATCCAGGTTTGCCCCAGCGGCCAGCCGGTCAGGTGCACCAGCCACCAGCCGGTGAACGGCATGCTCACCACGCATATGCCCATCAACAACCACACGAACGCCCACGGGCGTTGCACGGTCACCGCCGCGCCGGCGCTGCGTTTGCGCCAGGCCAGCAGCGCCAGGCCGAGGCCGCTGAGCAGCAACACCACGGTGGCCGCGATGTGGATAACTTTCAGGGTGATCAGGGTTTCCATGTGTCGTCTTCCTTAAAGGCCGCGCCCTAATCAGCGTAGTCGCTCAACCGAGGAACAGTTTATAGGCCGGGTTATCACTTTCATCCCAGTACGGGTAGCCAATCGCCTCCAGGGCCGCCGGCACCAGGTGACGCTCGCTCGCCGGCACTTGCAGGCCGGCCACCACACGGCCATCGGCTGCGCCGTGGTTGCGATAGTGGAACATCGAGATGTTCCAGCGCCCGCCCAACTTGTTAAGGAAGTTGAACAGCGCCCCCGGACGCTCCGGGAACTCAAAGCGAAACACCACTTCGTTGCTGACGTGCGCCGCATGCCCGCCAACCATATGGCGAATGTGCAGCTTGGCCAGCTCGTTCTCCGTGAGGTCCAGCACGGGGAAGCCTTGCTCTGTGAGGCTGGCGATCAGCGCGCTGCGCGGGTCGGTTTCCGGGTGGGTCTGCACGCCGACAAAAATGTGCGCCTCGCTGCCGGAGTGATAGCGGTAGTTGAATTCGGTGATCTGGCGTTTGCCCACGGCCTCGCAGAACGCCTTGAAGCTGCCCGGTTGTTCGGGAATGGTCACGGCGATGATGGCTTCGCGGCCTTCGCCCAACTCGGCGCGCTCAGCCACGTGGCGCAGGCGGTCGAAGTTGACATTCGCCCCGGAATCAATGGCGACGAAGGTCTGGCCGCTGACACCACGGCTCTCCACGTACTTCTTGATGCCCGCCACACCCAACGCGCCCGCAGGCTCGGTGATGGAGCGGGTGTCGTCGTAGATGTCCTTGATGGCCGCACAGATTTCATCGGTGCTCACGGTAATCACTTCATCGACATAGTCTTTGCAGATATCGAAGGTGTGCTGGCCGATCTGCGCCACCGCCACGCCATCGGCAAAAATACCCACCGTCGGCAAGACCACGCGTTCGCCCGCCGCCATGGCCGCTTGCAGGCAGTTGGAGTCGTCCGGCTCTACGCCGATGATCTTGATCTCGGGGCGCAGGTACTTCACATATGCCGCGATGCCGGCGATCAGCCCGCCGCCGCCCACCGGAACAAAAATCGCATCCAGCGGCCCCGGGTGCTGGCGCAGGATCTCCATCGCCACGGTGCCCTGCCCGGCAATGGTGTGTGGATCATCGTAAGGGTGGATGTAGACGTAGCCTTTTTCGTCGACCAGTTTGAGCGAGTAGGCCAGGGCTTCCGGGAAGGAATCACCGTGCAACACCACTTTGCCGCCACGCGAGCGCACGCCTTCGACCTTGATTTCGGGCGTGGTCTTGGGCATCACGATCGTGGCCTTGACCCCCAGCACCTTGGCCGCCAGGGCCAGGCCCTGCGCATGGTTGCCCGCCGACGCCGTGACCACGCCACGCGCACGTTCTTCGGCGCTCAACTGGGTCAGCTTGTTGTAGGCACCGCGAATCTTGAACGAGAACACCGGCTGCAAGTCTTCGCGCTTGAGCCAGACCTTGTTGCCCAGCCGCTCCGAGAGCTGGCGGGCGGTCTGCAACGGTGTTTCCACGGCAACGTCGTAAACGCGCGAGGTGAGAATCTTTTTGACGTACTGTTCGAGCATCGGAAAGCATCACTGGGCGGGTTGGGCAGGGCCGAGGAGTCTAACCCGGCTTTTGGCCGCACGACCACACGAATCCCGAGGTTTTGTTGGGTTATACTCGCGCCCCTCGATAACTCCCCGCCCGTTCCGGAGCCCGCATGACCCAGGATCAACTCAAACAGGCAGTGGCCCAGGCCGCTGTCGATTTAATCCTTCCCAAACTCGACGACAAGAGCATCGTCGGTGTCGGCACCGGCTCCACCGCCAACTGCTTTATCGATGCGCTGGCCCGCCACAAGGGCGCGTTCGATGGCGCGGTAGCGAGCTCCGAAGCCACCGCGGCGCGCCTCAAAGGCCACGGCATTGCGGTATACGAACTCAACACCGTGAGTGATCTGGAGTTCTACGTCGACGGCGCCGATGAAAGCGACGAACACCTGAACCTGATCAAGGGCGGCGGCGCGGCCCTGACCCGCGAGAAGATCGTCGCGGCCGTGGCCAAGACCTTTATCTGCATCGCCGACGCCAGCAAGCTGGTGCCGGTACTCGGCGCCTTCCCGCTGCCGGTGGAAGTGATCCCCATGGCCCGCAGCCACGTGGCCCGCGAGCTGGTGAAACTGGGCGGTGACCCGGTATACCGCGAAGGCGTGTTGACCGACAACGGCAACATCATCCTCGACGTGTTCAACATGCAGATCACCGATCCGGTGAAGCTCGAGACGCAGATCAATGCGATTGTCGGCGTGGTCACCAATGGCCTGTTCGCCGCGCGCCCGGCGGATGTGCTGCTGCTGGGCACCGCTGAAGGCGTCAAAACCCTCAAGGCCTGATGCAAGCCCCCTCACACACTTTTGCTCGGCGGTGTGTCAGGGGTTGGGTTTCTTGAAGACGTAGAACAGGTTCGGCTCACTGACCAGGTACAACGTGCCTTCGTCGTCCATGGCGATCCCTTCGGCCTGCGGCACGCGCTTGCTCAGGCCATGACGCCCGTTGAGTAGAGAAAGACTGCTCAGCGGACGACCGTCGATATCCAGCTCCAACACCAGGAACGACTCATCCGACAGCGCCAGCAAATGGCCGCTGCGCTCGTCGTATTGCAGGCTCGACAGGTCGCGCACAAACAGCCCGGCGTCACGCTTGGGGTTGTTGATCACGTGCACCGAGTAGGTTTTTTCCGGTTTGAAATGGGGAAACCCGTGAACCTCGTAGATCAGCATCGGGTCGCGCTCCTTGGCCACGAACAGGCGCTTGCCCGCCGAGTCATAGGCCAACCCTTCAAACCCCTTGTTACCGCCGACGTGCACGCCCAAGGTCATTTGTTCGGCATCGGCGGCATCGAGGAAGCGGGTATCGTCGTCGACATGCACCTTGATCAGGCGTTGCTGACGCTCGTCGGTGATGACGTAGATGTTGTCGCTGATAAATTCCACCGCCTCGGCGTCGCCAAAGCCCACCAGGGGAATACGCCGCAGGATCTTGCCTTGCAGGGACAGCTCGATCAGTTCGGCGTTTTTATTGGTGACGGTAAACAGGCTTTTGCGCACCGGGTCATAGGTGAGGGCCGAGACATCATCGTCGAGCCCCTCGATCACCTGGGCTTGCAAGTCCACGCGGTAATCCGCCAGGCCAATGGAACGCGCATCCGTCGGCTGGCGCCAGGCCTGCCAGTTGAACCAGGCACGCTCGAACAGGCGAAAATGCTGCGCCACGGCCCCGGCGCCGATCAGGGCGATCAGCGCAAGCACAATGAGAATGGGTTTGGGGCGGGCTAGTCGACGCATTGGGCGGGCTCAAAATCAAAAGTGGCGAATGAATATCACGCCTGTCTGAATTTAAACTTAAACGCGCCCGTCTGTCTGGCGAATGCCGCAACTGGAGACGTATTCGACGTAATCGGTGTGCTACTTCTGCTTTTCGAAACGATAGAACAGGTTCGGCTCACTGACCACGTACAGGGTGCCGTTCTCGTCCATGGTCACACCTTCGGCGCGCGGGATGGTGTTCTTGAGGCCGTTGAAACCGCCGAGCAGGGTCATGAAGCTGACTTGTTCGCCCTTCTCGTTCAGCTCCAGCAGCAGGTGCGAGTCGGCCGACAGCACCAGCAGGTGGCCGGTGCGCGGGTCGATGGCCAGGGCCGAGAGGTTGCGCATGTCCAGTTCTTCACTGGCCAGTTTTTGCTTGGCGCCAACCAGGGTCTGGCTGCCGTCGCTTTTCCAGGTGAACAACGCCGGCGGGCGTTCTTCGCCCAATACAAACTGCTGGTTGCGCGGGTCCCATGTAACGCCTTCGAACGCTTTGTTCTGATCCTTGGACGGCCCCAGGTCGTAACTCGGGAAATCGGCCTTGTTCAAGTGCTGGGTGGTGGCGTCGACCTTAACAATGGTCAGGCTGTGATCACGCTCGTCGACCACCGCCAGCAGGCCATTTTCCATGACTGTCACCCCTTCCGGGTTGCTCCAGCCATTAAGTGGCATTTTGCGCAGCACATCGCCTTGCAGGGTCAACTCAACGAGGAAGGGGTTTTTGCCCATGACGGAAAACAGGGTTTTGGTCTGCGGGTTGTAAGAGACGTCCGAGGCCTCATCCTTCTCCATGCCCGGCAGCACCTTGGCATCGATGACGGCGTGATAGTCCGGCAGCCACACACTTTCGCTGCGTTCGGTGGAGGTTTCAAATCGCTCCAATACCCACAGCACACCGCGATCATCCCAATGCATGGCCCAGGAAACGCCATAGACGATCACGCCCGCCAGAAACAGCCAGGAATACCAGCGCAGGGCGAAACGAGAACGCAGCTTGGGTGTGGCGGAGGGCAGGGACACGGCCATTGGGCGCTTTTCCGGAAAGTCAGCGTAGGTGATAGCACAGGATCAACGGGCCCGCGCGGTCGAGGCTGGGGATTATCCGGATGGCGTGTGAAAAAAATGCAAAGGTGTACACCCAGCCAAGGTGGGAGGGGGCACGCCTCCTCCCACATGTTAATCAGCGAACGACGCTTTCGAAGCGATTCACGCCGGCCAGTTCCAGCACCAGCTCATCGCCCACATTCAGCGGGCCCACGCCAGCCGGGGTGCCGGTGAGGATCACGTCGCCGGCCTGCAGCGAGAAGCAGCCGGCCATGTGCTGAATCATCGGCACGATGGGGTTGAGCATCTGCGAACTGTTGCCGTCCTGGCGCACTTCACCATTGATGGTCAGCCGGATGCCGATGTCGGTCACGTCGGCAAAGGTACTGCTCACCACAAAAGGTGCGATCACCGCCGCGCCATCGAAGGACTTGGCGATTTCCCACGGCAGGCCCTTGGCCTTCAACTCGGCCTGCTTGTCGCGCAGGGTCAAATCCAACGCCGGGGCGAAACCGGAAATGGCGTCCAGCACTTCTTCACGGCTTGGCTTGTTCGACAGCGGCTTGCCGATCAATACCGCGATTTCCGCTTCGTAATGCACCGAACCGCGCTCGGTCGGAATGGCGAAACCACCTTCCAGCGGCACCACGCAACTGCCCGGCTTGATGAACAGCAACGGCTCGGTCGGTACCGGGTTGTCCAGTTCCTTGGCATGTTCGGCGTAGTTACGCCCAATGCACACCACTTTACCCACCGGGAAGTGGACGTTGGTGCCGTCGACGTATTTGTGCTGGTAGCTCATGGAACGACTCCTTAAATAGCGAAGATCTTGCCTGGGTTCATGATCCCGTTAGGGTCGAACACCGCTTTCACGGCCTTCATGTATTCGATTTCAACCGGTGAGCGACTGTAGGTGAGGTAATCGCGCTTGGTCATGCCCACGCCGTGCTCGGCGGAGATCGAGCCGTTGTACTTCTCGACGGTCTCGAACACCCACTTGTTGACGGTGGCGCATTTGGCGAAGAACTCGTCCTTGCTCAGGTTTTCCGGCTTGAGGATGTTCAGGTGCAGGTTGCCGTCGCCGATGTGGCCGAACCATACGATTTCGAAGTCCGGGTAGTGTTCGCCGACGATGTCGTCAATTTCCCGCAAAAACGCCGGCACTTTGGACACAGTAACCGAGATGTCGTTTTTGTAGGGCGTCCAGTGGGAGATGGTCTCGGAGATGTACTCGCGCAGCTTCCACAGGTTATGCAGCTGGGTTTCGCTCTGGCTCATCACGCCATCCAGCACCCAGCCCTGCTCGACGCAATGTTCGAACGTTTCCAGGGCGTGGTTGGCGACTTCTTCGGTGGTGGCTTCGAATTCAAGCAACGCGTAGAACGGGCACTCGGTTTCGAACGGCGCAGGCACATCGCCACGACCGAGGACTTTGGCCAGGGCCTTATCCGAGAAGAACTCAAAGGCCGTCAGGTCCAGCTTGCTCTGGAAGGCGTGCAGCACCGGCATGATCGAGTCGAAATCGGTGGTGCCCAGCACCATGGCGGTGAGGTTTTTCGGCGCACGATCCAGGCGCATGGTGGCTTCGACCACAAACCCCAGGGTGCCTTCAGCGCCGATAAACAGCTGGCGCATGTCGTAGCCGGTGGCGTTTTTGATCAGATCGCGGTTCAGTTCCAGTACATCGCCCTTGCCGGTGACGACCTTCATGCCCGCCACCCAGTTACGGGTCATACCGTAGCGAATCACCTTGATCCCGCCGGCATTGGTGCCGATGTTGCCGCCGATCTGGCTGGAACCGGACGAGGCAAAATCCACCGGGTAGTACAGGCCGTTTTCTTCGGCGACGTTCTGCAATTGCTTGGTGACCACGCCCGGCTGGCACACGGCGGTGCGATCGGTGAGGTTCACGTCGAGGATCTGGTTCATATAGTCGAAGGACACCACCACTTCGCCATTGGCCGCCACAGCGGCTGCTGACAAGCCGGTGCGACCGCCCGATGGCACCAGCGCCACCTTACGTTCATTGGCCCAACGCACAATGGCCTGGACCTGCTCAACGGTCTTGGGGAAGACGATGGCGGTGGGCGCGGGTGCGAAGTGCTTGGTCCAATCCTTGCCGTAAGCCTCCAGGGAGTCTGCGTCGGTCAGCACTTTGCCGGGCTCAACCAGGGTCTTTAGCTCATCAATCAGGGCAGGATGGGTCATCGACAGAACTCTCGAACAATTCATGGTCATCCTGAGAACGCTTCACGTCGCAGGAATGAGTGTTAGCGGGGCGCGTATGCTAGCATACCGCCCCCGCAGGACAGAGCCCAAGGGCGTTTCTGCGGTGACGGCTTTCCTGCCGTCCGGGTCAGCTTAAGCGATCCGATTCCCTGCCAATTTTCTCCGGGATACAGGTTTACGCAGATGAGCAAGACTTCTCTCGATAAGAGCAAGATCAAGTTCCTTCTTCTGGAAGGCGTCCACCCATCGGCTGTCGACGTTCTGAAAGCCGCCGGGTACACCAGCATTGAGTACATCACCAGTTCTCTGCCGGAAGCCCAGCTCAAGGAAAAGATCGCCGACGCGCACTTCATCGGCATTCGCTCCCGCACTCAGCTGACCGAAGAGATCTTCGATCACGCCAAGAAACTCGTGGCAGTGGGCTGTTTCTGCATCGGCACCAACCAGGTCGACCTCAACGCAGCACGCGAGCGCGGCATCGCGGTGTTCAACGCACCGTATTCCAATACCCGTTCCGTTGCGGAGCTGGTGCTGGCCGAGGCCATCCTGTTGCTGCGCGGTATTCCCGAGAAGAACGCTTCCTGCCACCGTGGCGGCTGGATCAAAAGCGCGGCCAACTCCTTCGAAATCCGCGGCAAGAAGCTGGGTATCGTCGGTTACGGCTCGATCGGCACTCAGTTGTCGGTACTGGCTGAAGGCCTTGGCATGCAGGTGTTCTTCTACGACACCCTGACCAAGCTGCCATTGGGCAACGCCACGCAAGTGTCGAGCCTGACCGAGCTGCTGGGCATGTCCGACATCGTGACCCTGCACGTTCCGGAAACCGCTGAGACCCAGTGGATGATTGGTGAGAAGGAAATCCGCGCGATCAAGAAAGGCGGCATTCTGATCAACGCTGCACGCGGCACCGTGGTCGAGCTGGACGCCCTGGCCGATGCGATCAAGGACAAGCACCTGATCGGCGCCGCCATCGATGTGTTCCCGGTGGAGCCGCGCTCCAACGACGACATCTTCGAAAGCCCGCTGCGTGGCCTGGACAACGTGATCCTGACCCCGCACATCGGCGGCTCCACCGCTGAAGCCCAGGCCAACATTGGTCTGGAAGTCTCGGAAAAGCTGGTCAAGTACAGCGACAACGGTACCTCGGTATCGTCCGTGAATTTCCCGGAAGTGGCATTGCCGGCTCACCCTGGCAAGCACCGCCTGTTGCACATCCACCAGAACATTCCTGGCGTGATGATGGAGATCAACAAGGTCTTCGCGGAAAACGGCATCAACATCTCCGGTCAGTTCCTGCAGACCAACGAGAAGGTCGGCTACGTGGTAATCGACGTAGACGCCGAATACTCGGACCTGGCGCAAGAGAAGCTGCAGCACATCAACGGCACTATCCGTAGCCGCGTGTTGTTCTAACGCTTTAAAAGCGCGGCACAAAAAATGGGAGACCCGCAGGGGCCTCCCATTTTTTTGTCCGAATAACGCTTACTTGACGGTCACCGTGATGACTTTGGAGGCGACCGTGGGCTCGAATTGGCGATGCACGTTGTCCCCGGCCACCAATTGCAGCGTGTGCTTACCGGGGGTCAAGGTCAGTTCGGTTTCGGTTTGGGCCTTGCCGAAGTGAATGGAGGTCGCATCGGCTGGAATAGCCTCGTCCGCCTTGAGCGATTGCACGTCCCGGTCAACTAGCAGGTGATGGTGACCAGCCCCTGGCACTTGTTTGTCGATCGGCTCCAGGTCCAGGCCTTTTACCCCGAATTTGACGGTGAACGTCTTGTCGACAGTGGCACCGTCTTTGGGCGATACGATAAACACCTCAGCCCCCTTCGGCGCAGGGGTATGCGGAACATCGGCGGCGTTGGCCAACAGCGAGGCCCCCAGCAGCAGGCTGCCAACGGTTGCACGGGTCAAAAAGGCTTTCATTCGCTTCTCCAGTTTTTCTGTGAAATCTGTAGGGTTATGACAACTTCGCGACAAATTGCTGTCCAAGGCACTCACCACCATAGCAAAGCGATGCGGAACGGCGCCTCGCACATTCGAATTCTTTAGGAGTGACCATGCGCGTTTCGCCTGGCCTGTTACTGTTGCTTCCCCTGCTGAGCCCCCTGGCTCATGCCGAACTGATCGACGACGTCAATGATCGGGGTGAGCTGCGCATCGTCCTTGAAGCCAACACCCCGCCCTACAACTTCAAGGAAGGCGACAAGCTCACCGGCTTTGAAGTGGAGCTGGGTGAACAGTTGGCCAAGGAAATGGACGTACGCTCCTCGTTTATCACCACCGATGAGGCCGACCTGCTTGCCGGTGTAGAAAGCGGCAAATACGACGTGGCCATCAACCATATCGCTAAGACTGCCGAGCTAGAGAATCAGTTCGATTTCAGCGAGGCTTATCACGAGAAACCCGAGCTGGCGATCCCGTTCCAGAAGGGCAACCCGGCGTTCAAGAGCAGCTTGGACGGCGCGTTGAAGCGGGTAAAGGATGATGGCCGGCTGAAGGCGCTGGCGCAGAAGTGGCTTGAAGGAACAACACCGGTGGATAAGTCTGAGTAGATCCTAAAGTAGTGGGGGGCTTGCCCTCCCACTTACTCAAGACTTGAGAGATGCACCGCCGCCGCCGGCAACTCCAGCTCACTGAACACCTGTACACCGTGGCGCTTGAGCAGCGCCGCCGTGACGCCTTCGCCAGTGACCTTCACGCCGCTGAAGGTGCCGTCATAGGTCAGCAGGTTGCCGCAGGACGGGCTGTTGGCCTTGAGGATGGCGATACGGATGCCGTGCCGTTGCACCAATGCCAACGCCTGCCGGGCCCCGTCGAGGAAGGCGGCGCTGAAATCTTCGCCCTCGGCGGTCAGCACCTGGGCCCGACCGTCCCACACATCGATGCCCTGCCCACCGGGGATCTCGGCAGGAGGCCTGGGCGTCGGCAAACCGCCTGCCACTTCCGGGCAGATCGCAATCACGCGCCCTTCGGCTTGCCACACGGCCAGTTGATCGAACGGCCCACTGGCGCCGCCGTCTTAGCGCACTTTGTGTCCGAGCAAGCAGCGGCTGACCAGGATCTTTTGCATGTCAAAAGGGCTCATTGCCGCGCCGGCGAAACCAGCCGGTGAGGGACAGGCGTTCGCGCGTGGCAGGCATGACTTCGTGGGGCACTTCGCCCGACAGGAACACCACCAGGCATCCGCCGCTGGGCACCACGTCGTATTCGACGCCGTCCTTGAGGTACATGCGCAACTGGCCGCCGTGTTCCGGCAACCAGGCATCGTTCAAGTAGATCACCGCCGAGACCATGCGCCGGTCATCGTCGCGAAAACGATCCAGGTGCTTGAGGTAAAACGCCCCCGGCGGGTACATCGCGAAATGGCTTTCGAAATCTTCCAGGCCGAGGAACAGACCCCGGTTCATCGCCAGGCGCAGGCTGTCCATCACCGCCATGTAGCGGTCGCAGACGGCGGCGTCGCCCGCCTCCAGCCACTGGATATGGTCGCCGCGAATACCTTCGCGAATCTCCTGGGCCGGCCCACGCCCCACCGCTGCCGGCGCCAACTCACCTTCGACCGCACGTTTACGGCACTCAGCCGCCAGTTCCAGGGTCAGAGCCTGGGGCAGGAAGCCGTTCTGCTGCGACCAACCTTTTTCGGCCAGGTCGTCGACGATGCGTTGCAGCAGGGGATGATCAAGGGGCATTTGCATGGCGCGCATAGTATCCATACGTCTTCAAATCCGACAGCGCCGTCGAGCGTCTGAATACACTTTAGTCAGGTGACTGATAGGACTTCTCGACAAATCCTACGCCCGACACGGACAATAGTGGCCGACTGACAGGAGTCCATATGCGTCGTTTGTTTTTTTCCTTGCTGATGTTCTGCGTTTTGCCCGCCTGGGCAGACGGCCATGACCAGTTGTACAAGGTCGCCGGCTGGGCCGAACAACGTGCGCATTTCAATGACGCCCTCAGTGCGGCCCAGCAGCGCTACCGCAATAGCCTGCCGCCGGCGGTGTATCAGGCGTTGGTGGACAACAGCAACAAGCGCTTTGCCGCCCAGGCCATGGACCAACGCGCCGAGGCGCAGTTGCGCAAAAACCTGGCGGACCCAAAGCCTGCGCTGGCGTTCTTCCAATCGCCATTGGGCCGCAAGATTGTCGCCGCCGAGTTGCTCACCACCCGCCGCGACCAACTGGCAAAAAACGCTCAGGGCCTGCCGAAGATCGAAGCCGACGCGACCCGCAGCCTGATCATCGGCCACCTGGCCCAGGCATTGCCTGCCCGTGAAGCCGGGGCCGAAGTGAGCCTGGCGATTGCCGGCGTGGCCGCAGACAGCTTGAGCCAGATGATCCCCGGCCTACTGGGCGGCGGCCAGGCACAAGGCATGTTGAATGGGCAGCGCGAACGCTTGATGCAGCAGATTGGCAACGACCTGAACAACACGTTGCTGTACGTCTATCGAGACTTGTCTGACCCCGAGCTGGAAGAATTCGCGACGTTTGCGGAGTCGCCGGAAGGCAAGGCGTATTACCAGGCGGCGTTGGCCGCCATTCGCGCAGGTCTTGCGGTTGGCCAAAGCACCTCAAGCCTGACGCAGTAATAAAAATGTGGGAGGGGGCTTGCTCCCGATAGCGGTGGATCAGCAAAAAATGTTTGCCTGACACACTGCTATCGGGAGCAAGCCCCCTCCCACATTTGGACTGTGTTACTTCAATTGATCCGTGAGAAAGCTGAAATATTCATCGCGAATCTCGGGAATCTCGTTCGCCAAATGGTGCCGACCGCGCTTGAGCATCAACACCTGCGGCTGATCAAACTTACCCCGCAGCACCTGCAAATTGTGCTGCCAGTCCACCGTCATATCTTCCTCGCCCTGCACGATTATCGGCCGCCGTGGGCTGCGCGGCGCGGCTTCGATGCGCTTGATCCAGCGCAACAACGCACCCACCCAGGCGGTGGGCAGTTGGCGCGGTTGCAGCGGGTCGGCTTCCAAAAACGGCTTGAATTCAGGATCGTTGGTGTTCTCGCTGAATCGCCGGGCGATACCGTTGACGAACGGCCGCAGCAGGTAATAACTCAGCTGGGACCAGCCCCAGGCACGCGGACGCACCAGCGGCGACAGCAGGAAGGTCTTGCCCTGCGCCGGGCTGTCGGCGCCGTGGTGGAGCAAATGATCCACCACCACCGCGCCGCCAGTACTCTGCCCGAACAGGTGCCAGGGCTGCGGCAGGTGCAGCGCCTCGGCCTGGGCGAACAGCGCCTGCACCACGTTCTGGTACACCGCGAAGTCATCGATGCTGGCCCGTGCGCCGCTGGACAAACCATGGCCCGGCAGGTCGCAGGCAATCACCACAAAGCCTTGGTCCAGCGCCCAGTCCACTACGTGGCGGTATAGGCCCATATGGTCGTAGAAGCCGTGGAACATGAACATCGTCGCCACCGGAGCGGGTGGCCACCACACCTGCGCCACCACCGCGAACCCGTCAACCTCCAAACGCCCCAGGCGGCTCACGGCCGGCACTTTGCGCGCGGCCAGGTCCAAGCCGTAGAAACGCTGATACACCCGCGCCTCGGCGCTGAGCGGCTGCGCATCCACCAGGGGTCGCAAGCTGTCGCGCAGATGATCGGGGTCAAAGGTGACGGGCATAAAGGCTTCCAGACTGACGGCGAAGATGAATATCGAGCTGCGATATTCATCTGTCAGGGCAAGCATGGCAAGCTACGCGACCTTCGAGGATAGATCTGAATGCGACCGCCCTACCGTAACGCCCTGTTCGCCAGCCTGGTCCTGATCCTCTGCGCCGGCGTGCTATGGGCGGCATATAACTGGTTCCAGGGCCGCTACCTGCGTGCGTTCAGCGAGCACACGGCGGTGTTTTCCGGTGACCCCTTGAAACTGCCCGCCGACCTCGCCGGGCCAGGCCCGATTCGCCTGGTGCACTTCTGGGACCCGGCCTGCCCATGCAATGTCGGCAACCAGCAGCACCTGGGCGAACTGATCGAGCAGTACGCGCCCCAGGGCGTTGAGTTCTATGCCCTGCAAAAGCCCGGCAGCCACGGCCAACTGCCCGATAACCTGCGCACCATGAAAACCCTCACAACCCTGCCCGGCGCCGATCAAGTGCCCGCCAGCCCCGCCGTGGGCATCTGGGATCGCAGCGGCAAGCTTGCGTATTTCGGGCCCTACAGCGAAGGGCTGACGTGCAATTCGAGCAACAGCTTCATCGAGCCGATCCTCAAAGCCCTTGGAACGGGGCGCGACGTGAATGCCACGCACACCCTGGCGGTGGGCTGCTATTGTTCGTGGCCTGAAGCTCGTTAGTCACTCCACTCTCTGTAAGGAAAGTCCATGAAGCGCGTCTTGCGGGTTCTCGCGGTGCTGCTGGTGCTGATCACCCTCGGTGCCGGCTGGTACGTGTACAGCAAGCAACCCACCCGCCAGGGCACGGTTTCGCTGGCCAACCTGCGAGGCTCGGTCACGGTGCGCTACGACGACCGTGGCGTGCCGCACATCCGCGCCGAGAACGAGGCCGACCTGTATCGCGCGCTGGGCTACGTGCACGCCCAGGACCGGTTGTTCCAGATGGAGATCATGCGGCGCCTGGCCCGTGGCGAACTGGCCGAGGTGCTGGGGCCCAAGCTGCTGGAAACCGACAAGCTGTTTCGCAGCCTGCGCATTCGTGAACGCGCCTTGAGCTACGTGGAACACATGGACCATGAGTCCCCCGCATGGGAAGCCCTGCAAGCCTACCTGGACGGCATAAACCAGTATCAGGACAGCCACGCCAGCCCCATGGAGTTCGACGTGCTGGGCATTCCCAAACGCCGGTTCACCGCCGAAGACACCATCAGCGTCGCCGGCTACCTGGCCTACAGTTTTGCCGCCGCGTTTCGTACCGAGCCATTGCTGACTTACGTCCGCGACCAGTTGGGCAGCGAGTACCTGAACGTCTTCGACCTGGGCTGGCAACCCAAGGGCGCGCTGAACCTGGCTGCCGGTGACTGGCAAACCCTGGGCGCGATAGCCGCCCTGAGCGACCAGGCCCTGGCCGACAATGGCTTGCCGCAGTTCGAAGGCAGCAATGCCTGGGCCATCAGCGGCAGCCGCACCAAAAGCGGCAAACCCTTGCTGGCGGGCGACCCGCATATTCGCTTTTCAGTGCCGTCGGTATGGTACGAAGCGCAGCTGTCGGCGCCGGGCTTCGAGCTGTATGGCTATCACAACGCGCTGGTGCCGGTGGCGTTCCTGGGGCACAACCTGGACTTCGGCTGGAGCCTGACCATGTTCCAGAACGACGACCTTGACCTGATCGCCGAAAAGGTCAACCCGGCCAACCCCAATCAGGTCTGGTACCACGACCAGTGGGTAGACATGACCAGCAGCGCGCAACAGATCGCGGTGAAGGGCCAGGCCCCGGTCACCCTCACGCTGCGTCAGTCGCCCCATGGGCCGATCATCAATGACGTACTCGGCGAGAACGCCGGCAACACGCCAATCGCGATGTGGTGGGCATTCCTCGACACCCAGAACCCGATCCTCGAAGGTTTCTACCAGCTCAACCGCGCCGATACCCTGGCCAAGGCCCGGGCCGCAGCGGCCAAGGTCTCTGCGCCGGGGCTGAATATTGTGTGGGCCAATGCCAAGGGCGATATCGGCTGGTGGGCCGCGGCGCAACTGCCGATCCGCCCGGCCGGTGCCAACCCTGGGTTTATCCTCGACGGCAGCACCGCCCAGGCCGACAAGCTGGGCTTTTACCCCTTCAGCGCCAACCCCCAGGAAGAAAACCCGGCGCGCGGCTATGTGGTTTCGGCCAATGCCCAACCGGTATCGCCCAGCGGCATGGAGATCCCCGGCTACTACAACCTGGCCGACCGGGGCCAGCAGTTGAACGCGCAGTTGAGCGATAAAAGCGTGAAGTGGGATGTAAACAACAGCCAAGCCTTGCAACTGGGCACCACGACCGCCTTCGGCCCGCGCTTGCTGGCGCCGCTGTTGCCGGTGTTGCGCGAGGTGGTCAAGGACCCGTCGCAACTCAAGCTGGTGGAACAACTGGCCGCCTGGAAAGGCGATTACCCGCTGGACTCCATCAGCGCCACGCTGTTCAACCAGTTCCTGTTCAACCTGGCGGATGCGGCCTTCCACCCAAAACTGGGCGATAACCTGTTCAAGACCTTGCTCGGCACCCGGGCAATCGACGCCGCCTTACCGCGCCTGGCCGCCGACCCGAGTTCGCCCTGGTGGGACGGCAAACGCGCCGACGCCGTCAAGCTCGCCTGGGACAACAGCCTCGCGCACCTCAAGGCCACCTTCGGCGACGACCCCGCCCAATGGCAATGGGGCAAGGCGCACACCCTTACCCATGGCCACCCACTGGGTTCACAAAAGCCCTTGGACCTGATCGTCAATGTCGGCCCCTTCCCGGCCCCCGGCAGCCACGAGGTGCCAAACAACCAATCGGCCGCGATCGGCCCCGCACCGTGGCCGGTGACCTACGGCCCCTCGACCCGCCGCCTGATCGACTTCGCCGACGCGGCCCATGCGCTGACCATCAACCCAGTGGGACAAAGCGGTGTACCGTTTGATCGCCACTACAGCGACCAGGCCGAAACCTACATCGAAGGCGGTTACGAACAGGCGCATTTCACCGAAGAGGAAATCACGGCGAATACTCGGGGCACGCTGAAACTGCTGCCAGTTCGATAACGGATCAACACTGTGGGAGGGGGCAAGCCTGCTCCCACAGTTTGCGCCTGCTCCGTCAGTTAGACCGGCGCTGGCGCCCGACGCTTGTCCGGCTGCTGCCAGCCATCGGCAGCGGCTTCTTCAATCGCCTGCTGGATCGCCTTCTTGCGGTGTTCCTCGGCACGACGGCTGAAGAACCACACCAGAAAGGTCACCAGCGACACCGCCAACAGAATCAGGCTGGCCACCGCGTTGATCTCGGGTTTAACCCCAAGCCGCACGGCCGAAAACACTTCCATCGGCAAGGTAGTGGAGCCCGGGCCGGACACGAAGCTGGCCAGTACCAGGTCATCCAGGGACAACGCAAACGACATCATGCCGCCGGCGGCCAGCGACGGCGCGATCATCGGGATAGTGATCAGGAAGAACACCTTCCACGGCCGCGCGCCCAGGTCCATCGCCGCTTCTTCGATCGACAGGTCCAGCTCACGCAAACGCGCCGACACCACCACCGCCACATACGCCGCACAGAACGTGGTGTGGGCGATCCAGATGGTGACGATGCCACGCTCCTGGGGCCAGCCGATCAGTTGCGCCATGGCCACGAACAGCAGCAACAGCGACAGACCGGTGATCACTTCGGGCATCACCAACGGCGCGGTCACCAGGCCGCCGAACAACGTGCGGCCCTTGAACTGGCTGATGCGCGTGAGCACGAACGCCGCCAATGTACCCAGTGCCACCGCGGCCACCGCCGTGTAGCAGGCGATCTCCAGGGAGCGCGCCACCGAGCCCATCAGTTGGGTGTTGTCCAGCAGGCCCACGTACCACTTGATCGACCAACCGCCCCACACCGTCACCAGTTTGGATTCGTTGAACGAGTAGATCACCAGGATCAGCATCGGCAGGTAGATAAACAACAACCCCGCCACCAGCATGAAGCTTGAGAAACTGACGCGCTTCATATCTTGCCCTCCATCTCTTTGGCTTGGCTGCGGTTAAACAGGATGATCGGCACGATCAGGATCGCCAGCATCACCACCGCCAGGGCAGACGCCACCGGCCAGTCACGGTTGTTGAAGAACTCTTGCCACAGCACTTTACCGATCATCAGGGTTTCCGGGCCGCCGAGCAGTTCAGGGATCACGAACTCGCCCACCACCGGGATAAACACCAGCATGCAACCGGCGATGATGCCGTTCTTGGACAACGGCACGGTGATCTTCCAGAAGCTGTTGAACGTGCTCGAACCCAGGTCCGATGCAGCTTCAAGCAGGCTCTGGTCGTGCTTCACCAGGTTGGCGTACAGCGGCAGGATCATGAACGGCAGGTATGAATAAACCACGCCGATATACACCGCGATGTTGGTGTTGAGGATCTGCAGCGGCTCGTTGATCAGCCCCATGGACATCAGGAAACCATTGAGCAAACCGTTGTTGCTGAGGATGCCCATCCACGCATACACGCGGATCAAAATGGCGGTCCAGGTCGGCATCATGATCAGCAGCACCAGCACGGTCTGCATTTCTTTGCGCGCGGTAGCAATGGCGTAGGCCATCGGATAGCCGATCAGCAGGCACAGCAGCGTGCTGAAAAAGGCCATCTTCAGCGAGCCCAGGTAGGCGGAGATATACAGCTCATCCCCCGCCAGTAACTGGTAGTTGGCCAGGTTCAGCACCACCTGCAGTTTTTGCTCAACGTAGGTGTAGATCTCGGTATACGGCGGGATCGCCACGTCGGCTTCGGCAAAGCTGATTTTCAGGACAATGAAAAACGGCAAGGCGAAAAACAGGAACAGCCACAGGAACGGAATCCCGATGACCACCTGCTTGCCGCTGGGGACGATGCGGTGCAAGCGCCGCTTGAGCTTCTTCATGTTCATGAGCGCAGTACCACGCCGCTGTCGTCTTCCCACCACACGTAGACCTGGTCACCCCAGGTCGGCCGCTGACCACGGCGTTCGGCGTTAGCGACGAAGGACTGCACCAGCTTGCCGCTCGGCAGCTCTACGTAGAACACCGAGTGGCCGCCCAGGTAGGCGATGTCGTGCACCTTGCCGCTGGACCAGTTGTGTTCGCAGGTCGGCATTTCGGTGGTGACCAGCAGCTTTTCCGGGCGAATGGCGTAGGTCACCGACTTGTCTTCCACCGAGGTGGCGATGCCGTAGCCCACGTAGATGTCGCGGTCCAGGTCCGGGCACTTGAGCACCGCGTGGCCTTCGGCGTCGTCGACCACCTGGGTGTCGAAAATGTTGACGTTGCCGATGAACTCGCACACCAGGCGGCTGGTGGGGGTTTCGTAGATATCGATGGGGCTGCCGATCTGCGCGATCCAGCCCAGGTGCATGATCGCGATGCGTTCGGCCATGGTCATGGCCTCTTCCTGGTCGTGGGTCACCATCACGCAGGTCACGCCGACGCGCTCGATGATTTCGACAAGCTCAAGCTGCATCTGCGAACGCAGCTTCTTGTCCAGTGCGCCCATCGGCTCATCGAGCAGCAGCAGCTTCGGGCGTTTGGCCAGGGAGCGCGCCAGGGCAACCCGCTGGCGCTGGCCACCGGACAACTGGTGCGGCTTGCGCTTGGCGTACTGGCTCATCTGCACCAGCTTGAGCATCTCGGCCACGCGGGCGTCGACCTCGGCCTTGGGGATCTTGTCCTGTTGCAGGCCGAAGGCAATGTTCTGCGCCACGGTCATGTGCGGGAACAGGGCGTAGGACTGGAACATCATGTTGATCGGCCGCTCGTAGGGCGGCATGTCGGTGATGTCCACACCGTCGAGGTAGATGCGGCCTTCGGTCGGGCGCTCGAAGCCTGCGAGCATGCGCAGCAAGGTGGACTTGCCCGAACCCGAACCGCCGAGCAAGGCGAAGATCTCGCCTTTCTTGATTTCCAGGGACACATCGTCCACGGCAATCGTCTCGTCGAACTTCTTCGTGACCCGGTCGATTTTGACCAGCACCTTCTTCGGTGTCTGGTCGCCCTCGAGGGCTTTCTTATAGGCGCCGGAGGCAACTGCCATTTACGAAACTCCCAAAAAAACTGTGCAGCCGGCCCAATGCGGGCCAGCCTTGGATAGTTTGAGCCTTACTTGCCCGTCTTGACCTTGGTCCAGCTACGGGTCATTAAACGCTGCACGTTCGGGGGTAGCTCGAAGTTGACGAATGTCCGCTCGAGAACCGCCTGCGGTGGGTAAACCGCTTCGTCGGTGCGTATCGATTGCTCCATCAGCTTGTCCGCCCCAGGGTTAGGGTTGGCGTAACCGACGTAATCACTGACCTGGGCGATCACCTCAGGTTGCAGCAAATAGTTGATGAAGGCGTGGGCCTCTTTGACGTTGGCGGCATCCTTGGGGATCGCCAACACGTCAAACCACAGGTTGCCGCCTTCTTTGGGAATCGCGTAGGCGATGTTCACGCCTTTGCCCGCCTCGGCCGCACGGGCCTTGGCCTGGAACACATCGCCGGAGAACCCGGCGGCCACGCAGATGTTGCCGTTGGCCAGGTCCGAGATGTATTTGGATGAGTGGAAGTAGGTCACGTAGGGCCGCACTTTCAGCAGCTTTTCCTCGGCCTTTTTGTAGTCCGCCGGGTTGGTGCTGTTCGGGTCCAGGCCCATGTAGTTGAGTACAGCCGGCAGCATTTCATCCGCCGAGTCCATGAAGGACACGCCGCAGGTGGCCAGCTTCTTCATGTTTTCCGGTTCGAACAACACGGCCCAGGAATCGATCTTGTCGACACCCAGCACTTGCTTCACTTTGTCGACGTTGTAGCCGATGCCATTGGTGCCCCACAGGTACGGCACCGCGTACTGGTTGCCCGGGTCGTTCTTTTCCAGGCGCTTGAGCAGTGCCGGGTCGAGGTTGGCGTAGTTCGTGAGCAATGACTTGTCGAGTTTCTGGAACGCCCCGGCCTTGATCTGCTTGCCGAGGAAGTGGTTGGACGGCACCACCACGTCGTAGCCGGTACGCCCGGCCAGCAGTTTGCCTTCCAGGGTTTCGTTGGAATCAAACACGTCATACACGGGCTTGATACCGGTGGCCTTTTCGAAGTTGGCCAGGGTGTCGGTACCGATGTAGTCCGACCAGTTATAAATATGCACCGTCGGTGCGGCCTGCACGCTCAACGCCAGCGTGATACCCGCGCCCACCAGCATGGCTTGGCGAAATAAAGAAATTGGCACGTGGAGGTCCTCTTAAATAGTTGGGCCCAAAGTTGTTGCCCGGCAACAAAACCGGCGCGCAACTTACCCTCGATAAACCGATCCGGCAAAACTTTCTGTCATTTTATGTGTGGAAGGGAGCAAGCCCCCTTCCACAGGTAGCACGGCTTATTTACCGGATTTGATCTTGGTCCAGCTGCGTGTCATTTCACGCTGGGTCGCAGCCGGCAAGTCAGCAATCGCGTAGAGCTTGGCCTGGACATCGGCTGGTGGGTAGATGCCCGGGTCGCTGGTGATGTCTTTGTCGACCAGTGCGGTGGCCTTCTCGTTACCGTTCGGGAAACGCACGCTGTTGGTGATGGAGGCCATCACTTCAGGCTTGAGCAGGTAGTTGAGGAACGTGTAGGCGGCGTCGACGTTTTCGGCATCTTTAGGGATGGCGACCATGTCGAAGAAGCTACCGGCGCCTTCCTTCGGAATGTCATAGGCAACCTTGACCTTGCCACCGGCTTCAGCCGCGCGGGACTTGGCCTGCTGGATGTCGCCCGAGTAACCCACGGCCACGCAGATGTTGCCGTTGGCCAGGTCCGAGATGTACTTGGAGGAGTGGAAGTAGCCGATCGAAGGACGGATTTTCAGGAACAGGTCTTCAGCCTGCTTCAGATCGGCCTTCTTCTGAGTGTCGGTCGGCAGGCCCAGGTAGTGCAGCGCCACCGGCAGCATTTCGGTCGGCGAATCGAGGAAGCTCACGCCGCAGCTTTTCAGCTTGGCGATGTTTTCAGGCTTCATCAGCACATCCCAGGAGTCGATCTTGTCCACGCCCAGCGCGGCCTTGACCTTCTCCGGGTTGTAGCCGATGCCGATCGAACCCCACATGTACGGGAAGGCATGCTTGTTATCCGGGTCGCTGACCGACACGGCTTTAAGCAGGGATGTGTTCAGGTTGCTGTAGTTGGACAGCTTGGACTTGTCCAGCTCCTGGTAAACACCGGCCTTGATCTGCTTGGCGAGGAAGTTGTTCGACGGTACGACGATGTCGTAGCCGGACTTGCCTGCCAGCAACTTGGCTTCGAGGGTCTCGTTGCTGTCGAAGACGTCATACACCACTTTAATGCCCGACTCTTTTTCAAAGTTGGCGATGGTGTCCGGTGCGATGTAGTCGGACCAGTTGTAGACGTGCAGCACTTTATCGGCTGCCTGGGCGCCGCCCGCCATTGCGCCCATCAGGGACAAGGCGAGGAGGGTCTTGCCGGCGTTCTTCAAACCTAATGCCTTCATTTGGTGATGCTCCAATTTTTCTTTTTTGGGCCACGTTTTTTTATGTTCAGCGGCCCTTCCAGAGGGCAACAAAACAGGGCGACAGTCTGGCAAGTTCAGGGGCCGGCTTTCAACCAGAGCCCCCAACATTTGTAACTGCTCAATGCACCGCGCACTGAGCCTAGCACTTAGCCCTGCAACGCCGCCAAAGTCAGGTCCAGGCACGTACGCGCCTTGGTCACCAGCTCATCGATTTCGGCCTTGCTGATCACCAGCGGCGGCGAAATGATCATGGTGTCACCCACGGCGCGCATGATCAGGCCGTTGTTGAAGCAGAAAGTGCGGCAAATCATGCCCGCGCCCTTGCCTTCATAACGCTTGCGGGTGGCCTTGTCTTGAACCAGCTCGATTGCACCGAGCATGCCCACGCCGCGAACTTCGCCCACCAACGGGTGATCCGCCAATTCCCTCAAACGCTTTTGCAAATACGGTGCCGTTTCATCGTGAACGCGGCTGACGATTTTTTCATCGCGCATGATGCGGATGTTTTCCATGGCCACCGCCGCCGCCACCGGGTGGCCGGAGTAGGTGAAGCCGTGGTTGAAATCACCGCCTTCATTGAGCACGGCGACCACGTCGTCGCGCACGATCAGGCCGCCCATGGGGATGTAACCCGAGGTAAGGCCCTTGGCGATGGTCATCATGTGTGGCGTGAGGTCGTAGAAATCGCTCCCGAACCACTCACCGGTACGGCCGAACCCGCAGATCACTTCGTCGGCAATGAACAGGATGTCGTACTTGGCGAGGATTTCCTTGATGCGCGGCCAGTAAGTGGCGGGCGGCACGATGACGCCACCGGCGCCCTGGATCGGCTCGGCAATAAAGGCACCGACGTTGTCCACGCCCAACTCCAGGATTTTTTCTTCCAACTGGTTGGCGGCCCAGGTCCCGAACTCGTCGGGGCTCATGTCGCCGCCTTCGCCAAACCAGTACGGCTGGGCGATGTGGGTGATGCCCGGGATCGGCAAGTCGCCCTGTTCATGCATATACGTCATGCCGCCCAGGCTGGCGCCGGCCACGGTGGAGCCGTGGTAGCCATTCTTGCGGCTGATGATGGTTTTCTTGTTCGGTTGGCCTTTGATCGCCCAGTAATGGCGAACCATGCGCAACATGGTGTCGTTGCCTTCGGAGCCGGAACCGGTGAAGAACACGTGGTTCATGCCGGCGGGCGCGATATCGGAAATGGCTTTGGCCAGTTCCAGCACGGGCGGGTGAGCGGTCTGGAAGAACAGGTTGTAATACGGCAGTTCTTTCATTTGCTTGGCGGCGGCGTCGGCGAGTTCATCGCGACCGTAACCGATTGCCACGCACCACAGGCCGGCCATGCCGTCGAGGATCTTGTTGCCTTCGCTGTCCCACAAGTACACGCCGTGGGCTTTGGTGATGATCCGTGGGCCTTTCTCTTTCAATTGCTTGAAGTCGCTGAACGGCGCCAGATGGTGATCGTTGCTCAAGGCTTGCCATTCACGGGTTTGCGGGTTGTTGCTGGACATACCAATCTCCTCAAATTTCGGTGAGGGGCGCACGGCGCGAGCCGCACGCCCGGCGCATCAGACGGCGAAGAGCAGGAATTCCCGCTCCCACGAACTGATGACGCGCTTGAAGTTTTCGTGCTCGGCCCGCTTGACCGCGACGTAGCCTGTGATGAATTTCTGACCCAGGTATTTCTCGATGGTCTTGCTGTTTTCCATGCGTTCCAGGGCGTCTTCGATGGTCAACGGCAGGCGCAGGTTGCGCCGCTCGTAACCACGCCCAACCACCGGCGCGCTCGGGTTATGGCCTTCGACCATGCCGATGTAGCCGCACAGCAGGCTGGCGGCAATCGCCAGGTACGGGTTGGCGTCGGCGCCCGGCAGGCGGTTCTCGACACGGCGGTTCTGCGGGCCGGCATCCGGTACGCGCAGGCCGACAGTGCGGTTTTCTTCGCCCCATTCCACGTTCACCGGCGCCGAGGTGTCGGGCAGGAAGCGGCGGAACGAGTTCACATTAGGGGCAAACAGCGGCAGCAATTCAGGGATGAATTTCTGCAGGCCGCCAATGTGGTTGAGAAACAGCTGGCTCATGCTTCCGTCTTCATTGGAGAAGACGTTCTTGCCCGTGGCGATGTCGATGATGCTCTGGTGCAGGTGCATCGCGCTGCCGGGCTCGCCGGTCATCGGCTTGGCCATGAAGGTGGCGGCCACGTCGTGCTTGAGCGCGGCTTCACGCATGGTGCGCTTGAACACCAGGATCTGATCGGCCAGCGACAGCGCGTCGCCGTGACGGAAGTTGATTTCCATCTGCGCGGTGCCGTCTTCGTGGATCAGGGTGTCGAGGTCCAGCTCCTGCAGTTCGCACCAGTCGTAGACGTCTTCGAAGAGCGGGTCGAATTCGTTGGCGGCTTCAATAGAGAAGGACTGGCGACCCGTCTCCGGGCGCCCGGAACGGCCGATCGGCGGTTGCAGCGGGAAGTCCGGGTCTTCGCAGCGCTTGGTCAGGTAGAACTCCATCTCCGGCGCCACGATGGGCTGCCAACCTTTGTCGGCGTAGAGCTTGAGGACTTTCTTGAGCACGTTGCGCGGCGACAGCTCGATCGGGTTGCCTTGCTTGTCGTAGGTATCGTGGATCACCTGGGCGGTCGGCTCGATGGCCCAGGGCACCAGGAACACCGCGTTCTGGTCGGGGCGGCAGATCATGTCGATGTCGGCCGGGTCGAGCAGTTCGTAATAGATGTCGTCTTCGACATAGTCGCCGGTCACGGTCTGCAACAGCACGCTCTCGGGCAGGCGCATGCCCTTTTCGGCGATGAATTTGTTGGTCGGCGAGATCTTGCCCCGGGTGATGCCGGTGAGGTCGCCAATCATGCATTCGACTTCTGTGATCTTGTGGTCTTTCAACCAATCGGTGAGCTGGTCGAGGTTGTTACTCATAAATGCCTCTGGGCTGGGTTTCCTGGCATCCATTAAAGGCCAGGCGTTGGTTGACGCAGCATCCGCGTCGTTTTTTCGTTCAGGGTAGGAGCTTACCTGCCATTTGCTGCAGCGTTGCATTCCTCACGCCAAAGTTGTGCGCAATCTTGATCGGCGCAACGGATGAGGGCCGTTCATCGGCGGTGGCGAGGGCAAGGAAGAGGTCGGACAGGCCGTCAAGAATATTGGCCGGAGCGTGGGTATTCACACGGGATGAATGAACTGCGGACAAAGCCTGGCGCAAGCAGGCAGAGACGCCGAATGGCGGCAGGTGAAACATGAAGCACCCCGGTATTATTGCTGTTATGGGTTTGAATCGAGCTTAGCCTTGTTCATTTTTTTACACAACACCCCCGTAAAAAATACAACACGGCCCGCTCAAGCCCGCGAGTCCCAAGCCCATCAAACCCAAAAAACCGCCCTAAAAAGCCCCAAAAAAGCCTGCGGAGCGCTTTTTTAGGGCAAAAAAGGCCTCGCTTGACTTCGGCATGCCGTTCGGGTTGACTGAAACCAGAAAAGATCAATGATTGATATTTTTAACAACAAAGGTGTTGCATCATGTCGGTACCCCCGCGTGCCGTTCAGCTTAACGAAGCGAACGCGTTCCTTAAGGATCATCCTGAGGTTCTGTACGTAGACCTTCTAATTGCGGATATGAATGGTGTGGTGCGCGGCAAGCGCATCGAACGCACCAGCCTCCACAAGGTTTACGAGAAGGGCATTAACCTGCCTGCCTCTTTATTTGCCCTGGATATCAACGGCTCGACGGTGGAAAGCACCGGCCTGGGCCTGGACATCGGTGATGCTGACCGAATCTGTTATCCAATCCCCGACACCCTGTGCAATGAGCCCTGGCAAAAGCGCCCTACCGCGCAACTGCTGATGACCATGCACGAACTTGAAGGTGAACCTTTCTTCGCCGATCCGCGCGAAGTGCTCCGCCAAGTCGTCAGCAAGTTCGATGACATGGGCCTGACCATCTGCGCTGCCTTCGAGCTTGAGTTCTACCTGATCGACCAGGAGAACGTGAACGGCCGCCCACAACCGCCCCGCTCGCCGATCTCCGGCAAACGCCCGCATTCGACACAGGTTTACCTGATCGACGACCTCGACGAATACGTCGACTGCCTCCAGGACATCCTCGAAGGTGCCAAGGAGCAAGGCATCCCGGCCGACGCCATCGTCAAGGAAAGTGCCCCGGCGCAGTTCGAAGTGAACCTGCACCACGTGGCCGACCCGATCAAGGCCTGCGACTACGCGGTACTGCTCAAGCGCCTGATCAAGAACATCGCCTACGACCATGAGATGGACACCACCTTCATGGCCAAGCCTTACCCAGGCCAGGCAGGCAACGGGCTGCACGTGCATATTTCGATCCTGGACAAGGACGGCAAGAACATCTTCGCCAGCGAGGATCCCGAGCAGAACGCCGCATTGCGTCACGCGATCGGCGGTGTGCTGGAGACCCTACCCGCCCAGATGGCGTTCCTGTGCCCCAACGTCAACTCCTACCGTCGTTTCGGCGCACAGTTCTACGTGCCGAACTCGCCGTGCTGGGGCCTGGACAACCGCACCGTAGCGATTCGCGTACCGACCGGCTCGTCCGACGCGGTACGTATCGAACACCGCGTGGCCGGCGCCGACGCCAACCCTTACCTGCTGATGGCTTCGGTCCTGGCAGGCGTGCACCATGGTCTGACCAACAAGATCGAACCGGGCGCTCCAGTGGAAGGCAACAGCTACGAGCAGAACGAGCAAAGCCTGCCGAACAACCTGCGCGATGCCCTGCGTGAGTTGGACGACAGCGAGGTGATGGCCAAGTACATCGATCCTAAATACATCGATATCTTCGTCGCCTGTAAGGAAAGTGAGCTGGAAGAGTTCGAACACTCCATCTCCGACCTTGAGTACAACTGGTACCTGCATACCGTGTAAGCGGTTGAAGCAGTAAAAGGGAACGCCGCTGACTTTGGTCAGTGGCGTTTTTTTATGGGTTTCTTTTGGGATACCGAGGTGGCCTCATCGGGAGCAAGTCGAATCGTCGCACCGCCCCTCCCACACTTTGATTTGTGAATGCAGTTAAATCTCCCTGCTCATACAATGCCCGCTGCCTTGTAGGAGACTTCCATGACCACCCGCCCCGCCGCCACTCGCAAACCCCGCGCCCGCAGCCAGGCACGTATCGACGCAATCCTCGATGCCGCCCGCACCTTGCTGGCCGCCGAAGGCGTGGACAGTTTGTCGATCTACAGCGTGGCCGAACGGGCGCAGATTCCGCCGTCGTCGGTGTACCACTTTTTCGCCAACGTGCCGGCGTTACTGGAGGCGTTGACGGCCGATGTGCATGCGGCCTTCCGCGCGGCCATTGAGGCGCCCATCGAACATGACGCGCTCAACACTTGGCGAGACCTGTCCAGTATCGTCGAACAGCGCATGCTGACTATCTATGAACATGACGCCGCCGCCCGCCAGCTGATCCTGGCCCAGCATGGCCTCACCGAAGTCACCCAGGCCGACCGCCAGCACGATCTGGAATTGGGACATCTGATGCTGACCGTGTTCAACCGCCACTTTGAAGTGCCGAGGTTGCCAGCCGACGTGGATGTGTTCGCCCTGGCGCTGGAGCTGAGCGACCGCGTGTATGCGCGCTCGGTGCATCAGCATGGGCAGATTACGCCGCGTATGGCGGAGGAAGGGATGCGGGTGTTTGATGCGTATGTGGGGCTCTACCTGCCAGCCTATTTGCCCAAGCGCTGAGCCTTGCGGTGACCGGTAGGCCTCATCGGGAGCAAGCCCCCTCCCACATTGACCGCGTTTCAACTCTGGAATGCACTCAAATGTGGGAGGGGGCTTGCTCCCGATGACGGCCTCAAGACCGACACCCCTCACAACTTGGCGATCGACACCTCAGTGGACTTCACAAAGGCAATCACCTCACTGCCGATCACCAGTTCCAGCTCTTTGACCGAGCGGGTGGTGATCACCGAAGTGACGATACCGGAGGCGGTCTGCACATCGATTTCCGACAGCACGTCGCCGACTACGATGTCCTTGATGGTGCCTTTGAACTGGTTACGCACGTTGATGGCTTTAATGGTCATGGTGTTCTTCCTTCGTGGGACAAGTGAGTTATTGAGCCCAACGCAATTGCGTAGGCAGCGGTGAAACAGGTTCGGGTTCCGGCGGAGCGCCGGGCAACGACAGCACACGGTTGAGCACTTCGGCCTCCAGCGCCGCCAGGCGATGAGAGCCACGGGCCCGTGGGCGTGGCAGGTCGACGATCAGGTCGAGGCCGATTTCGCCGTCTTCGATCAGGATCACCCGGTCGGCAATCGCCACGGCTTCGCTGACGTCATGGGTTACCAGCAACACGGTGAAGCCGTGCTGGCGCCACAGGTTTTCGATCAGTTGCTGCATCTCGATGCGGGTCAGGGCATCCAGCGCGCCCAGCGGCTCATCGAGCAACAGCAAGCGCGGTTGGTGGATCAGGGCGCGCGCGAGGGCCACGCGTTGCTTCTGGCCACCGGACAATGCCGCCGGCCATTCATTGGCGCGCTCCGCCAGGCCGACCGCGTCCAAGGCTTGCAGCGCTTTGGGGCGCCAGTCGCCCTTGAGGCCCAGGCCCACGTTGTCGATGATTTTTTTCCACGGCAACAAGCGCGCTTCCTGGAACATCAACCGCGTGTCTTCAATTGCTTCGCCGAGCGCTGCGGAACCGGCCAGCAGCTCGCCGCCACTGGCTTTGTCCAAGCCGGCCAGCAGGCGCAGCAAGGTACTTTTGCCGCAACCACTGCGGCCGACCACGGCCACGAACTGGCCTGCCGGAATGTGCAGGTCAATCTCTTTGAGCACGTGCCGTGCGCCAAATGATTTGCGCAATTTGCGCACTGCCAGGGGGATCCCTTTAAGCAGGCGCGGAGGTTGTTGAGCTGTCATGCCGCACCGCCTTTATTCACTTGATACGCCGGGTGCCAGCGCAGCCACACACGTTCCAGGCCACGTGCCGCCAGGTCGGCCAGCTTGCCGAGAATGGCGTACATCACGATGGCCAGCACCACCACGTCGGTTTGCAGGAACTCACGTGCGTTCATCGCCAGGTAGCCGATGCCGGAGCTGGCGGAGATGGTTTCCGCCACAATCAGCGTCAACCACATAAAGCCCAGGGCAAACCGCACGCCCACCAGGATCGACGGCAGGGCGCCCGGCAGGATGACTTGCCAGAACAGGCTGAACCCGGACAAGCCATAGCTGCGCGACATTTCCACCAACGCCGGGTCGACGTTGCGGATGCCGTGGTAGGTGTTGAGGTAAATCGGGAACAACGTACCGAGGGCCACCAGGAAAATCTTTGCGGTCTCGTCGATCCCGAACCACAGGATCACCAGCGGGATCAGCGCCAGGTGCGGCACGTTGCGGATCATCTGCACCGAGCTGTCCAGCAGGCGCTCGCCCCACGTCGACAAGCCAGTGATAAACCCCAGCGCCAGGCCGATGCCGCCACCGATCACAAAGCCCAGGCCCGCGCGCCAGCCGCTGATGGCCAGGTGGGTCCAGATTTCGCCGCTGGCCACAAGATGCACCCCGGCTTCAATCACGGCACTCGGGGCCGGCAGAATGCGCGTCGACAACCAGCCCGCCGACACGGACAACTGCCACACCGCCAGCAATAAAACAGGCAGCGCCCAAGGCGCCACGCGATGGCTCAATTTTTCATAATTCATAACGCCACCTCAGCTCTGTGACGCCGCTTTGGGAAGGATATCGTTGGCGACCATCTCGCCGAACGGGCTCACATAGCCGGCGCTTTTCGGCAGTTCCGGACGCTCGATGTCCAGGTGCGGGAACAGCAGCTCAGCGACCCGATACGACTCTTCCAGGTGTGGATAACCGGAGAAGATAAAGGTGTCGATGCCCAGCGCGGCGTATTCCTTGACCCGCGCCGCAACGGTCGGGCCATCACCCACCAGCGCCGTACCCGCACCGCCACGCACCAGGCCGACGCCGGCCCACAGGTTGGGGCTCACTTCCAGATGGTCGCGGTTGCCGCCGTGCAACGCGGCCATGCGTTGCTGGCCAACCGAATCGAAGCGCGCCAGGGAGGCCTGGGCACGGGCGATGGTGTCGTCGTCCAGATGGGAGATCAGTTTGTCGGCGGCTTTCCAGGCTTCGTCGGTGGTCTCGCGCACGATCACATGCAGGCGAATGCCAAAGCGCACGGTACGCCCGAGCTTGGCCGCCTTGGCCCGCACTTGTTCGATCTTCTCGGCAACCGCGGCCGGTGGCTCGCCCCAGGTCAGCACCATTTCCACTTGCTCGGCGGCCAGGTCCTGGGCGGCTTCGGAAGAACCGCCAAAGTACAACGGCGGGCGCGGTTGCTGGATCGGTGGGTAAAGCAATTTGGCGCCTTTGACGCTGATGTGTTCGCCATCGTAATCCACGGTTTCGCCCTCCAGCACACGACGCCAGATGCGCGTGAACTCGACCGAAGCCTGGTAGCGCTCTTCGTGGCTGAGGAACAAGCCATCGCCGGCCAACTCGTCCGGATCACCACCGGTGACCAGGTTGAACAACGCGCGGCCACCGGACAAACGATCCAGGGTCGCGGCCTGACGCGCGGCCACCGTTGGGGAAATGATCCCGGGGCGCAGGGCGACCAGAAATTTCAAACGCTGGGTCACCGGGATCAGCGACGCGGCCACCAGCCACGAGTCTTCGCAGGAACGCCCGGTGGGGATCAGCACTCCACCGAAACCCAGGCGGTCAGCGGCCTGGGCCACTTGCTGCAAATAACCGTGGTCGACGGCGCGAGCGCCTTCGGCGGTGCCAAGGTAATGGCCGTCGCCGTGGGTAGGCAGGAACCAGAAAATAGTGAGGCTCATGGAGTTGTCTCCTGAAGAAGTCGGATTACGGCGCTTTGGCCACGGCAGCGGATGGCGTCCAGATCACGTCCTTGATGCTCAAGGGCTTGGGGATCAATTTGAGTTGGTAAAAGCTGTCGGCGATTTTCTGCTGGGCGGCAACCACTTCCGGGGTCAGGAACAGCGCGCCATAGCCCTGGCGCTTCACCGAGGTCAGGGTGATGTCAGCCGGCAGGCCAAGCAGCGGCGCGACTTGTTCGGTGACTTCCTGTGGGTTGGCCTTGGACCATTCGCCCACCGCGCGCACTTCCTCGATCAGCGCCTTGATCACCTGCGGGTGTTGCTCGGCATACGGCTTGGTCGCCAGGTAAAACTGGTGGTTATCGGCGATACCGGTGCCGTCGCGCAGCGTGCGCGCTTGCAGTTGTTTCTCGGCGGCGGCCTGGTACGGGTCCCAGATCACCCAGGCGTCCACGCTGCCACGCTCGAACGCGGCGCGGGCATCGGCGGGCGGCAGGAATACGGTGTGTACGTCGGTGTATTTCAGGCCGGCGTCTTCCAGGGCACGCACCAGCAGGTAGTGCACGTTGGAGCCCTTATTGAGCACGATTTTCTTGCCCTTGAGCTCGGCCACAGATTTGATCGTCGAGTCTTTGGGCACCAGGATCGCTTCGCTGGTCGGTGCCGGTGGCTCGTAGGCCACGTAAAGCAGGTCGGCGCCGGCGGCCTGGGCGAACACCGGCGGGGTTTCGCCGGTAACACCAAAGTCGATGGAGCCGACGTTCAAGCCCTCGAGCAACTGCGGGCCGCCGGGAAACTCCGTCCATTGCACCTGTACGCCTTGGGCAGCCAGGCGTTTTTCCAGGGTGCCCTTGGCTTTGAGCAGCACCAACGTGCCGTATTTCTGATAACCGATCCGCAAGGTCTCGGCAGCTTGGGCTTGAACAATGGCGCCGAAGGACACAGCCGCAGCAAACAGTGCGACCAGACCACGACGCAAGATGACAGTGCGCATGGCGCTCTCTCCAATTATGCGATGAGGGTTTTGGCTGCACCTGCTTGGCCGTTGGCGGCTGAGTAAGGTGAGTGTTTCTTAAATGGGTAAGGCTCAGATGCTCCAGCGAGCAGTCAACAAACGCTCATTGAGCACATGTGGGTCCAGCGGTTTCGGGCGGCGGGCCATGGCGCTGTAGAGGGTTTCCAGCGCTTCGTGCAAACGCTGCTCCAGCACCGGCACCAATTGCGCCTGCACGCTGCCTTCGCCATAGGCGATCTGGCTGTCCTCGGCAAAAATACCGTGGAGCAACTCCTGGGCTTTGAGGGCCGACAACACCGGCTTCAAGGCGTAGTCCACCGCCAGCATGTGGGCGATGCTGCCGCCTGTAGCCATCGGCAACACGACCTTGTGGGCCAGGGCGCGTTCGGGCAGCAGGTCGAGCAGGGTTTTCAGCGCGCCGGAGAACGAGGCCTTGTACACCGGCGTGGCGATTACCAGGCCATCGGCGTTAGCCACCTGCTGCAACAGATCGATAACCCTGGGGCTGTCGAAGCGCGCATGCAGCAAGTCTTCGGCCGGGAAGTCCCGTACCTGGTAACTCACCACCTCAACGCCTTTGCCTTGCAACCATTGACGGGTTTTTTCCAGCAAGACCCCGGAGCGGGAACGCTGGCTGGGGCTGCCTCCGAGTGTGACGACCAACATGCGGGAATTCCTTGAGCAAGTGCCGGCGGTTCGCTGGGTGGGCGATGGCGCCAATATGTGACAGACCTTATCAGCAGATTTATATATCTATAAATCTTATTTTTTCATTTGTTTATTCCTTAAGTGCATATACGGTTCATAAACCGCCAGGCGAAAAAAAAGGCCGTAAAAACGGCCTGAAAACCCCTGCAATGTGAGTGTTGAAATGCGGTCAACCTGTGGGAGGGGTCTTGCTCCCTCCCACAGAGGTCCCGCGTCAGCGGTTAGGTTGTGGGGTAAGCCGCAGATACGGCTTCACTGCCCTGTAACCCTTTGGAAAGCGCTTCTTGATCTCTTCCTCGTCCTTGAGCGACGGCACGATCACCACTTCATCGCCGTCCTGCCAGTTGGCCGGGGTGGCGACCTTGTGGTTGTCGGTCAGTTGCAGCGAGTCGATGACTCGCAGGATTTCGTGGAAGTTACGGCCGGTACTCGCCGGGTAGGTGATGGTCAGGCGAATCTTTTTGTTCGGGTCGATCACGAACAGGGAACGCACGGTGAGGGTGTCACTGGCGTTGGGATGGATCAGGTCGTAAAGGTCCGAGACCTTGCGGTCGGCGTCCGCCAGGATCGGGAAGTTGACGACGGTGTTCTGGGTCTCATTGATGTCTTCGATCCACTTGTGATGCGAGTCCACCGGGTCGACCGACAGGGCGATGGCCTTGACGCCACGCCTGGCGAATTCATCCTTGAGCTTGGCGGTAAAGCCCAGCTCGGTGGTGCACACCGGGGTGAAGTCCGCCGGATGGGAAAACAACACACCCCAGCTGTCACCAAGCCATTCGTGAAAACGAATCTTGCCGGCGCTGGAATCCTGTTCGAAGTCGGGGGCGATATCGCCCAGTCTTAGGCTCATGGTGTGGCTCCTGATGAGTGCTTATGGAGCCCACTGTGCATGGATTGACGCTGATTTAAAAAGAATAAATATCGATTTATCTAGACGATAAAAGAATATTAAAAATGTGTTCATTGGACGCGAGAAAGGGCGGGGTGCAATATCGCCTCCAAGGTTCGAGAAGGCCTTGAGACGCCGTACAAAGAGGGGTTCAGGACGGGCTTGCGGGGGTTTAGCCCGACTTGAAAGCAAGACACCTTGCCCGGCATTGCGCCGGGCAAGGTTTACGGTCTTACAACAGCTTTACGCTATTACAGCAGTGGCAGCGAGTAGCTGACGATCACGCGGTTTTCGTCTTGGTTGCGCTGACCGGCAATATCGTTGCGCCACATGGCGTTTTTCCAGGCCACACCAACGTTCTTGAACGTACCTTCTGGTACGACGTAGGCAACAGTGATGTCACGTTCCCACTCGTTCGCGCCATTGGAGTTCACGTTGGTCTGAGCTACACCGATTCGGCCGCGGGTATCAATATTGTCGCCACGCAGGTAAACCACACCGGCGGTCAAGCCTGGTACGCCAACCTTGGCGAAGTCGTAAGCGTAGCGAGCTTGCCAGGTACGTTCGCCAGCACGGGCAAACTTGGAGATCTGCGAGTCAGTGGTCAGGTAAGCCGACGAGCCGTCACCCTGGTTCAACCATGGGAAGTCGCTGTCACCGTTGCTGACCTGATAACCACCACCGAAGGTGTGACCGGCCACCGAATACAGGAACAAGCCGCTGTACAGGTTGTTGTCGACTTTACCTTTGGTGACGTTAGCGCCCGCAGCGTTAGTGCCGTAGTCGCCGGTGGTGAAGTAGTTGGCGTCGTGGCTGTTGGCACCGTCAGCGCGGCTATTGAAGTAGCGCAAGTCGGTTTTCAACACGCCAGGACCGATTGCCCAGTTGTGCAGCAAGCCCAGGAAGTGCTGTTTGTAGAACTGGTCCAGATTGCCGTAGTAGTACTGGGCAGTCAGGTCCTTGGTGATCTTGTAGTCACCACCGGCGTAGAGAAACTTGTTGCTGTCGCGGCCAGCGGCAGTACGGCCGTTGGCACCCGCCAGAGACAGGTTCTCGACGTTGCTGGAGTTACGACCCTTGGCCTTTTCGATCTGACCGGCAACCAGCGTCAGGTCCTTGATGTCGTTGGTGGTGATCTGGCCACCCTGGAAAGTCTGCGGCAGCAGACGACCGTCGTTGGTGACGATTACCGGCAGCTTAGGCTGCAAAGTACCCAACTTCAGTTCGGTCTGGGAGATTTTGACTTTAGCGGTCAGGCCCAGGCTGGAGTAGTTATCAACGGCTTCGCCATTGGACTTGCTCGGGAAAACCGTGCCGCCGTAAGAGCCAGCGTTACCAGCCGACGCAGCGGTAGCGCCGTTGGTGCCGCCACCCGAATCCAGACGCACGCCCAGCAGGCCGATAGCGTCAAGACCGAAGCCCACGGTGCCTTGGGTGTAACCGGAGATGAAACGCAAGTCGAAGGCT
Organism: Pseudomonas asgharzadehiana; assembly: GCF_019139815.1. NCBI lineage: Bacteria > Pseudomonadati > Pseudomonadota > Gammaproteobacteria > Pseudomonadales > Pseudomonadaceae > Pseudomonas > Pseudomonas asgharzadehiana. Next base: position 6,009,841 of record NZ_CP077079.1, read on the forward strand.
TGGCCCCATTCTTCTTGCTTGTTCTGCGCGCCGGCCGCTTTGGTCGCGTCGTCACGGTTATCCGTGTTGATGTAGAAGTTACGCAGGCCCAGTGTGGCCTTACTGTCTTCGATAAAACCGGCAGCGCCTGCTTGCTGGGCGATTGCGCCCAAAGCTACAGCCAAAGCCAAGGTGGACTTCTTCATGTACCGCTCCTCTCATTTCTAATTTTTGTATTTCTTTGGTCTCAGGTCTGACGCCTTCGATCCACAGATGCGCGATTAGCACCGGATAGTGACTGGCAAGTCAATCGTAACCTTGTGTGTCTACTACCTTCGTCTAATCACAGTTGATTTGGTCCTTGCAGGGTAATGAGTTTTTCATACACCCAAAAAGAATTATTTCATTCTTTTTCATACGATTCGGGAATAAGCCTTTGCGTGACATGGAGCAGTCAGGGTAGACCAACCGTTCCATAAGCTCATTCCTAAAGGGTATTTGTCAGCACTTTTTTAGATCGATTAGTGTGGACGCTCCATTACATACGTCACCCATGATCAAAAAGGCGACGCCATCATGGCGAAACGCACATCCTCCAGTCAATTTGTTACAGTTTTTGTGTCACTAATAATTTCTTTGCCGACCGCAATCTACCCACAGTCGCCATCCCGTTATCGGCGTGAGATCAAGAATGCTTAAATTTCAGCTGTAACGTGAAAGACCGAGCCACCGCGCAGGCCGGTGCTTACGCAAGCCTGCTCGGTGGTCGAAGGGAGGAAGGGTTTACAAGGCTTTTTCGAAAATCTTCGAATTACGCTGGTAGTTGTAGAGCGACGCCCGCGCCGATGGGAGGCGATCCACGCTGCTCGGCACAAACCCCCGCTCACGAAACCAGTGGGCGGTGCGCGTGGTGAGTACGAACAAAGTTTTCAACCCCTGCGCCCGCGCACGGGCCTGGATGCGCTCCAGCAACACATCCCCCCGCGCGCCATGACGGTATTCCGGGTTCACCGCCAGGCATGCCAGCTCACCCGCGTCCGAATCGGCGATCTGGTACAGCGCCGCACAGGCGATGATCATGCCTTCGCGCTCGACCACGCTGAACTGTTCGATCTCGCGCTCCAGCACTTCCCGTGAACGCCGCACCAGGATGCCCTGCTCTTCCAGCGGGCTGATCAGGTCGAGCAGGCCGCCGACATCTTCAATCGCCGCCTCGCGCACCTGTTCGAATTGCTCCTGGGCGACCAGCGTACCGCCACCATCACGGGTGAACAGTTCGGTGAGCAGGGCGCCGTCCTCGGCGTAGCTGACGATATGGCTGCGCCCTACTCCACCCCGGCAAGCCTCGGCCGCCGCGTCGAGCAGTTCGGCCTGGTAGTTGCTGCTGCCCAGGCGTTGCAAGTGGGCCGGCACTTGTTGCGGGCGCAGTTCGCGCACCAGGCGGCCGTTTTCATCGATCAGGCCGAGGTCGGCGCCGAACAGCAACAGCTTGTCGGCCCCCAAGTCGATGGCCGCGCGGGTGGCGACGTCTTCGCAGGCCAGGTTGAAAATCTCACCGGTGGGCGAATAGCCCAGGGGCGACAACAACACGATGGAGCGCTCGTCCAGCAGGCGGTTGATGCCCTTGCGGTCGACGCGGCGTACTTCGCCGGTGTGGTGGTAGTCCACGCCTTCGAGTACGCCGATCGGGCGCGCGGTCACCAGGTTGCCGCTGGCCACCCGCAGGCGCGAGCCTTGCATCGGCGACGAGGCCATGTCCATCGACAAGCGCGCTTCGATAGCGATCCGCAGATGGCCGACCGCGTCGATCACACACTCCAGCGTCGCCGCATCGGTGATGCGCATGCCTTCGTGGTAGGTCGGGATCAGGCCGCGTGCTTCAAGACGCGCTTCGATCTGTGGGCGCGAACCATGGACCAGTACCAGGCGCACGCCCAGGCTGTGCAGCAGCACCAGGTCGTGGACGATATTGCCGAAGTTCGGATGGTCCACACCATCGCCGGGCAACATGACGACAAAGGTGCAGTCGCGGTGGGCATTGATATAGGGGGACGCGTGACGAAGCCAATTAACGTATTCGGGCATAACACCTGGGCCTGTAATAAAAAGCAGCCAAAAAAGGATGAACCGTGAAAGCGCACAGCGGGCTGATGGTTATCGTCGGAACAGGCTTGGCGACACGCTCACTCTCCTTTTATGTACGAACAGACCGGGGTTAATTTATGCGGGTTTCAAGCAGTAATGCTCGATCAGCTCCCGCAATAGACGCACTGTAGGCGTCAAGCGTGACATTTCGAGGTACTCGCCCGGCTGGTGAGCACAAGCGATATCGCCAGGGCCCAATACCAGGGTTTCACAACCAAGGCGCTGAAGATAAGGCGCTTCGGTCCCGAACGCTACTGCTTCGGCACGATGACCGGTCAAACGTTCCGCCACCCGTACCAGTTCGGCGTCTTCAGGTTGTTCGAACGGCGGCACTTCGGGGAACAGCGGCGCATAGTCGATCTTGACCTTATGGCGCTCGGCCAGGGGTTCGAGCTTCTGCCGGATGGCGGCGCGCAGCATCCGCGGGTCCATGCCCGGCAAGGGCCGCAGGTCGAATTCCAGGGAACACTGGCCGCAGATGCGATTGGGGTTATCGCCACCATGGATACAGCCGAAGTTCATGGTCGGCTGCGGCACGCTGAATTGCGGGTTGCGATATTCACGTTGCCAGGCCAGGCGCAGGCCGCGCAGTTCGCCGATGGCATCATGCATCGCCTCAAGGGCGCTATGGCCCAGGCTCGGGTCAGAGGAATGGCCGCTTTGGCCAAGGATGTCGATGCGCTCCATCATCACACCTTTGTGCAGGCGGATCGGCTTGAGCCCGGTCGGTTCGCCGATCACCGCCGCGCGGCCCAGCGGGCGTCCAGCGTCGGCCAAGGCCCGAGCACCGGACATGGAGCTTTCTTCATCGCAGGTGGCGAGAATCAGCAACGGCTGCTTGAACGGCTGGTCCAGCAACGGCAACACCGCTTCAATCGCCAGGGCGAAAAAGCCCTTCATGTCACAACTGCCCAATCCTACCCAGCGACCATCGACTTCCGTCAGCTTGAGCGGGTCGGTTTTCCACAGGGCTGCGTCATAGGGCACCGTATCGCTGTGGCCCGCCAGCACCAGGCCGCCAGGCCCACTGCCGAAACTTGCCAGTAGGTTGAATTTGCCGGGACTGACCTGCTGGATGTCGATGGCAAACCCCAGATCGCCCAGCCAACCGGCGAGCAAATCGATCACCGGGCGGTTGGTCTGGTCGAGAGACGCTTGGGTACAACTGACCGAAGGCGCGGCAATCAGCGCGGCGAATTGCTCTTTCATGGAGGGTAATGACATGCGCGGTCTCCCAACTTCCCGGATGAGCCCCACTATAGAACCATCCGCTGGGCACAATAAACCGTTGCGGCACGTTGCCGGGCTCAGTCCTGTACACTGCACGACCTTGGCAGCCACCTTTTTCCCCGGCTGCGCTCCCGATCCTGGATTTTCCGGCCATGCAGAAAGAAACCGAAATCAAACTCCGCGTCAGCCGCGAAACACTCGCCGCGCTGCGTGAGCACCCGTTACTGAAAAAACGCAACAAAAGTGGCTGGGAACGCCGTGAGTTGATGAACCAGTATTTCGACACCCCCGAGCGCGACCTGGCCCAGGCCAAAGTCGCCCTGCGTTTGCGCAAGGACGGTGACGAGATCATCCAGACCCTCAAGACCCGCGGCCAAAGTGTTGCCGGTTTGTCGGAACGCAACGAGTACAACTGGGACCTGCCCAAAGCCAAGCTCGACGTGAAGAAACTCGACGGCGAATGCTGGCCCGAGCAACTGGCCGAGCTGGATAAAAAGTCCCTCAAGCCGATCTTCACCACCGACTTCGTGCGCGAACGCGCCGAAATCGCCTGGGGCCGTGGCAAGACCAAAGTGGTCATCGAAGCCGCCCTGGACCTGGGCCACGTGGTGGTCGGCAAGCAGAAGGAAGAGATCTGCGAGTTGGAGCTGGAACTGCGTGAAGGCGAACCCGCCGCCCTGCTGGAACTGGCCGCCGAATTGGCCGCGACCCTGGCGTTGATGCCGTGCGATATCAGCAAGGCCGAGCGCGGCTACCGCCTGTACGACGCAGGCAGCTACTCCCTGAGCCTGCCGGCGCCGCAGATCCAGGCCGAAATGCCATTGGACGACGCCTTCGCCGCGATCATGTGGCACCTGTTGGGCAGCAGTCAGCGCCTGGCCGAGCAATACCGTTTCAATGGCCACTGGCGCCTGCTGCAAGACTGGGTCGACAACCTCGGTGAATTACGCGCCCTGATCGGCAGCCTCGGCCAGGCCGCCCCGCGCCAATCCACCAGCGAACTGCGCAGCGCACTGGATGCCTTGCTGGAAGACTGGCGCCCGCTGGTACAGGCCGGTGATGACGACGAAGACATCCGCAAAGCCGCGCCTGAGCAGTTCGCCGAAGAGCTGCAGGACGTGCGCTGGGGCCTGTTCTCACTGAACACCTCGCGCTGGCTGCTCGCCCGCAGTTGGACTGCCGAGCGCAACGTGCGCGGCAACCGCCAGGGCGCCGCGCAAATCACCAATTGGCTGCCGCGCCTGCTGGCCGACGACGCCGTCGCCCTGCAACTGCCGCGCTACCAGCAACAACCGGAAGACCTGGCTGAACAACTGCCGCGTATCGAGCGCATCCAGGCCTGGCTGCATCATGCGCGTCAGGTGGTAGACATCCCGGAACTGGACCGTTTGTATGGCGAGCTGAACAAGTTGGTGCAACTGGCCAACCAGCCGATCACCGATGAGTCGCTGGATGCGCGCATGCATCAGGCGATTGCGGTGTATCAGAACCGTGCCTGGAAGACCCTTCTGCGCCTGTGATATCCCATCGGGGCAAGCCCCTCCTACATAAATGTGGGGGCTTGCCCCGATGAGGCCCTGCCTGTCAGCGCAATATTGGCAGGCTGGTGGTGGATTTGATCTCGGACAACGCCACAATCGAGTTGACCTCTTGGATCCCCGGCACCATCGATAACTTATCGAAGAAAAACCGCTCGTACGCCTCGATGTCCGACGCCACGATGCGCAGCAGAAAATCCACCGCCCCCATCAGCACATAGCACTCCAACACTTCCGGAAAGCCGCGAATTGCCTCGGTGAACTCGGTGAAGTTGGATCGACCGTGGGCGTTGAGTTTGACCTCGGCGAAAATCTGCGTGTTGAGGCCAATTTTCTTGCGGTCCAGCAAGGTGACCTGGCCGCGAATCACGCCCTCCTCCTTGAGCCGCTGGATACGTCGCCAGCACGGTGACTGGGACAGGCCGACCTGTTCGGCGATCTGCGCACTGGAGAGCGAAGCGTCCTCTTGGAGCAAGGCCAGGATGCGACGGTCGTAGGCGTCCAACTCGCTGTGCATAAAAATACCTTTGATGGTGACTATCTTGAATTGATTAACTCAATTAAACCCAATTAAGGCTCACTTTAGATAAGAAATCTCCCGCAGCGAATGTAAAAATTTCTCCAGTCGAATCTGGAGAGCCCGCATGCACGCCGTCGAAACCACCCAGCCTGTCACCCGCGTTGATGCGTGGGCCACCCACACCGCCCACTGCCAGGCGCACTACCAGATCGTCGCCGAGGCCGAGCCTGACGTGCTGTGTCGGATACTCAACTTTTTTGCCTTGCAGTTTTTGACGCCCAGCCAGGTCACCGTGACCCGTGCAGACGGCCTGCTGAATGTCGATATCGTGATGGACGGCCTGAGCTGGCATAGGGCTCAGGTGATCGGTGAAAAGATTCGAAACCTGATCAGCGTGTGCACGCTACACCTGTGGCCGGCTGATGCCGTGGGGGCTCAAGCGCTGTTGGCGGCCGCGCAGTAAAAGTCTGTAATACATGGCCGGAGGAAGATTGTCGGGGGCTGGCTAGCCTGGGTTTACATCCGAGGCTACCCAGGAAGACCTTCATGGCTGTTGATCAGCGATTGGAACTGCATGCGTTACTGCCGGCCCTGGTCGAGGCAGGGCTGATTACACCCGACATCGCTAGGCGCGTATCGGCGCTGCCGGCCGACAGCACCCTGCATCCGCTGGAGTGCATCGCCGCCCATGGCCCGTGCCTGGAAACCCTCACGCAGTGGCTGGCCCGGCATGCAGGGCAACCTTATCTGCGCATTGACCCGCTGAACATCGACGTGGCCGCGGTAGTCCCGCTGATGTCCCACGGGTTTGCCCAGCGTCACGGGATCCTTGCCATAGCGGTGGACACACACACCCTCACCGTGGCCAGCGCCCAGCCCCACGTGACCGGGTGGGAAGCCGGGCTGGCGCAGGTGCTCAAGCGCTCGATCAAACGCGTAGTGGCCAACCCCCAGGCGATCCAGCGCTGTATCGGCGAGTTTTATCGCTTGGCGAAGTCCGTCAGCGGCGCGGATCAAAAAGTGCCGGTGCCCGGCAACTTCGACCTGCTCAACCTCGGCGCCAGCGACCAGGAGCCGGACGCCAACGACGCGCATATCGTCAACATCGTCGACTGGCTGTTGCAGTACGCCTTCGCCCAGCGCGCCAGCGATATCCATATCGAACCGTGCCGCGAGCAGGGCCGGGTGCGCTTTCGCATTGACGGGTTGCTGCACGACGTCTATCAATTCCCGCCGCAGGTGACGATGGCGGTAGTCAGCCGCCTGAAAAGCCTGGGCCGCATGAACGTGGCGGAAAAACGCAAACCCCAGGATGGCCGGGTCAAGACCAAAAGCCCGGCGGGAGCGGAAGTGGAGTTGCGCCTGTCGACCCTGCCCACCGCCTTTGGCGAAAAACTGGTAATGCGGATCTTCGACCCGCAGGTACTGCTCAAAGACTTCGACCAGTTGGGCCTGTCCAGTGAAGACCAGCAGCGCTGGCACGCCATGACCCGCCAGGCCAACGGCATCATCCTGGTCACCGGCCCTACCGGCTCGGGCAAGACCAGCACCCTCTACACCACGCTCAAGCAACTGGCGACCCGCGAGATCAACCTGTGCACGGTGGAAGACCCCATCGAAATGGTCGAACCGGCGTTCAACCAAATGCAGGTGCAGCACAACATAGACCTGACCTTTGCCAGTGGCATCCGCGCCCTGCTGCGCCAGGATCCGGACATCATCATGATCGGCGAGATACGCGACCAGGAAACCGCGGAAATGGCGATCCAGGCCGCCCTGACCGGGCATCTGGTGCTGTCGACGCTGCACACCAATGATGCACCCAGCGCCATCAGCCGCTTGCAGGAACTGGGCATTGCTCATTATTTGATCAAGGCCACCTTGCTGGGGGTCATGGCGCAGCGACTGGTGCGTGTGTTGTGCCCTCACTGTAAACAGGCGGCGGGCGAGGTGTACGAGGCCGGGGGGTGCACCGAGTGCCGAAACAGCGGGTATCGGGGCCGAGCCGGGGTCTACGAAATCATGGTGCTGGACGACACACTCAAGCCGCTGATCACAGCGGGTACCGACGTGCAGGCCTTGCGTCAGGCTGCCATCGCCCACGGCATGTGTGACCTGCGCATGGCCGGCATGGGCAAAGTAAACGCGGGGCTGACCACCCTGGCGGAGGTCTTGCGGGTGACGCCGGGGGGTCGGTAACAAATCCTTTGATTGCAGCGCTTTGAAACCGTTCTTCTCAGTGACAACACCGTTACAATCGGCCGAACGTCGTTTCACTGACACCATCAGATAGGGAATCGCTATGCAGATCGGAACCGTACTGCTTCTTTTCGTGGGCTTGGCCATCGCCATCCTGTTCATGGGCTTCAAGGTAGTGCCCCAGGGCTATCAATGGACGGTCGAGCGTTTTGGCCGCTATACCAACACGCTGAAACCTGGCCTGAACATCATCATCCCGGTCATGGACCGTATCGGTCGCAAGATCAACGTGATGGAAAGCGTGCTGGACATCCCGCCCCAGGAAGTGATCACCGCCGACAACGCTACCGTGCAGATCGACGCCGTGTGCTTCTTTCAGGTGGTCAATACGGCCCAGGCCGCCTACGAGGTCAACAACCTCGAACACGCCATCCGCAACCTGTTGCAGACCAATATCCGCACGGTACTCGGCTCCATGGAGCTGGATGCCATGCTCAGCCAGCGTGACGGTATCAACGAAAAACTGCTGAGAACCGTGGATGAAGCCACCGCGCCGTGGGGTATCAAGATCACCCGTATCGAGATCAAGGACATCAGCCCGCCTGCCGACCTGATGGCTGCCATGTCCGGCCAGATGAAAGCGGAGCGCATCAAGCGGGCGCAAATCCTCGAGGCCGAGGGCCTGCGAGCATCTGCGATCCTTACCGCCGAAGGCAAGAAACAGGCGCAGATCCTTGAGGCTGAGGGTAGCCGCCAGGCGGCGTTTCTTGAATCCGAAGCCCGCGAGCGTCAGGCCGAGGCGGAAGCACGCGCAACCCAGGTGGTATCTGAAGCCATCGCATCGGGCAACGTGCAGGCGGTCAACTACTTCGTTGCGCAAAAATACATCGACGCCCTGGGCAAGCTGGCTTCGGCCAATAACAGCAAGGTCATCCTGATGCCGCTGGAAGCCAGCCAAGTGATCGGTGCGGTCGGCGGTATCGGCGAGATCGTCAAGGCAACGTTCGATAACAAGAAAGGCTGAGGCCAGCACCATGTGGGATTTCCTGCAGCACCTGTCATTTTGGGATTGGTTGGCACTGGGCACGGTGCTGTTGATTCTTGAGGTATTCGGCGCCGGTGGTTACCTGTTGTGGATGGGTATCGCGGCGGCGGCCGTGGGGGTGATCAAGTTCCTGGTGCCGCCCCTCGGCCTGGAATGGCAACTGCTGTTGTTCGCCGTGTTGTCGATATTGACGGCCGTGTATTGGTGGAAACGCCAACGCAGCAGCGCCAAGGCCAGTGACCAGCCTGGGCTGAATGAACGCGGCTCGGAACTGGTGGGTCGCACCTTCATGGTGCACCAGGCAATTGTGGACGGGCGCGGCAAGGTGAAAGTCGGTGATGGCGTGTGGATGGTGACCGGCCCCGACACCCCGGTAGGTACTCAAGTGCGCGTAGTTGGCCAGGACGGAGTGATCTTAAAGGTTGAAACTGTTTAGTCAGTGATGGAACTCGACCGGGCTATCTACAATCAAAACCCACAGATAACCCCACCGGAGTCACCCATCATGCGTCTCAAATATGCTGTCGCAACCCTCGCTGTGCTTTCCCTTCCTGTCGGTTCAGCCATGGCCGACAGTTTCTGGCGGAATGTCATCTCGTCGGGCGCCACCACTGGCTCGACGTACTTGACCTTCAAGGACCACAAGCTGGTGGTTGCCGCACAAGACGACGCAGGCAGCTTTGTTGCCAGCGACGGCGGCATCCGCGGCCCGTACCTGGAAGCCGCCATGCAAAAAGTGCGCGCCGACAACCCTGGCCTGCAAGCCACGGATATGGAGTTGGCCAACGCCATCCTCGCGAAGAACGCTGTCACCGAGTGATAGCCATACGCTGAAAAAAATGCCGCTGTGAAGCGGCATTTTTTTGCCCGCGAAGTGACGATTCATTCACAGGCGACAGGCTATATTCAGTCATGCCGTGCAACCATGCCTGCACTGATAAGCCCCTCACTCATCGCCAATCTGAACGGACGCCTTCGTCGTTATGAGCCAACAGCCCTTTCTGCCATTCTCCAAACCTACCATCGATGAAGCCACCATCTCGGCGGTTGGCGATGTATTGCGCTCCGGCTGGATTACCAGCGGGCCAAAAGTGCAGGCGTTCGAGGCGCAGTTGTCGGAGTATTTTGGCGGTCGACCGGTGCGTACGTTCAACTCGGGCACCTGTACCATGGAGATTGCCCTGCGTATCGCCGGTATCGGGCCTGGGGATGAAGTCATTACCACGCCGATCTCTTGGGTGGCCACGGCCAATGTGATTCTGGAGGTGGGCGCCACACCGGTGTTTGCCGATATCGACCCGGTGACCCGCAATATTGACCTGGCCCAGGTGGAAGCCGCGATCACCCCGCGCACCAAGGCGATTATCCCGGTGTACCTGGCCGGCCTGCCCCTGGATATGCCGATGCTTTACGCACTGGCCAACAAGTACAACCTGCGTATCGTCGAAGACGCAGCCCAAGCCCTGGGCTCCAGCTGGGATGGCGAGCGCATCGGCGCCACCGGGGATTTCGTGTCATTCAGCTTCCAGGCCAACAAGAACATCACCTCCTCCGAGGGCGGGTGCCTGGTATTGAATAACGCCGAGGAGGCGCGCCTGGCAGAAAAGTACCGTCTGCAAGGCGTGACCCGCAGCGGCTTCGATGGCCTGGATGTGGATGTACTGGGTGGCAAGTTCAATATGACCGATATCGCCGCCGCCATTGGGTTGGGGCAATTCGCGCATATCGAGAAGATCACCGCGCACCGACAGAACCTGGCGCGGCATTACTTCAAGTGTTTCGGCAGCGACTTTGAAGAGAAATACGGCGCGCAACTGCCGCCGGCGGATTTCGAAAACAGCAACTGGCATCTGTTCCAGCTGGTGCTGCCGGAGCGTCAGGATGGCCTGCCCGCTCGCGCTACGTTTATGGAGCAGATGCAGGCCCACGGTGTCGGCATTGGCTATCACTACCCGCCGATCCACCTGCTGAGCCTGTATCGGGCACAGGGGTTCAAGGAAGGGATGTTCCCGGTGGCGGAGAAAGTGGGGCGTTTGATTGTGTCGTTGCCGATGTTTACCGCAATGACGGAGGCAGATGTGGAACGGTCGGTGGCGGCGGTAAAAGCAGTCCTGAGCGCAAACTGAACAATCACGGCTGACCTCGGTTGAATGTAGAAGGGGGCTTGCTCCCGATGGGCGGTGGTCAGTTACTGATCAGTGAACTGACACTCCGTCATCGGGAGCAAGCCCCCTTCCACACGGGTCTTGCGTTTATTCGCCGATGGCCGCTTTGTAGCCGGCAGCATCCAGCAGTTTTTCCAGGTCAGCCGGGTTGCTTGGCTTGAGTTTGAAGATCCAGGTGCCGTAAGGGTCGGTGTTCAACAGTTCAGGCTCACCACTCAACGCGTCGTTAACCGCAATCACTTCGCCAGCAATTGGCGAGTAGATATCCGAAGCGGCCTTCACCGACTCAACCACACCCGCTTGATCTTCAGCGGCAAACACGTTGCCGACTTCGGCCAACTCAACAAACACCACATCCCCCAACGCTTCCTGGGCATGGTCGGAGATCCCGACGGTCACGGTGCCGTCAGCTTCCAGACGGGCCCATTCATGACTCTCGGCGAAACGCAGGTCGGCCGGGATATTGCTCATAGTCTGTGTCCTCAAGAAAAATGTCAGCGGCCTTCGGCCTGCCGGAAATAGTTAGATCAAGGTTTTGCCATGGCGCACAAAGGTCGGTTTGACCACCCGAACCGGGTACCACTTGCCGCGGATTTCCACTTCGGCCCGATCGGCAGTCGCCGTCGGTACACGCGCCAGGGCAATGGATTTGCTCAGCGTAGGAGAGAAACTACCACTGGTGATCTCCCCTTCGCCAACATTGGCGATACGAACCACCTGGTGAGCGCGTAAAACCCCGCGTTCTTCCAGCACCAGCCCGACCAATTTGAACTGCACGCCCACCGCCAGCTCTGCTTCCAACGCAGCGCGGCCGATGAAATTACGCCCAGCAGGTTCCCAGGCGATGCTCCAGGCCATGTTGGCCGCCAGGGGCGAAACATCCTGGTGGATGTCCTGGCCGTACAGGTTCATGCCAGCCTCCAGGCGCAGCGTGTCCCGTGCGCCCAGGCCGATAGGTGAAATACCGGCGCCCACCAGATCGTTGAAAAAACCGGGGGCCTGATCGGCAGGCAGGACAATCTCCAAGCCGTCTTCGCCGGTATACCCCGTGCGAGCGATAAACCAATCGCCATCGGCCTGGCCTTCAAAGGGCTTGAGCTGGTGAATCAGGCTGCTGCGTGACTGGGTGACCAGCTCGGCAATCTTCTGCCGGGCATGGGGGCCTTGAATGGCCAGCATGGCCAGCTCGGGCCGCTCATGCATCTGCACGTTGTAGCTACCCAGTCGGGCCTGCATCCAGGCCATGTCCTGGTCGCGGGTGGCGGCGTTGACCACCAGTCGGTAAGCGGCCTCGGTGCGATACACGATCATGTCGTCCACCACGCCGCCCCTCTCGTTGAGCATGGCGCTGTATAACGCACGGCCGCAGCCATGCAAACGGTCAACGTCATTGGCCAGCAGGTGCTGGAGCCATTCCTTGGCCTGGGGGCCTGTGACATCGATCACGGTCATATGAGATACGTCGAACACCCCGCAGTCGCGTCGAACCTGGTGGTGTTCTTCAACTTGCGAGCCGTAGTGCAGAGGCATATCCCAACCGCCAAAATCGACCATTTTCGCGCCAAGGGCGAGATGCAGGTCATACAGAGGCGTACGCTGTCCCATGGGTTTCTCCTTCCGGGCGTGGCGAGGGTGCGCAGCGTCGCTGTACCGGCTGAACCCCTTGAATTACAGGGGCTGCAGCCACAAACAACAACGCGATCCGAAAGACGGAGCGCACCGAATGCCGCGCATTGTAGCCGCAAGCCGTAGGACTGACACCTAACTGATGGAGCGGGCGGAGCGTCGAATGAGCCCGATGACCGGTAACAGGCCGACCAACACCAATGTCAGCGCCGGCAAAGAAGCCCGCGCCCACTCGCCTTCGCTGGTCATTTCAAAGATGCGCACCGCCAGGGTGTCCCAGCCAAACGGGCGCATCAGCAGGGTGGCGGGCATTTCCTTGAGCACATCGACAAACACCAGCAGCGCGGCGCTCAAGGTGCCGGGGAGCAAGAGCGGCAGATACACTTTGCAAAACAGTCGCGGGCCACTCACGCCCAGACTGCGTGCCGCCTCGGGCAACGATGGACGGATACGTGCCAGGCTGTTTTCCAGCGGCCCGTAGGCCACCGCCAGGAAACGCACCAGATACGCCAGCACCAGCGCCGACAGGCTGCCCAGCAGCAACGGCTTGCCCGCGCCGCCCAGCCAACCCGACAGCGGCACCACCACTTCGCGGTCCAAATAGCTGAACGCCAGCATGATCGACACCGCCAGCACCGAGCCTGGCAAGGCGTAGCCGACGTTGGCCAGGCCGGTACCGGAACGGATCGCCCGGGTCGGCGCCAGTCGATTGGCAAACGCCAGCATCAGCGCCACGCTCACCGTGATCAGCGCCGCGATGCCGCCCAGGTAAAGGGTATGGATGATCAGGCCCGAATAACGCTCATCCAGATCGAAGCGGCCGCGCTGCCAGAACCAGGCGATCAGTTGCAGCACGGGAATCACAAAGGCACACGCGAACACCAGGCCACACCACATGCTGGCCGCTGCCGCCTTGAACCCCGTCAGGTGGTACAACGCCTTGCCCCGTGGCCGCTCATTGCCGGGCCGACTGGCCCCACGGGCACGGCGTTCGCCGTACAGCACCAGCATCACCACCAGTAGCAACAGGCTAGCCAGTTGCGCCGCGCTGGACAGGCTGAAAAAGCCGTACCAGGTCTTGTAGATGGCGGTGGTGAAGGTGTCGAAGTTGAACACCGAGACTGCGCCGAAATCTGCCAGGGTTTCCATCAACGCCAGGGCGACCCCGGCGCCAATCGCCGGCCGCGCGATGGGCAGGGCCACACGCCAGAACGCTTGCCACGGCGATTGCCCCAGCACGCGCGCGGCTTCCATCAAGCCTTTGCCCTGGGCCAGGAATGCACTACGCGCCAGCAGGTAAACGTAAGGGTAAAAAACCAACACCAGCACAATGATCACGCCACTGGTGGACCGCACGCGTGGCAGGCGCAAGCCCGTGCCGAACCACTCGCGTAGCAGGGTTTGCACCGGGCCGGAAAAGTCCAGCAGGCCTACGAATACGAAGGCCAGCACATACGCCGGGATGGCGAACGGCAGCATCAACGCCCAGTCAAGCCACCGCCGCCCGGGGAATTCGCAAAGGCTGGTCAGCCAGGCCAGGCTGACACCCAGCAGCGTTACCCCTATGCCGACGCCCACCACCAACGTCAGGGTATTGCCCAACAGGCGTGGCATCTGGGTTTCCCAGAGGTGGGACCAGATCTGTAGGTCGATGCTTTGCCAGGACAGCAACAGCACGCTCAGCGGCAGCAGCACCAGGGCGGCGACGGTGAACACCGGCAGGTACCAGCGGCGTTGGGCGGGGTGGGCCAAGGGTCAGCTCTCAGTAAATAAACTCGAAAAACACCACACTCCAATGTGGGAGGGGGCTTGCTCCCGATGGCGGAGTGTCAGTCTACTCATCAGTGACTGATCCACCACCATCGGGAGCAAGCCCCCTCCCACATTCAGAACTGCGGCGTCCTGCAGATTGTATTCAGTTCCAGCCCGCCCGATCCATCAACCGAATCGCCTCGGCCTGGCGCTTACCCGCCACTTCCACCGGCAAGGTGTCCGCGACGAACTTGCCCCACGTGGCCACTTCGGCCGAAGGCGGCACTGCCGGGTTGGCCGGGAACTCCTGGTTCACGTCGGCAAAAATCTGTTGTGCTTCAGGCGTGGTCATCCATTCCACCAGCGCCTTGGCCGCTTGCGGGTGTGGCGCGTGCTTGGTCAGGCCGATGCCCGACAGGTTCACATGCACGCCACGGTCGCCCTGGTTCGGCCAGAACAGCTTCACCGCCAGGTCCGGCTTCTGCTTGTGCAAACGACCGTAGTAGTAGGTATTGACGATGCCCACGTCGCATTGCCCGGCGTTGATGGCTTCCAGCACGGCGATGTCATCGGAGAACACGTCAGTGGACAGGTTATTCACCCAACCCTTGACGATTGCTTCGGTCTTGGCCGCGCCGTGGGTTTCGATCAGGGTGGCGGTCAGCGATTGGTTGTAGACCTTCTTGGCAGTGCGCAGGCACAGGCGACCTTCCCATTGCTTGTCGGCCAGGGCTTCGTAGGTCGTCAGGTCTTCCGGCTTTACCCGGGCGGTGGAATAGGCGATGGTCCGCGCGCGCAGGCTCAAACCCGTCCAGGCGTGAGCGGATGAGCGGTATTGCAAGGGGATGTTTTTGTCGATCACCGGGGAGGTGAACGGTTGCAGGATGCCCATCTGCTCGGCTTGCCAGAGGTTGCCGGCATCCACGGTCAGCAGCAGGTCGGCGGTAGCGTTTTCGCCCTCGGCCTTGATGCGTTGCATCAACGGGGCTTCCTTGTCGGTGATGAACTTCACCTGCACACCGGTCTTCTGGGTGTAGGCGTCGAACACCGGCTTGATCAACTCGTCGATGCGCGAGGAGTAGACCACCACCTCGTCGGCTGCCCGCACGGCGCTGGTGCTGCCGATGAGGGTGAGTGCCAGGACAGTCAGGAGGCGCTTGGGTGCCAACATGGGTGCGGTCTCTCATTTGCAAAAAGAGAGCAAATGATAAGGACTCACATTTGGTAACGCTCAACGGAGGCGTTACCAGATGTTGCACAAACCCCTCAGGGCTTGGCGAGTTCCGGCAGATCGCCGGTCAAGCCCAAGGCTTGGCGCACAAACACCGCCTTGGCTTCGGGCATCTGGTCGACCATCTTCAAGCCGGCATTGCGCAGCCAGCGCAACGGCAGCTGATCGGCCTGGAACAACCGCTCGAAACCTTCCATCGCCGCCATCAGCGCCAGGTTGTGGGGCATACGCCTGCGTTCGTAACGGCTCAGCACTTTCACATCCGCCAGACGCTCAGCGCGTTCGGTCGCCGACAACAACACTTCGGCCAGCACCGCCGCATCAAGGAAACCCAGGTTCACGCCCTGCCCAGCCAACGGGTGGATCACATGAGCCGCATCGCCGATCAATGCCAGCCCCTCGGCCACGTAGCGTTTGGCGTGACGTTGACGCAACGGCACGCAAACCCGTGGGTCGGCATTGACGACCGTACCCAGGCGCCCTTCAAAAGCGCGCTCCAGTTCACGACAGAAGCTTGGGTCATCCAACGCCATCAGGCGTTCGGATTCAGCCGGCGTGGTCGACCAGACGATCGAACACCAATCCTCTTGCCCGTCCCGTTCCAGCGGCAAAAACGCCAGCGGGCCGGTATCGGTAAAGCGTTGCCAGGCGGTGCGCTGGTGCGGCTGGCTGCTGCGCACGCTGGTGACGATGGCGTTATGCAGGTAGTCCCATTCACGGGTCGCCGTACCGGTGAGGCGGCGCACAGCGGAGTTGGCGCCGTCGGCGGCGACCACCAGCGGCGCGCGCAAGGTACGGCCATCGGCCAGGGTCAGCAGCCAGTCATCGCCGGAGCGACGCATTTGCTCCAGCCGCGCATTGGCCAGCAAACCCAGGTCGCAGTCGTGCAGGCGGTCAAGCAAGGCGTCCTGTACCACGCGGTTTTCGACGATATGCCCGAGTACTTCGGCGTGTACGCTGGCCGCCGAGAAGTGGATCTGCCCGGTGCCGCTGCCGTCCCACACTTGCATCTCGCCATAAGGGCTGGCGCGACGCGAGACGATGCCTTCCCATACGCCAAGGCGTTCGAGGATGCGCTGGCTGGCCGCCGACAAGGCGCTCACACGGGGTTCGAAGGCCGCATCCCGGTCGAACGGTTTGACACTCAGCGGGCTGCCGTCGAGCAGCAGCACCTGCAGGCCGCTGCCCTGCAACGCCAGCGCCAGGGCGCTTCCGACCATTCCGGCCCCGACAATCAGCACATCTGCGCGCATGTCCATGCTTTAAGCCTGTCTCGCTGGCGGCTTGCGCCGCACGTAAAGGGTTTTGTCGACACGCGCCACCAGCGTGCCGGCGCCGTCATGAATCTGGACCTTGAGGTGCGGCAAATACCTCTCGCCGCCTTCGGTCTGCCGACGCACTTCATCCAACAACGCATCGTCGATAAAAAATTCGGCGTACACCGGGCCTTTGCCCGGCGAAATAAAGTCGATGCTCGCGGCCTTGTCCCACACGATGTAGTCGCGGCCCAGGTTCTCCATCAGCATCAGCATGTAGAACGGGTCGACCATCGAGTACAGGCTGCCGCCGAACTGCGTGCCGACGTAATTACGGTTGTACCAGCCCAGGCCCATGCGCACTTTGACGTGACGAAAATCAGCGCTCATGTGCTGCACGCTGACCCCGGCCCCCAGGTACGGCGGGTACAGGGTCATGACCCAGCGCAACAGCCGCGCCTTGCCCAGCCGTTCGATCAGCCACTTAAGCATCGGGACGCGTACCCAGGCCCATGGCCTGACGGGCGAACCAGCGCTTGGCCGGCGGCAACAGGTCCAGGCCCAGCAGGCCCATATTGCGACCCAATGCCACCAACGGTTGCGCGCTGCCGAACAGGCGCGTGACTTGGTCGGAGAAACCCACGGTCAACTTCTGGTCCAGGCGTTGGCGCTCGCGATAAGCCTGCAATGTGGCCAGGTCGCCCGGCACCGCCGGCCCGGCCAGCAGGGCTTCGGCCAAAGCGTTCGCATCGCGCAGGGACAGGTTGAACCCCTGCCCGGCAATCGGGTGCAGGCTGTGGGCGGCATTGCCGAGGATCGCCAGGTGCGAGCGTACTTGCTCTTCGGCTTCTACCAAGGTCAGCGGATACAGATGTCGCGCGCCGACTTGTTTCAACGTGCCCAGGCGGTAACCGAACACGCCCTGCAATTCATTCAGGAAACTGCGCTCGTCGAGGGCCGCCAGGCGCTGGGCGTCCATGCCGATGCGGGTCCAGACCAGCGCGCAGCGGTTGTCCGGCAGCGGCAGCAAGGCCATCGGGCCTTCATCGGTAAAGCGCTCGAAGGCTTCGCCGTTGTGGGACTCGCTTGGGGTGATGTTGGCGATCAGCGCGCTTTGGTTGTACGGCCGGGTTTTCACGCCGATGCCCAATTGCTCGCGCAAGCCGGAGCGGCCGCCATCGGCGAGTACCGCAAGGTCGCATTCGAGTACGGTTTCATCGTTGAGGGTCAGGCGATAGCCATCGGGCAGCGGCTCCATGCGCGCGACTTCCGCCGGGCAGCGCCAACTCACCACGTCTTTGTCCAGGCCTTGCCACAGGCACTGGCCGAGCCAGGCGTTTTCTACCACATAGCCCAGCGCCGGCACGCCCTCCTCCATGGCAGACAAGCGCGCGGTGGAGAAGCGGCCTTTGTCCGATACGTGAATTTGCTTGATCGGCTCGGCGCGCGGGGAGATAGCCTGCCACACACCCAGGCGCTGATAAATCTGGCGGGCGCCAAACGACAACGCCGACGAGCGTGCGTCGTAGCTGGGTTGGTAGCTGTCACCCGGTGCGAACGGTTCGATCAGCACAATCTTCCAACCCCGGGCCTTGGCCCCGGCCTGCAACGCCAGCGCCAGGCTGGCGCCCACCAGGCCGCCGCCGATGATCGCCAGGTTGACCCGGCTCATCGTGCAGCCGCCATCAGGGCTTCGATCTCGGCGACGGTCTTGGGCACGCCGCCGGTCAGGATTTCACAGCCTTGCTTGGTCACTACCACGTCATCCTCGATGCGCACGCCAATGCCCCGCCATTTCTTTGCCACGTTCTGGTTGTCCGCAGAAATATAGATGCCCGGCTCCACGGTGAGTGCCATACCGGCTTCCAACACGCGCCATTCGCCGCCCACTTTGTATTCGCCCACATCGTGTACATCCATGCCCAGCCAGTGGCCGGCGCGGTGCATGTAGAAGGGTTTGTAGGCTTCGTCGGCGATCAGTTGGTCGACGTCCCCCTGCAGCAACCCCAGCTTCACCAACCCGGCGGTGATGACCTGCACCGTCGCCTCATGGGCCTGGTTCCAGTGTTTGTTCGGTGCGATCTGCATGAAGGCGGCCTCTTGCGAGGCCAGCACAATCTCGTAGATCGCTTTCTGTTCAGGTGAAAACTTGCCATTGACCGGCCAGGTGCGGGTGATGTCGCTGGCGTAGCAGTCGATCTCGCAACCGGCGTCGATCAGCACCAGGTCGCCGTCCTTGAGCGGTGCGTCATTCTGTTGGTAGTGCAGGATGCAGCTGTTGCGCCCGGCGGCGACGATGGAGCCATAGGCGGGCATTTTCGCGCCGCCCTTGCGGAATTCGTAATCCAGCTCGGCTTCCAGGCTGAACTCATGCAAACCGGCGCGGCTGGCCTGCATCGCCTTGACGTGGGCCGCACAGGAAATCCGCGCGGCCTCGCGCATCACTTTCACTTCCGCCGCCGATTTATACAGGCGCATGTCGTGCAGCAGATGATCCAGGGCAACGAATTCGTTCGGCGGTTGCGCCCCCAGGTGGGCCTTGGAGCGGATCACGTTGATCCACTCCATGAGGTGGCGATCGAATTCGGCGTTGCTGCCCATGGCCGAGTACACCCGGTCGCGGCCTTCGATCAGGCCGGGCAGGATGTCGTCGATATCGGTGATGGGGAAGGCATCGTCAGCGCCAAAATCGCGGATAGCGCCTTCGGTACCGGCGCGCAGGCCATCCCACAGTTCGCGTTCGGCGTTGCGTTCACGGCAGAAAAGCACGTACTCGCCATGCTGGCGCCCGGGCATCAGCACGATCACCGCTTCCGGTTCGGGGAAGCCGCTCAGGTACTGGAAGTCGCTGTCCTGGCGGTACACATGCTCGACATCGCGGTTGCGGATCGCCACGGCGGCGGCCGGCAGGATCGCGATGCTGTTGGGTTCCATCTGCGCCATGAGCGCCTTGCGGCGCCGGGTGTATTCCGCTTTGGGGATATGGATCATGGGCAGATGGGCTTCCTTTCTCAGTGCAGCGAAGGCTTGGGTGCGGCAGGCTCAGCGGACTTCTTGGTCTCGGTGAACAGCAGCAAGGGTGCGACGCGCAGGTATTCCATGACTTCCATGTAGTCGCCTTCACCGTCTTCGGACTCTTCCAGGGCATCTTGCACTTGGGAGATAGCGGCCAGGTCCTGCAGCACTTCCTTGGCGTCGGTGCTCAGCTCCAGGCCGCCGGCGTTCACGCCGAAACCATGGAGGAAGCCCTGGCACCATTGGCCCAGTGCGGCGGCGCGTTCGGTGAGCGGCGCGTCGTCGGTCGGCAGCAGCAAGACCACGGTGACGTCATCACCGGTCAGCTCGCCCTTGACCATCTCTTGCAGGCCGATCAGCGCGTTACGCACGTTGTCGGTCGGTTCGGTTTCCAGCAGCTCGGCCACATCGGCCAGCCAGTTGTCGGCATCGAAGCCGACACCGGTGCAACTGCGGCCCAACAACACGCCGTGCAGTTCGGCAGGCGAGCATGGATGGCCGCTGGTGCTCAGCAGTTTGGAAAAAGCATCGTACGGGGAGTTCTGAATGGGCATGGTGAGCTAGGCGCCAGACGGCGCAATGTCTAGAATGGAGCGCTGTATCCTAGCACCGGCAGACGTACCAAGACTATCGAGGGCGTCAGATCGTTTATCCTGCAGTTGCCATTCATCAGACAAAATCCAGTGGAACCCAATGGAAGACACCGACCTGCAAGCGCTGATGGCCAGACTCGAATTGCTAATTACTCGGGTCGAGCAACTTAAGAGTCAAAACGGACTCCTATTAGCTCAGGAAAAGACCTGGCGCGAGGAACGCGCTCACCTCATTGAAAAAAACGAAATCGCTCGGCGTAAGGTCGAATCGATGATTTCGCGCCTGAAGGCCCTGGAGCAAGACTCATGAGTTCAAGCAATAGCGTCACCGTGCAGATTCTCGACAAAGAATATTCGATCATCTGCCCCCAGGAAGAGCGTAACAACCTGGTGAGCGCCGCCCGCTACCTGGATGGCAAGATGCGTGAGATCCGCAGCAGCGGCAAAGTGATCGGCGCCGACCGTATTGCCGTGATGGCCGCGCTGAACATTACCCACGACCTGCTGCATAAGCAGGAACGCCCGGATGTACAGGCCAACGGTTCGACCCGCGAGCAAGTGCGTGACCTGCTTGAACGCGTGGATCTGGTGCTGTCCAGCGATTCGGACGCACCCAAGGGCTGATTGCTGCCGGTGTTTAAGGTATACTCGCCCCACTCCCTGGCGTGTTTGCCAGTCGGCGATGTCCCTGAGCCGATTCGCACTACCCTGGAAGTTGCACGTTGGGCTGGTGTGCATGTCCGCTAGACGGAAAGCCTTAAAGCCTACTGCATCTTCCACCTTGAACTTTCGGGTTCAAGGGCTAAGTCGACAGCGGCTCTGTCGGGGAGCCTGAATTCCCAAACTCAATGCCAGTCTCCGGACTGGCATTGTTTTATGAGCCCAAACCCCATGACCGAACCTGCGCCGCTTTCACGTCCGCACCTTCGACGCATGTTGCGCAAGGCCCGCCGCGCCCTCACGCCGAGCGAGCAGCGCAAGGCCGCCCATGGCCTGTATCGGCAACTGGCACAGCACCCGCTGTTTCGCCGGGCCAAGCATATTTCCCTGTATCTGCCGACGGACGGTGAAATCGATCCGCGCCTGTTGCTGGGTGCCGCCCAGCGCCGAGGCAAGGCTACCTATCTGCCGGTACTGAGCGCCTGGCCGCGAACCAAGATGGTGTTCCAGCGCGTGCGGCCTGGGGAAAAGCTGCTGCCCAATCGCTTTCGCATTCTGGAACCACGGGGCAATGCCAAATGCCAACGCCAGGTATGGGCGCTCGACTTGGTATTGCTGCCATTGGTGGGGTTCGATGAAAGCGGTGGGCGCCTGGGCATGGGCGGCGGTTTCTATGACCGCAGCCTGGCCTACCTGGCGCGCCGTCAACGCTGGCGCAAGCCGACGCTATTGGGCCTGGCCCATGAATGTCAGAAGGTCAATCGATTGGCACAGGCCAGTTGGGATGTGCCGCTGGCGGGCACCGTCACCGATAAGCGGTGGTATGTGGCACAAACGCCGCTGGAAGCAGCGGCGTCTTGAGTAAGGGTTAACGCTTGAACGGTTGCGACTGCTGTTGAGTCAGCTCCACCGGTGCATCGGTCTTGTTCGACCACAAGCTTTGCGCATACCCGGTGGTCACGACGCCCAGACCAAACAAAATCACCAAAATCCATAGTAAATCCGGTTTACGTTGCATCGATTGCCCCCCTTCAGGCACCTCGTACACGATGACAACAACGTTCCAAAGTAGTCCGTTGCAGCTGCGTCAAGCTTAAAATCCCGGCATTCTGCGATAACGTGAACCAACACGCAAACCTTGACGCCAACCGACTGTCGGTTTGTCATCAAATTGCCAGACAACTTGCCCACTGCCTTTTTCAGGAGCCCAAAAATGGCCTACTGGCTGATGAAATCCGAGCCCGAGGAACTCTCTATCAACGGCTTGGAAACCCTCGGCGAAGCCCGCTGGGATGGGGTGCGCAATTACCAGGCGCGCAACTTTCTACGGGCCATGGCCGTGGGTGACGAGTTCTTCTTCTACCATTCCAGCTGCCCTGAGCCGGGTATTGCCGGCATCGGCAAAATCGTCAAGGCAGCCTACCCGGACCCAACCGCGCTGGAGCCGGACAGCCATTATTTCGACGCCAAGGCCACCGCGCAGAAAAACCCCTGGAGCGCGATCACCGTCGCGCATGTCCAGACGTTTCCCCGAGTGCTGGGCCTGGGTTACCTGAAACAGCAAACCGCCCTCGCCGAGTTGCCCCTGGTGCAAAAAGGCAGCCGGCTGTCGGTGATGGCCGTGACGCCCGAGCAATGGGCCGCCGTGATCAACCTGCTTTAGCTGACCGGCATCAAGCCCTGCTCGGGGCAAACCGCTCAAACTAGGACGCTAATGCCGCAGGAAGCCGCCATGTCGACGAACCATCACACCTCCCGCGTTTTCGCCATCGCCTTGATCGCCCTGTTGCTGGGCGCCGGCGGCTTTGGTTATTGGCGTTCCATCCAGGACCGCCTGCCCCCTGGCCTGAGCATGGGCAATGGCCGTCTGGAATCGACCGAAGTGCAGATCGCCGCCAAGATCCCCGGGCGTCTGGCCGACGTGCGGGTGGATGAAGGCGACAAGGTACTCAAGGGCCAACTGCTTGCGCGCATGGACACCCGCACCCTGGAGGCCCAACGCGCCCAGGCCGAAGCCGAAGTGCTGCGCGCCAAGGAAAACTTCTCCGCCGCCCAAGCCAATGTGCAACTGCGCCAAAGCGAACAACTGCTGGCCAGCCAGGAACTCAAGCGCACCCAAGAGCTGTACAAGCGCGGCTTCGCCAGCAGCCAATTGATCGACCAGCAGCAAGCGCGCCAAAACACCGGCAACGCCGCCGTGATTGCTGCCCAAGCCCAGGTCAATTCGGTCAAGGCCGCCATCGGTGCCGCCCAGGCCCAGGTCGCCCAGCTCACCAGTGAAATCGACGACAGCAGCCTGCGCGCGCCCATCGACGGCGTTATCCAGCTGCGCCTGGCCGAACCCGGCGAAGTGCTCGGCGCGGGTGGACGCGTGTTGCTGCTCATCGACCCAAATGATCAGTACATGAACCTTTACCTGCCCGCCTCCGTCACGGGCCGCCTGACCGTCGGCAGTGACGCGCGGATTCTGCTCGATGCCCTGCCCGACCAGCCGCTGCCGGCGAAAATCAGTTTTGTCGCCGCCAAATCGCAATTCACCCCCAAGGAAGTGGAAACCCGCGATGAACGCCAAAAACTGGTATTTCGCGTCAAACTGCGCCTGACCCAACCCAGCGCCGTACCCCAGGCCAAGCCCGGCATGCCGGGTGCCGGCTACGTGCGCACCGCCGACATCGATTGGCCGGCCAACCTGCAATGACCGGCCTGGCGCTGCACGCCACGGGCATCCAGCACCGTTACGGCCAACAACAGGCGCTGCTCGACATCGCGTTCAGCCTGCCCGCCGGCACACGCTGCGGGCTGATCGGCCCGGACGGGGCGGGCAAATCAACCCTGCTGGGGCTGATCGCCGGGGTCAAAAAGCTTCAGACAGGGCAACTGGAGGTGCTCGGCGGCGCCATTGACGACCGACGACACCGCAACAACCTTTACCCGCGCATTGCTTTTATGCCTCAGGGCCTGGGCGGCAATCTATATCCCGAATTGTCGATCAGCGAGAACATCCGCTTCTTCGCCACCCTGTTCGGCTTGTCTACAGCCGACTGCAACCAGCGCATGCACAACCTGCTGCTGGCCACCGACCTGGCGCGCTTTGCCGAGCGCCCGGCGGGCAAACTCTCGGGCGGCATGAAGCAAAAACTCGGCCTGTGCTGCGCGCTGATCCACGACCCGGACTTGCTGATCCTCGACGAACCCACCACCGGCGTCGACCCGCTGTCGCGTCGTCGCTTCTGGGAGTTGGTCGACACCGTACGCAGTGGGCGCCCGCAACTGACACTGCTGGTGGCCACGGCCTACATGGAGGAAGCCGAGCAGTTCGAACATTGCCTGATGCTCGACCGCGGCAAACTGATCGCCGACGGCCTCAGCCACGAACTGGCGGCAGTGACGCCCAGCGGCAAACTGGACGAAGCCTTCACCCACTTTCAGGGCGACAGCGCGCATGGCAACCAGCCATTGGTGATACCGCCGCGCGTAGGCGCCAGCAGCGATATCGCTATCCAAGCGCATGACTTGACGCTGCGTTTCGGTGATTTTACGGCGGTGAACAAGGTCAGCTTTGCCATCGGCCGGGGTGAGATTTTCGGTTTCCTCGGTTCCAACGGCTGCGGCAAGACCACCACCATGAAAGTCCTCACCGGGCTGATGCCCGCCACCGAAGGCCGTGCGACGCTGCTGGGCAACCCAGTGAACGCCAAGGACCTGGCCACCCGTAAACGCGTGGGCTTCATGTCACAGAGTTTCTCGCTGTATGGCGAACTCAGCGTGCGCCAGAACCTGATATTGCACGCGCAACTGTTCGACCTGCCCAAGGCCGACAGCGGCCCGCGCATTGATGAATTGATCCAGCGTTTTGACCTTGGCGCGGTGGCCGAGCAACCCTCCAGCGAATTGCCCCTGGGCTTGCGCCAACGCCTGTCCCTGGCGGTCGCCGTGCTGCATCGCCCGGAAGTGCTGATCCTTGATGAGCCCACATCGGGTGTCGACCCAGCGGCGCGGGATGATTTCTGGCGGCTGCTGGTCCAATTGTCGCGCGAGCAAGGGGTGACCATTTTCCTGTCCACCCATTTCATGAACGAAGCCCAGCGCTGCGACCGCATCTCGTTGATGCATGCGGGCAAGGTACTGGCCTGCGATACCCCTGATGCCTTGCAGCGGCAGTTCCATGGCGACACCTTGGAAGCCGCGTTCGTGACGTGCCTGGAACAGGCTCAAGGCGAACCCGGCCCCAAACCCACGGCGCCAGCCGACACCGTCAGCGAAACAGGCCCACCGCCCATCAGCAAACACGGCTTGCGCCTGTCTCGACTACTGGCTGTGGCCAGCCGCGAAGGCAAAGAGTTGCTGCGCGACAAAGTGCGCATGGCCTTCGCCCTGCTCGGGGCGATGTTCATGATGGTGATCTTCGGCTACGGCATTTCCCTGGACGTGGAAAACCTCGCCTTCGCCGTCTACGACCAAGACCAGACTCCGCAGAGCCGCGCCTACCTGGAGGCCTTTCGCAGCTCGCGCTACTTCGCCGAGCAAGCGCCGATCCAAGACGCCAAAGAATTACACCGGCGCCTGCAGCGCTCGGAAATCAAACTGGCCCTGGAGATCCCGCCGGGGTTTGGCCGCGACCTTTATGCCGGGCGCCAACCCACGGTCGCCGCCTGGCTCGACGGTGGCATGCCGTTTCGCGCAGAAACCAGCCGCAACTATGTAGAAGCCGTGCATCAGGGCAACCTGCAGCAACTGGCCGAACTGAGCAGCCTGCCGCGCAGCACCCAAACCGGCGCCAAGCTGCAGACCCGCTTTCGCTATAACCAGGACGTGGTCAGTGTGAACGCCATCGGCCCCGGCGTGATGGCGCTGATCCTGGCGTTTATCCCGGCGATGCTCACCGCCTTGGGCATCGTGCGCGAGAAAGAACTGGGCTCGATCACCAACTTTTACGCCACGCCGCTGACGCGCCTGGAATTCCTGCTGGGCAAACAAGCGCCGTACCTGGCCGTGAGCCTGGTCAACCTGGCGCTGCTGGTGGCGATGAACCGGTGGCTATTGGGTGTGCCATTCAAGGGCAGCGGCCTGACGCTTGCGTTTGGCGGCCTGCTCTATGTGTTGGCCACCACCAGCATGGGCCTGCTGATTTCCGCGTTCACCCGCACGCAGATCGCGGCCATCCTCGGCACCATGATCATCACCAGCCTGCCGACCATCCAGTTTTCCGGGCTGATCGTGCCGCGCTCCTCGCTGGAGGGCGCGGCCGCGCTGATGGGCACGCTGTTTCCGGCCGGGCACTTCCTGGATATCGCGGTGGGTACCTTTACCAAGGCCCTGGACCTGCGCCAACTGTGGCCGCAGTGCCTGGCGCTGTTCGGGTTTTTCGTCGGGTTCACCGGGCTGAGCCTGGTCATGCTCAAGAAGCAGGAGGTGTGATGCATAAGTTCACGCACATCCTGCGCCTGGGGATCAAGGAACTCACCAGCCTGCGCCACGACAGCGTGCTGCTGCTGTTTCTGTTCTACGCCTTCACCGTCGCCATCTACATGCCCGCCGCCGGCTCAGTGATTGGCGTGCACAACGCCAGCGTGGCGTTTGTCGATGAGGATCACAGCGCGCTCTCACGACAGATGGCCGAGGCCCTGCAACCGCCGGAATTCCACCCACCGGTGCCCCTGGCCTATGACCAATTGGACAAGGTGATGGACAGTGGCCAGTACACCTTTGTGGTCAATGTGCCAGCCAACTTCCAGGCCGACCTACTGGCAGGCCGCGAGCCGGGCGTGCAGGTGAACGTGGATGCCACGGCCATGAGCCAGGCCTTCATGGGCGCCGGCTACATCGGGCGCATCTTCCAGCGCGAGTGGCTTGACTACAGCGGCCAGGCCGACGCCGCCAGGCAGTCCCCGGCACGGCTGACCACCCGCGCGTTATTCAATACCAACCTGGAAGGCGGCTGGTTCCTGGCGGTGATCCAGATCGTCAACAACATCACCATCCTCGCCATCGTACTCACCGGCACCGCACTGTTGCGTGAGCGCGAACACGGCACCCTCGATCACCTGCTGGTGCTACCGCTGACCGCGCTGGAAATCATGCTGGCAAAAATCTGGAGCAACATGCTGGTGGTGGTGCTGTGCACCTGGGTGTCGCTGGAGGTGGTGGTCAAAGGTTTGCTTGGCGTGCCGCTGGCCGGGTCGCTGAGCCTGTTTTTGCTGGTGACCGCGCTGTATCTGTTTGCCAGCACCGCCTTGGGGATCTTCCTCGCCACCCTCGCCCGCTCGACGCCGCAATTCGGCTTGCTGGCGATCCCGGTGATCATCCCCATGCTGCTGCTCTCCGGCGGCAGTACGCCGCTGGACAGCATGCCCGAATGGTTGCAGTGGGTGATGCAGGGCTCGCCGTCGACGCATTTTGTGAGCCTGAGCGCGGCGATTCTGTTCCGGGATGCGGGCGTCAGCGTGGTGTGGCCGGATTTGCTGGCGCTGGCCGCGATTGGCTTGCTGTTTTTTGCCGTGGCACTGGCCAGGTTCCGCAAAAGCCTGGCGTCCTGATCGGGTAACACCTGGTCGCATACCTGTCCGAACGGCTAGTCGTCACCCGGCGCAGGCTTTGGCAGAATCCGGGGCTCGCTCATGCCCAAGGACCTTCGCGTGTCCCAGTTCGCCAGCACCTACAAACCGGCCATCGATGGCCTGCGGGCCATTGCGGTTCTCAGCGTCATCGTCTTCCACTTGGACGTGTTCAGCCTGTTGCCCGGCGGTTTTACCGGCGTAGATATGTTCTTCGTGATTTCCGGGTATGTGATCAGCCAGTCGCTATGGGAGCGCCGCGACCTGAGCTTGGGCCGTTACCTGGCGGACTTCTACCGGCGCCGATTGCTACGCATCATGCCCGCATTGCTGACCGTGCTGTGTGTGAGTGTTGTGCTTAGCGCGATGTTCATGCCGCAATACTGGCTCAGCGAGCTGATCAATCGCACGGGCCTGGCGGCCTTTTTTGGCCTGAGCAATCTGGTGCTGGCCTGGAACACCGACACCTACTTCTCGCCCAGCGCCGAACTCAACCCCTACCTGCATACCTGGTCACTGGGGGTTGAGGAACAGTTCTATGTGATATTCCCCGCGCTGTTCTTTATATGGCTGCGTTATCGGCAACGGGTCGGGTTTGCCTGGGCAGTGCTGCCGCTGTTGGCGATTGCCTCGATGATCATCGGCGCGTATCAGGTAAAGGTCGCGCCGCTGTCGGCGTTTTACCTGTTGCCTGGGCGCTTCTGGGAGCTGGCCGCCGGCGCCATCCTGTTTCAAGCCATCGGCACCCGCGATGTCACGCCCCGCCTCAATCGGCTGGCCCCTGCCCTGTTGATCGGTGGCCTGGGCTTGGTGATGGTCGGTTTCCTGTTCGCCCAACCCCGGCAGTTTCCCTACCCCTGGGCCATGGTCACCGTGGCCGGCTCGCTGTTAATGATCGCGGGGATCGTATTGCGCGCCGACAGCTCGCCCGGTGCGTTGCAGCGCGTGCTGCAAACTCCATTGGCGACGTATATCGGCCGGCTGTCCTATTCGCTGTACCTGTGGCACTGGCCGGTCGCGGTGTTCCTGCGCTGGACCGTCGGGATGGAGCTGCTGATCGTGCAGTGGCTCTACCCGGTGCTGGTGGCGCTGCTTGCGGCAGCGTCCTATCACTGGATAGAAACACCGATCCGTAGCGGCCACTCGGCGGTGCAACGCAAGGCGGGGTTCACGTTTGCGGCCGGTTTGAGTGTCACCGGCCTGATGTGGCTGGGCGCGCTGTGGGTGTCGGTCAACCCATCGACGCTGTCACTCAGCCAGACCCGCGATACCTATACCTGGTACGCCTACAAACATTATCCCCAGGAAGATTTTGCCCGCCTCGACGACCCACGCCTGAAGGGACGGCAATTGTTCGTCATGGGGGATTCGCATACCGCGGCCTACCGCACCTTGCTCAAGCTCGTCTCGCTCAAACTGGGGGTAACCGTGACGGAGTACGAACAAGGCGGTTGCGGCGTCGTCAGCCTGATCGGCCCGGACCCTGCACATTGCGCGGCGTTGCGAGAAGCCCAACTCCAGGAGATCTTGGCCCGCGCCAAGCCGGGCGACGTGGTATTCCTCGCCTCGCTGCGCATGCCGGAGCTGGCCGGACGGGCGTGGCGCGAAGGTGAGGCCGCCATGGTCGATGACGCTTTGGGCGAACTGACGGCCGATAACATTGAAGCGGCGCGATTGGCCGCCGACGCGCTGTTAAGCCGTTTGCAGAACGCGCAGCTGACTGTGCTGATCGATGCGCCCAAGCCGCTGTTCAAGGCCGCGCCCAACCGCTGCTCGGATGCGTTCAACCGCATGAACCCCGTCTGCGCGCCTGGCCTGACGATGGCGCGGGACCAACTTGAACGGCTCCGCGCGCCGCAAATGGCGTTGTTGCAACAGCTGCAGGCAAGCTATCCGGCGTTGCACGCCTGGGATCCGCTACCGCTGCTGTGCCCCGGCCCGATCTGCTCGGCCTATGACGCAAACGCCAAGCCATTGTTTTTTGACTCAAACCACCTCAGCGGCCACGGCAACCGCGTGCTCGAGCCATCCTTCAGCGCAGCGTTGCTGAAGATCTGGGGTGTGACGCCGCCGGCTACTGAATGATCAGGTTGTTGAACAACAGGTCTTCCACTACCGGCTTGCCGGTTTCGTCGTTCATTACTTGCTGGGTTTGCTTGAGGGCTTCCTGACGCAGTTTCTCTTTGCCTTCGACAGTGCTCATAGCGTCGTTGGTCTGCTGGGTGAACAGCGCCACCAATTGGTTACGAATCAACGCGTCGTTGGCTTTGACGGCGGCGGCGGCTTCGGTACCGGTCACGCGCAAGGCGATATCGGCCTTGAACACCTTGAGTTTCGCCGTGCCGTCCAGGCCGTAGTTACCCACGAAAGGCGGGCTCAGGCTGATATAGCTGACCTTCGGCGCCTCGCCTTCTTTGGCTTCTTCGGCCTGGGCTGCCATCGGCAGGGTCAGGGCCAGCATCAACAGGATCCACGCTTTCACAGTTCATTCCTCGAATTCGGTTGCCGGGTAGCATAACGCTAGCAAGGCTGAGTACAAGCTTATGGCGACTTATCAGGCCGGGGCATGCTCGTTGACCCGGGGGCGCACCCTTCTACACTTATCGGCCACGACACCAAAAGGAATAGCCCGATGAAAGCTGTGCTGTGCAAAGCCTTCGGCCCCGCCGAAACCCTGGTGCTGGAAGAGACAGCCAGCCCGGCGATCAAGAAGAATGAAATTCTGCTGGATGTGCACGCAGCAGGGGTGAATTTCCCGGACACGCTGATCATCGAAGGCAAATACCAGTTCAAGCCACCCTTTCCGTTTTCACCGGGCGGCGAAGCATCGGGCGTGGTCAGCGAGGTGGGGGAAAAGGTCAGCCATCTGAAAGTGGGTGACCGGGTCATGGCGCTCACCGGCTGGGGCAGCTTTGCCGAACAGGTCGCGGTGCCGGGCTACAACGTGCTGCCGATCCCGCCGAGCATGGACTTCAATACCGCTGCCGCCTTCAGCATGACCTACGGCACCTCGATGCACGCGCTCAAGCAGCGGGCCAACCTGCAACCCGGCGAGACGCTGCTGGTACTCGGCGCCTCCGGCGGCGTGGGCCTGGCCGCCGTGGAAATCGGCAAAGCCATGGGCGCTCGCGTGATCGCCGCCGCCAGCAGCGCCGACAAACTCGCCGTGGCCAAGGCCGCCGGTGCCGATGAACTGATCAATTACAGCGAAACCAGCCTGAAGGACGAGATCAAGCGCCTCACCGACGGCAACGGTGCCGATGTGATCTACGACCCGGTCGGCGGCGACCTGTTCGACCAGGCCATCCGCGCCATTGCCTGGAATGGCCGTTTGCTGGTGGTGGGTTTTGCCAGCGGACGCATTCCCGAGCTGCCGGTGAACCTGGCGCTGCTCAAGGGTGCGGCGGTGGTGGGGGTGTTCTGGGGCTCGTTCGCCCAGCGCCAGCCGCAGGATAATGCGGCGAACTTCCAGCAACTGTTCACTTGGTATGGCGAGGGCAAGCTCAAGCCACTGGTGTCGCAGGTGTATCCGCTGGAACAGGCCGCGCAGGCTATCAATGATCTGGGGCAGCGTAAGGCGGTGGGCAAGGTGGTCGTCCAGATCCGCTGAGCGCCCCTCCCACATTTGGATCTCCAGGGCCCTGCAGAACTCGATACCGACCACGTCTTACCTATTCGCGACATGTTCGTAAGAGAACATGCAATTGCTCTCATTTCCTGTGTTTGCCGCCAAGAGGCGATGCTATTTTCGGTAACGAAACTGTAACATTCGCATCCGCAGTCAAAACAAGAAATTTGGAGCTCTTGAATGTTTGCTTTCTTTCGCCCTGCCGCACACCAGGCGCCCCTGCCTGAAGAAAAAATAGACAGCACCTACCGACGCCTGCGCTGGCAGATCTTCGCCGGTATTTTCTTCGGATATGCCGGCTACTACCTGCTGCGCAAGAACTTCTCCCTGGCCATGCCTTACCTGATCGACGAGGGTTACACCCGGGGTCAGTTGGGCCTGGCGATGTCGGCCATCGCGATTGCCTACGGCCTGTCCAAGTTCCTCATGGGCCTGGTGTCGGACCGTTCCAACCCGCGCTACTTCCTGCCCTTCGGCCTGCTGGTGTCGGCGGGTGTGATGTTCATTTTCGGTTTCGCGCCTTGGGCCACC
Organism: Pseudomonas asgharzadehiana; assembly: GCF_019139815.1. Taxonomy (NCBI): domain Bacteria; kingdom Pseudomonadati; phylum Pseudomonadota; class Gammaproteobacteria; order Pseudomonadales; family Pseudomonadaceae; genus Pseudomonas; species Pseudomonas asgharzadehiana. The sequence continues at coordinate 6,041,508 of NZ_CP077079.1, forward strand.
TCCAGCGTGACCATGATGTTCATCTTGCTGTTCATCAACGGTTGGGCCCAGGGCATGGGCTGGCCGCCAAGCGGGCGGACCATGGTGCACTGGTGGTCGCAGAAAGAACGCGGCGGCGTGGTGTCGGTATGGAACGTGGCGCATAACGTCGGCGGCGGCTTGATCGGCCCACTGTTCCTGCTGGGCATGGCATGGTTCAACGACTGGCATGCAGCATTCTATGTCCCGGCCACCGTGGCCCTGCTGGTGGCGGCGTTTGCCTTCATCACCATGCGCGACACCCCACAATCGGTGGGCCTGCCGCCTATCGAACAGTACAAGAACGATTACCCGGAAGGCTACGATGCCAGCCATGAAGAAGAATTCAGCGCCAAGGAAATCTTCGTCAAATACGTGCTGCGCAACAAAATGCTGTGGTACATCGCCTTCGCCAACGTCTTCGTCTACCTGCTGCGCTACGGCGTGCTGGACTGGGCCCCTACCTACCTCAAGGAAGCCAAGCATTTCACGGTCGACAAGTCGTCGTGGGCCTACTTTTTCTATGAGTGGGCGGGCATACCGGGCACGCTGCTATGCGGCTGGATGTCGGACAAAATCTTCCGTGGCAACCGCGGCCTGACCGGCATTGTGTTCATGGCGCTGGTGACCGTGGCGACCCTGGTGTACTGGCTCAACCCGCCGGGCAACCCAATGGTCGACATGATCGCGTTGGTATCCATCGGTTTCCTGATCTACGGCCCGGTCATGCTGATCGGCCTGCAGGCGTTGGAGCTGGCACCGAAGAAGGCCGCCGGCACGGCTGCGGGCTTCACCGGGCTGTTCGGTTACCTGGGCGGCTCGGTGGCCGCGAGCGCGGCCATGGGCTACACCGTGGACCATTTCGGCTGGGACGGCGGTTTCGTCCTGTTGATCGGCGCGTGCCTGCTGGCGATCGCCTTCCTGGTCCCGACGCTGTGGCACACCAATAGCGTCAGCTCGGCGCGTTAATCGCCTGGGCAACCCTTGGCACAACGCTTGAGCCGCGCCTCCAGATTCTTATCTGGCATGGCGTGGCTGCGCAGGGCGTTCACGGTCTGCTCGACATAATCGCGAGTGGTGCCGTAACGCCCGCAAGCGCTTTGCAGCACATGGTTGAGCACGATATCCGGCAAGTTACCGGCGTAGCTGGGCAAGTGCCGCTCCAATACAAACCCTAAAGCCTGCACCTGGCTGCCATCTTCGAGGCGGCAGCTGAGCCAGTGCGGCCGGTAGGAAGGGTAAGGCATCTCGCGCTGCCATAAGGCGTAAAGCGAGGCCTCCAACTGGTCTTCCGGCAAGCGGTAGGCAAACCCGCTGCACGAGCCGCCGCGGTCCAGACCGAACACCAACCCCGGCAATTCCGGCGTCCCCCGATGCTCGTGAGACCACAGGTACAAGCCGCGATGATAGCCATGGACCCGCGCACGCACACGCTCGCTCGATGAACATTCAGGGCGCCAGATCAGCGAACCGTACGCAAATAGCCAGACCGGCCCACCTTTATGCCGGCCCATGGTGGCCTGCATCGAGCTCATCAACTGTTCGTGAGTGAGTTGCGGCCCCAGATCGAGCCGCGGAGGGTAAGCCAATTGCAGAAGATCGGTTTCTATGGCGGTCATGGCGAAAAGCGGTGCGCCTCCTGAGTGTTACCAGTTGTAAGCAACTTTACCGTAATCGAACCGAAGCGCTGTAACCGTATGGCGTAAAAAAACCGCCTTCCGTCTACTTATAGCCTAATGAGATTTTTCCTACAGAAGTAATACCTTAAATGCATAAGCATAGGCGGCAATATTTTCAGCGCAGGTTCAGGCCCCTCCGGCCATTACCCGCCAAACTGCACGGGTTTAGCGACCCACACTAGCCGCCCATTCAAACGACTACCGAGGTCGATGCATGAAACATCTTTTTTCCGGTTTGCTGCTATTGCTGCAGGCCACTGCCGCCCTGGCTACCGACGCGACCACTCAAGACGACAAAGGCTTCTGGTACGCACAAACCAGCCTTTACACCCGGCACTTTTCGCCGGATCCCAAGCACAACAATCATCAGGATTTGATCAACCTGGAGCGTAACGAAGCATCGGGGTTGGTGTATGGCGGGGCGACGTTTCGCAACTCGTTCAGCCAGCGCTCGTATTACGTCTACGCCGGCAAACGCTATGACATCGCCGATTCACCGCTCTACGTGAAGGTGACCGCAGGCGCACTGCAGGGCTATCGCGGCAAGTACCGCGACAAAATCCCGCTCAACCGTTTTGGCGTAGCGCCGGCGATCATCCCTGCCGTGGGGGTGAACTTCGGCCCCGTCTCCAGTGAGTTGGTGCTGCTGGGTTTGAATGCGGCGATGCTGACCGCCGGCGTGCGTTTCTAAGGGCGCGGCGCGTAGGCGAATACGTCGGCGCGCATCTGGTGCGCATCCATGCCGGCGTCGACCAGCGCATCCAGGGTGCCATAGATCATCGCCGGTGAACCGCTGGCATACACATGCACGCCCTTGAGGTCGGTAATGTCTTCACACACCGCTTCATGCAATAAGCCGCAGCGCCCTTCCCAGCCGCACAAATCGCTGACTACTTTGTGCAGGAACAGGTTGGGCAGTTGCCGCCATTGTTCCCAATGTTCGATCCGATAGAAATCTTCCGGGCGACGCACGCCCCAGTACAGATGCACCGGGTGCTTGAAGCCCGAAGCCCGGCAATGTTCGATCAGGCTGTGCATCTGCGCCATGCCAGTGCCGGCGGCGATCAACACCAGCGGCCCGTCCGGCAGCTCGGCCAGGTGGGTATCGCCAAATGGCAGCTCGATGCGGGCCATCCGGTTACGTTGCAGTTGCTCCAGCAGGTTGCGGGCACTGTCTTCGCGGGCCAGTACATGCAGTTCCAGCTCGCGGCCTGCATGGGGCGCCGAGGCCAGGGAAAAGGCGGACTTCTCGCCATTTTCCCGTTCGATCATCAGGTATTGCCCCGCGTGGTAACGCACGAGCTTGCCGGCAGGCGCAAGCAGGCGCACGCGCCATACATCGCCCCCTACCTCAACGCACTCACTCAACTGGCATGACAACTTGCGCAACGGCAATTCTCCCGGCGCCAACACGCCGTCCCACAACACAATGCAGTCTTCCAGCGGTTCGGCGATGCACGTGTAGAACTCGCCATGGTCACGCACTTCATCGGCTTGCCGCACCCTGCCCTCCACCAGCAACGCAGCGCACACATGGCATACGCCATTGCGACACGCCTGGGGGCATTCGTAGCCCAGGCGACGCGCGCCTTCGAGGATTCGCTCGCCTGGGATCAGCTCCAGCACAGCGCCGGAAGGTTGCAGGGTCACACGCATCAATCTATTCCCAATTCTTTCCAGATCGCATCGACGCGCGCGGTCACGGCTTCATCCTTGACGATCACCCGGCCCCACTCGCGAGTGGTTTCACCCGGCCATTTGTGGGTGGCGTCCAGGCCCATCTTCGAACCCAGGCCAGACACCGGCGACGCGAAGTCGAGGTAGTCGATCGGGGTGTTGTCGATCATCACCGTATCGCGCTTGGGGTCCATGCGCGTGGTGATGGCCCAGATCACATCATTCCAGTCGCGGGCATTGATGTCGTCGTCGGTGACAATAACGAACTTGGTGTACATGAACTGTCGCAAAAACGACCACACACCGAGCATTACCCGCTTCGCATGCCCTGGGTACGACTTCTTCATGGTCACGATGGCCATGCGGTAAGAGCAGCCTTCGGGCGGCAGATAGAAATCGGTGATTTCCGGGAATTGCTTTTGCAGGATCGGCACGAACACTTCATTGAGCGCCACGCCGAGAATGGCCGGTTCATCCGGCGGACGACCGGTGTAGGTGCTGTGGTAGATCGGTTTGATGCGGTGGGTGATGCGCTCCACGGTGAACACCGGGAAGCTGTCGACTTCGTTGTAATAGCCGGTGTGGTCGCCGTAAGGGCCTTCATCGGCCATCTCGCCCGGATGAATCACGCCTTCAAGGATGATTTCCGCAGTGGCCGGCACTTGCAGATCGTTGCCACGGCATTTCACCAACTCGGTACGGTTACCGCGCAACAGGCCCGCGAAGGCGTACTCGGACAGGCTGTCCGGCACCGGGGTCACGGCGCCGAGGATGGTGGCCGGGTCGGCGCCCAGGGCCACGGAGACCGGAAATGGCTTGCCCGGGTGCTTCTCGCACCATTCACGGTAATCCAGGGCACCGCCACGGTGGCTCAGCCAGCGCATGATCACCTTGTTACGGCCGATCACTTGCTGGCGATAGATACCGAGGTTCTGGCGATCTTTGTTCGGGCCTTTGGTGACAGTCAGGCCCCAGGTGATCAGTGGCCCGACATCGCCGGGCCAGCAGGTCTGCACCGGCAGCATGGCGAGGTCGACGTCATCGCCCTCGATGACCACTTCCTGGCACACCGCGTCCTTGACCACTTTGGGCGCCATGGCAATGATCTTGCGGAAGATCGGCAGCTTCGACCAAGCGTCCTTCAAGCCCTTGGGTGGCTCGGGCTCCTTGAGGAAGGCCAACAGCTTGCCGATCTCGCGCAGCTCGCTGACCGACTCGGCGCCCATGCCAAAAGCCACGCGATCGGGGGTGCCGAACAGGTTGCCGAGCACCGGAATGTCGTAGCCGGTCGGGTTCTCGAACAGCAGCGCCGGGCCCTTGTTACGCAGGGTGCGGTCGCAAATCTCAGTCATTTCCAGCACCGGGGAAATCGGCATCTGGATACGTTTCAACTCTCCGCGCTGCTCAAGTTGCTGCACGAAATCCCGAAGATCCTTGAATTTCATTAACCATGCCACCCGTAAAATAGGCGTACATCCTACCTGCTCTGAGGGCAGCTGGCAGCTTATCGACGTGCATTTGAGCGCGGAATGCGTTTAAAAAACGCGCAAAAAAAATGGCGCCCCCAGGGGGCGCCATTTTTTCGGACCAACAGCGGCGTATTACTTGCGCTTCATCGACAAGAAGAACTCGTCGTTGGTCTTGGTGGTTTTCAGCTTGTCGATCAGGAACTCGATGGCAGCTACTTCGTCCATCGGGTGCAGCAGCTTGCGCAGGATCCACATGCGCTGCAGTTCGTCGTCGGCGGTCAGCAACTCTTCGCGGCGGGTGCCGGAGCGGTTGATGTTGATCGCAGGGAACACGCGTTTTTCGGCGATGCGACGGTCCAGAGGCAATTCCATGTTGCCGGTGCCCTTGAACTCTTCGTAGATCACTTCGTCCATCTTCGAGCCGGTTTCAACCAGCGCGGTGGCGATAATGGTCAGCGAGCCGCCTTCTTCGATGTTCCGCGCGGCGCCGAAGAAACGTTTCGGTTTCTCCAGGGCGTGGGCATCGACACCACCGGTCAATACCTTGCCGGAGCTCGGGATCACGGTGTTGTAGGCACGGGCCAGACGGGTGATGGAGTCGAGCAGGATCACCACATCCTTCTTGTGTTCGACCAGGCGCTTGGCCTTCTCGATCACCATTTCGGCAACCTGCACGTGGCGGGTTGGCGGCTCATCGAACGTCGAGGCAACCACTTCGCCGCGCACGGTACGCTGCATTTCGGTCACTTCTTCCGGACGCTCATCGATCAGCAGCACGATCAGGTGAACTTCAGGGTTGTTACGCGCGATGTTCGCTGCAATGTTCTGCAGCATGATGGTCTTACCGGCTTTCGGCGGTGCGACGATCAAACCACGCTGGCCTTTACCGATGGGCGCACACAGGTCGATCACACGGCCGGTCAAGTCTTCGGTGGAACCGTTACCGGCTTCCATCTTCATGCGCACAGTCGGGAACAGCGGGGTCAGGTTCTCGAAGAGAATCTTGTTTTTCGCGTTCTCCGGACGATCAAAGTTGATCGTGTCGACTTTGAGCAGGGCGAAATAGCGCTCGCCTTCCTTCGGAGGTCGGATCTTGCCAACGATGGTGTCACCGGTGCGCAAGTTGAAACGACGGATCTGGCTCGGCGAGACGTAGATATCGTCTGGGCCGGCGAGATAGGAAGCGTCTGCGGAGCGGAGGAAGCCGAAGCCGTCCTGGAGAATCTCCAGCACGCCATCACCGGAGATTTCCTCGCCGCTTTTCGCGTGCTTCTTGAGCAGGGAGAAAATCACGTCCTGCTTGCGCGAACGGGCCATATTTTCTATGCCCATTTCTTCGGCCAGTTGGAGCAGGTCGGTAATCGGCTTTTGCTTGAGTTCAGTCAGATTCATATAGGAATGACGTAATCATTTATGGAGGGGGGAAATTAAGCTTTTGGCTTAATGAGGCCGCGCCGCGGAGAAGGCGACAGGATCGCGTACTAATCGAAAAGGAGTGCGTCGGCGACGGCTTGCAGGGGGCAGTGGAGAAACCAGTGCGGGGCCGAATGTACCACCTGAGTTTCGGAGCGTCTAGCCCTGTTTTACGAAAAAGCCCCGCGATTTGCGGGGCTTTTTTGACGACGCTTAGATGTTGGCGTCGAGGAAAGCTTGCAGCTGGGACTTCGACAGCGCGCCCACTTTAGTGGCTTCGACGTTGCCGTTCTTGAACAGCATCAGCGTAGGAATACCGCGCACGCCGTGCTTGGCCGGGGTTTCCTGGTTGTCGTCGATGTTCAGCTTGGCGATGGTCAGCTTGCCTTCGAAAGTGGTCGCAATGTCGTCCAGAACCGGAGCGATCATTTTGCAAGGGCCGCACCATTCAGCCCAGTAGTCAACCAGCACCGGGCCAGCAGCCTTGAGTACTTCGGCCTCAAAGGTCGCGTCGGTGACGTGCTTGATAAGATCGTTGCTCATGGATGTCTCCGGATTGTAAGCAAAAAAAACGTTGCCCATCATAGCCGCCCTTCCCCCGTTCAGGAAGCCGCCTCTGATGGAGTCTTGCTATAGAGGCGCATGAGTTTGGGTATGAGCCGATCAGGGCGTCACTGGCGTCACAAAGGCAATACCTGTACGCAATGCCGCATTACGTACATGTTCCTGCATGGTTTTCTGCGCCGCCGCGCTGGCGCGCCGGGCCAGGGCGCGCAGGATCTTGCGGTGTTCCTGCCAAGTCTCCATGGCCCGCTCCGGCCGGATGAACGGTAGTTTCTGGCTCTCCAAAAACACCTCCGCGCTGGCACTCAGAATGCTCACCATCGCCTGGTTGCCGCTGGCCATCAGGATGCGCTGGTGGAATTCGAAGTCCAGCCGCGCGGCCGCTTCGAAGTCACCGGCCTTGAGCACCTTGCGCATTGCCTCGACGTTATCCTCCAGGCTGTCGAGTTCATCAATCGTCAAGGTCACTGCCGCCAGCCCCGCCGCAAACCCTTCAAGGGCGTAGCGCAACTGGAAAATATCCAATGGCGTAGCCTGGGCCGCGAAAGGCCAGGCAAACCCCGGCGATTCGTCCGCCGCCTGCACGAACACGCCTTTGCCCGGCTGCACGCTCACCACGCCCAAGGCACTCAAGGACGACAACGCCTCACGCAACGACGCCCGGCTCACGCCCAACTGCAGTGCCAGTTCGCGCTGGGACGGCAGCGCATCGCCCGGCCCAAAGCCCTGCTCCTTGATCAGTTTGCGGATGGCCTGCAGGGCCGCCTCCGGTACGGCTTGGGCGATGGAATTCATAAAAAACTCAAGGTTCCAGACAACTGAGCGGCTAGTTGTAAAGCTATTCGCGGCCGGCGGCAAGCCACGCCCCAAAGGGGCTCGCAAGGTTTTGCCAACGCTCGAAAAGGGTGCGAAACGGCCAGGAACTGTTCAGACCAGTAAGACCACCCGACCTCAACAAATCCCGGCCTTGCAGACGATTGCGAGGGTGCTGGCATGGGCTGTGCACTGAGCATTTGTAGAAATCCCTTCGCCCTTCTCGGAGAGTTGTCATGACCAAGCGCTACAGCGCCCTGCTCACTGCCCTGTTTGCCAGCCTGATGCTCAGCCAGGCTCCCGCCCAGGCCAACGGTCTGGACGACATCGTCGCCCGTGGCACCCTCAAGGTTGCCGTGCCCCAGGACTTCCCGCCGTTCGGCTCGGTCGGCCCCGACATGAAACCCCGTGGCCTGGACATCGACACCGCCAAGCTGCTGGCCGACCAGCTCAAGGTCAAGCTGGAGCTGACCCCGGTCAACAGCACCAACCGCATCCCGTTTCTCACCACCGGCAAGGTCGACCTGGTGATTTCCAGCCTGGGCAAGAACCCGGAGCGGGAAAAGGTCATTGATTTCTCCAAGGCCTACGCGCCGTTCTACCTGGCCGTGTTTGGCCCGCCTGACGCCGCCATCAGCAGCACTGACGACCTCAAGGGCAAGACCATCAGCGTGACCCGTGGCGCCATCGAAGACATCGAGCTGACCGCCGTGGCGCCCAAGGAAGCCACCATCAAGCGCTTCGAAGACAACAACTCAACCATCGCCGCCTACCTGGCCGGCCAGGTTGACCTGATCGCCAGCGGCAACGTGGTGATGGTCGCGATCAGCGAGCGCAACCCCAAACGCGTACCGGCGCTGAAGGTGAAGCTCAAGGATTCACCGGTATACGTGGGCGTGAACAAAAACGAGCCGGCGTTGCTGGAGAAGGTCAACCAGATCCTGGTCGCGGCCAAGGCCGATGGCAGCCTGGAAAAGAACGCGATGCAATGGCTGAAAGAGCCGCTGCCCGCCGACCTTTGATACGACGGAGCTGACCCATGGCGTATCAATTTGACTTTGTACCGGTGCTGGCCAACACCGACCTGCTGTTGCGCGGCGCGCTGTTCACCCTTGAGCTGACGGCTATCGGCGCGATCCTGGGGGTGGCGCTGGGCACCGTCGGCGCAGTGGTGCGAGCGTGGAAGATCCAGCCGTTCGCCTGGTGCTTCGGCGTGTATGTCGAATTGATCCGGAACACGCCGTTTCTGGTGCAGCTGTTTTTCATCTTCTTCGGCCTGCCGTCTTTGGGGCTGAAGATCACCGAGTGGCAAGCCGCCGTATTGGCGATGGTGATCAACCTGGGGGCCTACTCCACCGAAATCATCCGCGCCGGTATCCAGGCCATCCCGCGTGGCCAGTTGGAAGCCGCCGCAGCCCTGGCGATGACGCGCTTCGAAGCATTCCGCCACGTGGTGCTGCTGCCCGCGCTGGGCAAGGTGTGGCCGGCACTGAGCAGCCAGATCATCATCGTCATGCTCGGTTCGGCGGTGTGTTCACAGATCGCCACCGAGGAGCTGAGCTTTGCCGCCAACTTTATCCAATCGCGCAATTTTCGCGCGTTTGAAACCTATGCCCTGACTACCCTGGTGTACCTGTGCATGGCATTGATGATTCGCCAGTTGCTCAACTGGATCGGCCGTCGTTTTGTGATGAGGAACAGCCGATGAGTGATTTTTCGTTCTGGGACATCGTGCGCAACCTGCTCACCGGCCTGCAATGGACGCTGTTGCTGTCACTGGTGGCGTTTATCGGCGGCGGCGTGATCGGCCTGCTGGTGATGACCTTGCGCATCAGCCGCAAAGCCTTCGCGCGCAATGTCGCGCGCACCTATATCGAGCTGTTCCAGGGCACGCCGCTATTGATGCAACTGTTCCTGGTGTTCTTCGGCGTTGCCTTGCTGGGGGTGGATATCTCGCCCTGGTTGGCGGCGGCGATTGCCCTGACGCTGTTTACCAGCGCCTATCTCGCCGAAATCTGGCGCGGCTGCGTCGACTCCATCGCCCATGGGCAGTGGGAAGCCTCCGCCAGCCTGGCCCTGAACCCGCTTGAGCAATTGCGCTACGTGATCCTGCCGCAGGCGCTGCGCATCGCAGTCGCGCCGACGGTGGGGTTCTCGGTGCAGGTCGTCAAGGGCACCGCTGTGACCTCTATCATCGGTTTTACCGAGTTGACCAAGACCGGCGGCATGCTCGCCAACGCGACCTTCGAGCCCTTCATGGTCTATGGCCTGGTGGCCCTCGGTTACTTCCTGCTCTGCTACCCCTTGTCCCTCAGTGCGCGCTACCTGGAAAGGAGACTGCATGCCTCTGCTTAGAATTACCGCCCTGCATAAGTACTACGGCGACCATCACGTACTCAAAGGCATTGACCTGACCGTTGAAGAAGGCCAGGTGGTGGCGATCATCGGGCGCAGCGGATCGGGTAAGTCCACCCTGTTGCGTACCCTCAATGGCCTGGAATCGATCAACGATGGCGTGATCGAAGTCGACGGCGAATACCTCGACGCAGCGCGCGCCGACCTGCGCAGCCTGCGGCAAAAAGTCGGCATGGTATTTCAGCAGTTCAACCTGTTCCCGCACCTGACCGTGGGCGAAAACGTGATGCTCGCGCCGCAGGTGGTGCAGAAAATGCCCAAGGCCAAGGCCGCCCAGTTGGCCAAGCAGATGTTGGAACGCGTTGGGCTGGGCGAGAAATTCGACGCCTTCCCTGATCGTCTGTCCGGCGGCCAGCAGCAGCGCGTCGCTATCGCTCGCGCACTGGCGATGTCACCCAAGGTGCTGCTGTGCGATGAAATCACCTCGGCCCTCGACCCGGAGTTGGTCAATGAAGTGCTCAGCGTGGTGCGCCAATTGGCCAAGGACGGCATGACGCTGATCATGGTGACCCATGAAATGCGCTTCGCCCGGGAAGTGGGGGACAAGCTGGTGTTCATGCACCAGGGCAAGGTGCATGAAGTCGGCGATCCCAAGACCTTGTTCGCGAACCCGAGAACCGCCGAATTGGCCAATTTTATTGGCACCGGCGATCTGCTTGCCTGAACCCTCAGCCGCCTGGCAGTAACTCAAAGTGCCCCTGCCCCTCGAACTGGGTTTCCTGGCGCACGGAAAAGGCATCGGGCGGCAAATAGGTGTCGATGTGCACTTGAGCCGAAAAGCGTTTTCCGGCCAGTGGTGTTCCGCCCGCTTTGGCGATCACCACCTGGCCGGGCAACAGCAGCCCGCCGGCCGATACGTCTGTCGGTTGCGCCGCGCTCAACTCTACCGCGCGACCATCGACCTGGGCGTTCTTGAGCGCCAGGGTAAAGCTGCCGTGGCGGCCGAATCGAAAGCCCTGCGCACCCGCCGGGGCGCCGGTAAAACGCAAGGCAACCGTGCCCGGCTCGGCGCACAAGACGCTCAGTTGCAGGGTTCGCTTGCCCAGGACGATGTTGCGGCCGCTGGTTTGCTCATCCAGCAGCTCTGTGCGCCTGAGCACGCCGTAATCCACCTTCGGTTGACTGAGCGAAAGACGACACTCCTGCGCCACTCCCTCCCTGGCAGCCATCCCCAACAAAGCCAACAGCACGTAGCCAAGTGCCGCGCGCACCTTGCGCGCAGGTCGTTCAACCGCGTTACTGCGCACGACAGACCGCCGAAGCCGTTTCATAAAGCGTGTCCTTTTGGGGTTGCGACGTTAGGTTCAGTTGCAGCACACAGGGGCGAGAGGCGTTCGGCAGCGAAACGCTGAGGGTTTGCCCGTCATCCATATCGTTCAGAAAAATCAGGCCATCCCCCACCACACTGGTCAGGAACCTGTTGTCCGGTCCCAACACCGAGGCGCCCTGAGGCAATGGCCGGCCGTGTTCATCCTGGACCTCAAGCAATACCCGGCGAACATTCACCACCGGGAAATCAACGGTATTGAATGAACCGCGCCCGACCGCGAGGATTTTGGTGCCGTTCTTGAGGTCGACCCGCTTGGGCAGGGATTGGGTCTGCACTTCCAGATGGCTGGTGGTGTAGGCCGGCAAGCCAGGAATCACCGCGTGCCCACGGTAGTCGGTCCACACCGGGCCTTGCGGCGTTGAGACCTTGGCCGCCGACACATCACCCACCGAAAGCACACCGAAGGTGTCCTGAACCGCGTAGGGAGAAAAGGTCAGGCCGCGCTCGTGAGCCACCACCGCGCCCTGCAGTTGCCCACTGTAGCTGGTGCTCGTGGGGGTGCGATTCATCCCCAGTCCCACCCGGGTGTAACGCGGCATTACGTCCAGGTTGGCGCGGACCGCTTGCTGACGATCCCGCACGTCTCGCTCCACGCCCACTTCATAGTTCACGTAGTCGTTGACCCGTTCGGACAACGCCGCCCCGCTATCAGCCCGCCCATTGCGGCGGCTGGCGTAGGTCGTGAGGCGGCGATCGTCGCCAAGGGGAATCGTGACTTGCAGGCGCAAGGACAGCCCCTGCGGTGACACCTCATCACTCGCGCTGCGTGCCCGGCCTGCGGGCTTGCGTCGACGCGAGGCGCCCACCTGAGAATCGGCGATCAGGGCCACATCGACCTGCCTGAAGCCCTTGGCCCATGAGGCGAAGACATGTTCGGCAACCTGGCCGTCAAACTGTGAACTGCGCGAATAACTGACCGAAAAGGCGCCCATGACCGGGTCAGCCCAGTTGAATCCCGCAGTGTATTGATGCTGGAAGCGCGTCTGCAGATCGTCTTTTTTCAGGGATCGGCCAGCCTCGATCACATCGCGATAACCCTGGGTCTGGGTCGTCGCGCTCAGGCTCATGTCAACCTTGGCCGCCAGCGGGCTGCTCAAGGACAGCGCACTACGACTGCCCTCAACACCGCCCTCGCGATCGCGCGACAAGGTATGCCGGGCGGCGACGGTAACCCGCTGGAAAAACACACTGCTCAAGGTGCCACCGGCCGACTGATATTCATCCGTGCTCAACAGGCCAAAACCCACGGATGACTGCCTGCCCAGGCCCCAGGTGCCGCTGCCCATGGCAACGACTGGCGGCTCCTTGCCACCGACCTGTTGTTCTCGCACCCGGCCAAGGGCGAAGTCAAAACCCGGGGTGATGGCGACAGCCGCGCCAAAAGACGCCGCCGGCACCACGAAACTGCGCATGCCGCCGCTTGTACCGATCACACTGACTTCAAGGTCACTGGTGCCGTTGAGCAACGGCAGGCCTGTCAGACTAAACGGGCCTTCAGGTACCAGGGTGGTATGGATAAGCGCTCCGGACTGGCGCACCTCTACACGGGCCTGGCTGTGGGCCAAACCCTCCACGACAACCCCTTTATCGGCACCCATGCGAGAGATACCGTCGGGAAACAGCTGCAGGCCGGACAACTGAACCCCACCGAACACAGGGCTTCTGGTGGAAATCTGCCCCACCTGGAACGTCGACCGCAAGGCGGCCACATCACGCTGGGCGTAAGCCTGCACATGGTGGGTGCGGCTTTTACCGTTATCGGAGATAGAGAATTGCCGGCTGCGCACCACCCAGTTGCCCAGGTTGAACCCCGCCTCCGTGTAAGCCGAGACAAAACGGCTGTGGCCACTGTCTGAGCGCGCATCAAACCCCAGCACATCGTAGTTGAGCAAGGCCGCCCCACCGCCGTCGGCAAAGCTCCCCGCCTGCCATTCAGGCTCACGCAGGGAGTGCGTGGGCACGATCAAAGCCACCTCTTCACTGCTCGGCTGCAACCTGATGAGGGTGGTCGGGAACTCACCGACAAAATCGTGACACGCCTGCTCGGCCGAGATACCCGACTGCACGATGGCCGAGGGCACTTTCAAACCGGCTTTTTCCAATAGGCCCGGCGTGAAACACAGCTGCCCCTGATAGTCGAAACGCGCCTCGACCAACCCCAGAGGGTTACCGTTGACCCGCAGCCCCACCACCTGCGCACCCTCGCGAAAACGCGCCGCGCTGCGAAAGTAGTCCGAGACCTTCGGGTCGATGCCGTAGCTGGCCAAGGCCGCAAGATCAAACCCTTCTCCCAGCTCAACCGCCGAAGCGAAACCTGGGGCTGCCCACAGCGTCGCCAACCCCATGAACAACCCTGGGTGGCGCACCTTCACACCGGTCAGCGCCCCCTTAACCTTCATGGCCCAGCACATCCGCCTGGTAGTGATCGACCGCAAAGCCGAACAACGTGGCCGGCTGCAGTATCACCGAGGAAACCTTGGACAGCGCGCCTTCGGTCTGGAGCACCAGCACTTCACCGGGCAGGATATAGCTGCGCGGCAGCAAACCCGTCTGGTTCAACGGGTTCAGTTGCACCTCCAACCCCAGCCGCACCACATAGGCACTGTCGTTATGCACGCTCAAGCGATCATCCTGGCGCTTCCACTTGAGCAGCTCCCACGGCGCCTGATGCCGAGGCAAGCCTGCGGGGTGCAAAATCAACGGCAGATTCTGGCGCAAGGTGATACCAATGGTCGCACCGCCAGCGGCACGCGCCTGGGGAATGCCCTCAAACGAAACACGTTTCAGACGCTGGGTCTTGAGCGGCGTCTTCAAGGTGCTGATAAACCGTACCAGTTGCGTGTCTCCAGCCTCTACGCGAGCGATGGGCGGGGTAACAATCAATAGGGGTTCAGGATCTTCGGGCACATTTTCAATAACGGAGTGCAACAACGCCGGCCCGGAGTCCGTGTTCTTGATATTGATAGTGGCCTCGCCATCGTCCTCATAAAGAATCACGACCGTTGTTTCAGGCAGCATGCCATCGGCACTTACTGAACCCTGCAACAGCAACATCACAGAAAACGACAGGCAAGAAACTACTCTTGAAAAACTGCTCACCGAGTTCTCCCTGGAACATTAATAAACAAACAATGAGGCACTCAGTTTTTGAACACATTAAAAACAGCCGACAGCACACCAGAAGTTCCTTGACTACCGAAGTTACTGTCGACTGTTATTCACGCGCTTAGATGTAATTCAATACCAGCGTGGCGTGACCATCCAGCGCCACATTGCCGGTAAGGTCCAAAGCGCTGGCGCGATTGATCACCGCCCGTACCGCAATAACACCGTTGAGTTGGGAGATCGCAGCAGGTGCGATAACGCTGCCGCTGCGCCAGGAATGCTGGCTCGGCGCCTGGGAGACCTTGCCGTCGCCGGCGAACCAGCCGGAGGCAGTGCTCGAGCGCACGATCGGGGCGAGCGCCACAGCGCCGGAGCTCAGGTTCCTGAGGGTCACCGAGTAACCGCCGGTACGCCTGCCGCCCGGTGCGCCCAGGCCATAGTTCTGGGCCTCGGTGTAACCGGCGCCCAATATACCCGCGACCTTGGTGCCGGCCCGCAGGTCAGTGACGGTCAGGCCAAACCTTGCAGGGGTATGGCCGCAATTGACCGACAGCGCAGTGGTGCGCTCTTCACGCGGGTTGAAGTTCGTCGAAGACAATTCCGCGGCCCGGATAGTGCCGTAGTCGATGATCCCGCCGGCGCCGATGCTGATATTGCAAGCAGCGGGCGAGATCGTACCTTTAACGATCAGATTACCGGTCGGGGTGGTCGTGGCATAAGCGCCCACACTGGCGACCAGACACGTAAGACCCATTGCCAAACCAAATACTTTTTTCATGCTTTACCCGTTATTAGAAAATTAACAGGCACTATTTATTAAGGGCCGGAAGCTCCGCTTCCCCAAGACACGATCCCTGACGTAAAAAGCCACAAACAAATAACACCACGGCATCATTGCCGTGGCGCAGTCTCACCTTTTAGTGATTCACAAAAAACAAGAAAGCCCCTTGATTATCGTCAGAACGGGGAAAAATCGTTGTACGCCTCAATGAGCGCTCACGTAGCCCAGAATGAAATATTTCAAATAAAAAATCGGCGCACGCGTAGGGAAAGTCGAACAGCGCATTATAAGCACTACACTTTCATTATCCCTTACTTACTCTGGAAACCATTCACTACTTCCAAAGTAACTCGCCCTACACCCCTGGCAAATCCTACGCACAGACACCGATAAGATGATTCACCCAGCACAACGCGTTGGCTCCAGCGGTCGATCGTGGCACGATGGTCAGGTTATCGACCGAGACCCCCAAACCATGCCGCAATCCCAAGCCAAGAATCTGTCCCTGATCGCCGCCATAGACCTGGGCTCCAACAGCTTTCACATGGTCGTGGCCAAGGCCCAGAACGGTGAGATCCGCATCCTTGAGCGGCTCGGCGAAAAAGTGCAGTTGGCCGCCGGGATCGACGACGCACGCCAGCTCAATGAAGAGTCGATGCAGCGCGGGCTCGATTGCCTCAAGCGGTTTGCCCAGTTGATCAACGGCATGCCCCTGGGCGCCGTGCGCATTGTCGGTACCAACGCCCTGCGTGAAGCGCGCAACCGTGGCGAATTCATCCGCCGCGCCGAAGAAATCCTCGGGCACCCGGTAGAAGTCATCTCCGGCCGCGAAGAAGCGCGCCTGATCTACCTCGGCGTATCCCACACCCTGGCCGATACCCCCGGCAAGCGCCTGGTGGCGGACATCGGCGGCGGCAGTACCGAGTTCATCATCGGCCAGCGCTTCGAACCGCTGCTGCGCGAAAGCCTGCAGATGGGTTGCGTCAGTTACACCCAACGCTATTTCAAGGACGGCAAGATCACCCCGGCGCGCTATGCCCAGGCCTACACGGCGGCACGGCTGGAGATCATGAGCATCGAGCACGCCCTGCACCGCCTGACCTGGGATGAAGCCATCGGCTCGTCCGGCACCATTCGCGCCATTGGCCTGGCACTCAAGGCCGGCGGCCACGGCACCGGCGAGGTCAACGCCGAAGGCTTGGCCTGGCTCAAACGCAAGCTATTCAAGCTGGGCGATGCCGAGAAAATCGACTTCGACGGTATAAAGCCCGACCGTCGTACCATTTTCCCGGCCGGCCTGGCGATTCTCGAGGCGATCTTCGACGCCCTCGAATTGCAACGCATGGACCACTGTGACGGCGCACTGCGTGAAGGGGTGCTTTATGACCTGCTCGGCCGCCATCACCACGAAGACGTGCGTGAGCGCACCCTCAGCTCGCTGATGGAGCGTTATCACGTCGACCTGGAGCAAGCGATGCGCGTGGAGCGCAAAGCCCTGCACGCCTTCGATCAGGTGGCCGCGGACTGGGACCTGGAAGACGGCGTATGGCGCGAACTGCTGGGCTGGGCCGCCAAGGTGCATGAAGTGGGCCTGGATATCGCCCACTACCATTACCACAAGCACGGCGCCTACCTGATCGAGCACTCCGACCTGGCCGGTTTCTCCCGGGAAGACCAACAGATGCTCGCGCTGCTGGTGCGCGGCCACCGTCGCAATATCCCCAAGGACAAATTCGCTGAGTTCGGTGATGAAGGCATCAAGCTGATTCGCCTGTGCGCGCTGCTGCGCTTTGCGATCCTGTTCCACCACATCCGTGGCACCCAGGAAATGCCCCAGGTCAAACTGCGCGCCGATGGCGACAGCCTGGATGTGATGTTCCCCAAAGGCTGGCTGGATGAAAACCAGCTGACCCAGGCGGACTTCGCCCAGGAAGCGGAATGGCTGACGCGGGTGGGGTTCACGCTGAACGTGCGCTGACTCGATCCAAACAACACCGTAAACCACATGTGAGAGGGGGGTTGCTCCCTCCCACATGTTCCAGACCGTGTCTGGGCTTAGTTCACCGCCAGAATCGGGCTACCCAGTTTCTCCAGCAACGTCGCCTGGGCGCTGCGGGGGTTCTGGTTGCCGGTTGGCGTGTTGCGCACGTAGCGGCCGTCCGACTGCAGGCTCCAGCTGTGGGTGTTATCGGTGAGGTAACTTTCCAGCTCCTTCTTGACCCGCATGATCAGCTTCTTGCCTTCTACCGGGAAACACGTCTCCACGCGCTTATCGAGGTTGCGTTCCATCCAGTCAGCACTGGAGAGGAACATCTGCTCTTCGCCGCCGTTGAGGAAGTAGAACACCCGGGTGTGCTCCAGGAAGCGGCCGATGATCGAACGCACGTGAATATTGTGCGACACGCCAACGATGCCTGGACGCAGGCAGCACATGCCGCGCACCACCAGGTCGATACGCACGCCGGATTGGCTGGCCTTGTACAGCGCGCGGATGATCTTCGGATCGGTCAGCGAGTTGAACTTGGCGATGATGTGCGCCGGCTTGCCCTCAAGGGCAAACTGGGTCTCGCGGGCAATCATGTCGAGCATGCCCTTCTTGAGGGTGAACGGCGCGTGCAGCAGTTTCTTCATGCGCAAGGTCTTGCCCATGCCGATCAACTGGCTGAACAGCTTGCCGACGTCTTCACACAAGGCGTCGTCGGAGGTCAGCAGGCTGTAGTCGGTGTAGAGCTTGGCGTTGCCGGCGTGATAGTTGCCGGTGCCCAAGTGCGCGTAACGCACGATCTCACCGGCTTCGCGGCGTAGGATCAGCATCATCTTGGCGTGGGTCTTGAAGCCGACCACGCCGTAGATCACCACCGCACCGGCCGCTTGCAGGCGGCTGGCCAGTTGCAGGTTGGACTCTTCGTCGAACCGCGCACGCAGCTCGATCACCGCAGTGACTTCCTTGCCGTTACGCGCGGCGTCCACCAGCGCATCGACGATTTCCGAGTTGGCGCCGGAGCGGTACAGGGTTTGGCGCACGGCCAGAACGTGCGGGTCCTTGGCGGCCTGGCGCAGCAGGTCGACCACTGGGGTGAAGGACTCGAACGGGTGCAGCAGCAGAATGTCCTGCTTGCTCACCACGCTGAAAATGTTCTCGCTGTTTTGCAGCAGTTTCGGGATCTGCGGGGTGAACGGCGTGTATTGCAGCTCCGGGTGGCTGTCCAGCCCGGTGATGCTGAACAGGCGCGTCAGGTTCACCGGGCCATTGACCTGGTACAGCTCGGTCTCGCCCAGGTTGAACTGCTTGAGCAGGTAGTCCGACAGGTGTTTAGGGCAGGTGTCAGCCACTTCCAGGCGCACCGCATCGCCGTAGCGCCGCGAGAACAGCTCGCCGCGCAGGGCGCGGGCCAAGTCTTCGACGTCTTCGGAGTCCAGCGCCAGGTCGGCGTTACGGGTCAGGCGGAACTGGTAGCAGCCCTTGACCTTCATGCCTTGGAACAGGTCATCGGCATGGGCGTGGATCATTGACGACAGGAATACATAGTTGTCGCCAGCCCCCCCTACCTCTTCCGGTACCTTGATGATCCGTGGCAACAAGCGCGGCGCCGGGATGATCGCCAGGCCGGAATCGCGACCGAAGGCGTCGATACCTTCCAATTCCACAATGAAGTTGAGGCTCTTGTTCACCAGCAACGGGAACGGGTGCGTTGGGTCGAGGCCGATGGGGGTGATGATCGGCGCGATCTCGTCGCGGAAATAACGGCGCACCCAGGTCTTGATCTTGGTGGTCCAGTGGCGGCGACGGATAAAACGAACCTGATGTTTTTCCAGTTCCGGCAGCAGGATGTCGTTAAGAATTGCGTATTGGCGGTCTACATGGCCGTGCACCAGCTCGCTGATGCGCGCCAGGGCCTGGTGCGGTTGCAAGCCATCGGCACCGGCCTGTTCACGGGCAAAGGTGATCTGCTTCTTGAGACCGGCCACGCGGATTTCGAAGAACTCATCCAGGTTGCTGGAGAAAATCAGCAGGAATTTCAGCCGTTCCAGCAGCGGATAGGACTCATCCAGCGCCTGCTCCAGCACGCGGATGTTGAATTGCAGTTGTGACAGCTCGCGATGGATGTACAGGCTGCTGTCATCCAGGTTGGTCACCGTGACCACCGGGGCCGGCACGGGCGGCTCGGCCACCGCGGCAGGCGGCGCAGGCTCCAGCTCCGGTGGGGTTTCGGCGACTTGTTCAATCACCGGGTGAGCGTCTTTTACTGCAACTTCGGAGAGTCCTTCGGTATTCATCGAGTGTTCCTGTGAGGGCTATTGTTGCTCTCTAAGCAATTGGGCGGCGCGGGCGGCAAAGTAAGTCAGAATGCCATCGGCCCCGGCACGTTTAAAGGCCGTCAGGGATTCAAGAATCACCCCTTCACTCAACCATCCATTTTGTATTGCAGCCATGTGCATGGCGTATTCGCCGCTGACCTGATAGACAAAGGTCGGCACCTTGAATTCGTCTTTGACCCGCCAAAGGATGTCCAGGTAGGGCATCCCCGGCTTGACCATTACCATGTCGGCGCCTTCGGCCAGATCGGCCGCGACTTCGTGCAAGGCTTCATGGCTGTTGGCCGGGTCCATCTGGTAGGAGGCTTTGTTGGCCTTGCCCAGGTTGAGGGCCGAGCCCACCGCGTCACGGAACGGGCCGTAATAGGCGCTGGCGTACTTGGCTGAATAGGCCATGATTCGCACATTGACGTGGCCGGCCAGTTCCAGCGCTTCGCGAATCGCCTGGACGCGGCCGTCCATCATGTCCGACGGTGCAACCACCTGGGCGCCCGCGGCAGCGTGGGACAGGGCCTGTTTGACCAGCGCATCGACGGTAATGTCGTTCTGCACATAACCGTCTTCGTCGAGAATGCCATCCTGGCCGTGGGTGGTGAACGGGTCCAACGCCACGTCGGTGATCACCCCCAGTTGCGGGAAACGCTCGCGCAAGGCACGGGTGGCGCGCTGCGCAATGCCCTGCGGGTTCCAGGCTTCGGCAGCGTCCAGGGACTTGAGTTCCGAAGGCGTGACCGGGAACAGCGCCAACGCCGGAATCCCCAGCTCGACCCAGTTCGCCGCTTCTTCAAGCAGCAAATCGATGGTCAAACGTTCCACCCCCGGCATCGACGCCACGGCTTCGCGCCGATTCTCACCATCGAGCACGAAAACCGGCAGGATCAGATCATTCGTCGTCAGTACGTTTTCACGTACCAGACGGCGCGAAAAATCATCACGACGATTGCGACGCAGCCGGGTAGCAGGGAACAGACGATTGGCAGGGGTAAAGCTCACGACAGACTCCTGAGCCCGGTTTTACGGGCGAGCGTTGCAGTTATAAGCGGCCATTATGACGAAGGTATTACAGTTGTGCTTAACGATGCGACCTGTAGTCGCATTCGTCGTTTATGTAGGAATTGTTCACTTCGTGACACATCTCGATACTTTCATGAATGTTCACGAAGGCGTAGGCTGCGCGTTCATTTCGCCAGCACCCAGACCATGCTTCAACAATTTCTGCATGACTTCGGCTACTTTGCCCTCTTCCTGGGCACCTTCTTTGAAGGCGAAACCATCTTGGTTCTCGCAGGCTTCCTGGCATTCCGTGGCTACATGGATATCAACCTGGTGGTGGTCGTTGCCTTCTTTGGCAGCTACGCCGGCGACCAGCTCTGGTACTACATGGGCCGCAAGCATGGCCGCAAGCTGTTGGCGCGCAAGCCGCGCTGGCAATTGATGGGCGACAAGGCCCTGGAACATATCCGCAAACATCCGGATATCTGGGTGCTGAGCTTCCGCTTTGTGTACGGGTTGCGCACCGTCATGCCGGTGGCGATTGGCCTTTCCGGCTACCCACCGCTGCGCTATCTAGTGCTCAACGGCATCGGCGCCGCGATCTGGGCCGCCGCGCTGGGCGCTGCGGCCTACCATTTTGGCGCGGTCCTTGAAGGCATGCTCGGCAGCGTCAAGAAATACGAGCTGTGGGTACTGGGAGCCTTGCTGTTACTGGGCTTCGGCCTGTGGCTGCGCCGCCGTTTCAAAAACGCGCGTATCGCCCGCCAGGCCTGTGCCGACGCCAAGGCCCAGCTCGCCGAACCGGCCCCGGTGCAAACGCCTAAGACGCCAGCCGAGTAACCCGGCCCCGGCAGCAGTAAAGACCGATCACGCTGAGCAGGCTGTAACTCGACAAACCCAGCCAGCCCAAGTGGCTGGCCGGCCACAGCCCTACCAGCGGTGCCAGCCATACCAGCGGTACATTCAGCGCCAGGCGTGCCCACTCGGCCTTCAACGCCCACGGCCGGTTCTCCAGGGCCACGCCCAGGGTAAAGAGCCCCAGTGCCATCACACTCCAGCCCAGGACCAGCGCTGAGCTGTGCAGCCCCTCGCCAAAATTCATCAAGTAGCTGCCAAACCCCACATACACCGCAAACTGCAGGGCGATATACACCTGTTGGCGCGCCTCCAGCGGCACGTCGAATTTGCGGAACTGGCTCAGGTCCGGCTTGGCCAACGGGTATTTGGCCTTTACATCGGCCGGGCGCCAGCCGGTGGGCATAAACCAGATGCGCAGCTTGTCCCGCCAGCGTTCGGTGCGCCGCGCATCACTCCACAGCTGCGCGTAAAACTGCAGGTTGGCCCACAGCGGGTTCCAACTGGCCAAGGGCGTGGTCACGCCGAAAATCACCGGTTCGTTGTCGTCTTCTTCCTGGAACGTACCGAACAGCCGGTCCCAAAGAATGAACACCCCGCCGTAGTTGCGATCCATGTAGAGAGCGTTCTGTGCATGGTGGGCCCGATGATTGGACGGTGTGACAAAGAACCACTCGAACCAGCCGAGCTTGGGCACGTGGCGGGTATGTACCCAGAATTGGTACAGCAGGTTGAGCGAAGCCACGCTGATAAATACCACCAACGGCACGCCCAATACGGCCAGGGGCAGGTAGAAAATCCAGCTCAGCAGGAAACCGGTACTGGTCTGGCGCAGGGCGGTGCTGAGGTTGTAGTCCTCGCTCTGGTGATGCACCGAATGCGCGGCCCACAAAATATTGCGCTCGTGGCCCATGCGGTGCAGCCAGTAGTAGCAGAAGTCATAGAACACAAAGGCAAACACCCAGGTCCATGCACGTTGGGCAGGCAGTTCAACCACAGCCAGGTATTTAAGGGCACATGCGTAAGTCAGCAGCCCTACCCCCTTGGTCAACAACCCGGTGGTGGTGGACAGCACGCCGGTACTGAGACTGTTGATGGCGTCCGCTACCCGGTAGTTGCGCTGGCCCCGCCAGCGGTCGAGGAGCAGTTCCACCACGATCAAGGCGATGAAAAACGGTACCGCGTAAGGCACGAAGTCCATGGTCTGGTCCGGTCTATTTTTGTTACATCAAGATTAGGTGCAGCCGCGCGAGATCCCATTGGCAACAGGTTACAAATTAGTAGACATTTAACGCCAAGACCTCAGGAGAAATGCCCATGAGCAAAAAGATTGCAGTGATCCTTTCCGGCTGCGGCGTGTACGACGGTGCCGAGATCCATGAAAGCGTAATCACCCTGCTGCGCCTGGACCAGCGCGGCGCTCAGGTGGAATGTTTTGCGCCGGATATTGCGCAACTGCACGTCATCAACCACCTCACCGGCGAAGAAATGCCCGAGTCGCGCAATGTACTGGTGGAGTCGGCACGCATCGCCCGCGGCGCCGTGAAGAACATCGGCGAGGCCGACGTCACCCAGTTCGACGCACTGATCGTGCCCGGCGGGTTTGGCGCGGCGAAGAACCTGTCGAATTTCGCCGGGGAAGGCGCCGGTTGCAGCGTTAATCCGCAGGTATTGGCGCTGGCCGAAGCCTTTGCCGAAGCCGGCAAACCCGTGGGGCTGATCTGCATCGCGCCGGCCCTGGCCGCAAAAATCTACGGCCCGGGCGTGACCTGCACTATCGGCAACTGTCCCGACACCGCCGCCGCCTTGGACAAGATGGGCGCCACGCACCAGGAATGCACGGTTGAAGACATCGTCGAAGACACGGCGCGCAAGCTGGTGAGCACGCCGGCTTATATGCTCGGCAAGAACATCAGTGAGGTGGCGTCGGGCATCAACAAGCTGGTGGATCGGGTGCTGGAGCTGACCCACGAGAACGACTGATCAACTGACAGAGCACTAAATGGTAATGAGCGGGCTCAGGCCGGGCGCATCAATTGAGTGAGGATGCGGTCCAGCGAGTTGGCGAACGCCTGTTTGTCTTTCTCCCCATGGGGCGGTGGGCCACCGCCCATCCGGCCCTGCTCGCGCAGGTCGGTGAACAGGTTACGCACCGCCAGGCGCTCGCTCATGTTCGCGGGGCTGAACTCCTTGCCCCGAGGGTCCAGGGCCGTGACGCCCTTCTTCACCAGCCGGTCGGCCAACGGCACATCGCTGCAGATCACCAGCTCACCCGGCACGGCGTGTTCTACCAAGTAATCATCGGCTGCATCCGGGCCACTGGGCACCACGATCAGCTTCACGCAGGCAAAACTCGGCTTGATCTGGCTCTGCCCGGCCACCAGCACCACCTCGAACTGGCGCTTGAGGGCGAATTTCACCACCTGGTCCTTGGCTGCCCGAGGGCAGGCGTCAGCATCGATCCATACGCGCACCTACGCCACCACCCGGCGTTTCTCCGCCAGGCGGCTGCGGCCATACAACACCACAATCGCGAGGATCGCCACGGCCTGCGCACTCAGCGAATAGGCATCGGCGTGAATGCCCAGCCAATCGAAGTCAAAGAACGCCACCGGCCGTGTGCCGAAGATGCCGGCTTCTTGCAGCGCCTTGACGCCATGCCCGGCAAACACTACCGACAGCGCGCACAGCAGTGCAGCGTTGATACCGAAGAACAACGCCAGCGGCAGCTTCGCCGAACCACGCAGGATGATCCATGCCAGGCCCACCAACAGCACCAGCGCGGTGGCGCCACCCGCCAGCACCGCGTTGTGCCCGGCCGGGCCGGATTGCAGCCACAGGGTCTCGTAGAACAGGATCACCTCGAACAGCTCGCGATACACCGAGAAGAACGCCAGCAGCGCAAAGCCAAAACGCCCACCGCCGCCGACCAGGCTGCTTTTGATGTAGTCCTGCCACGCGGCGGCGTGACGCCGGTCGTGCATCCATACGCCGAGCCACAGCACCATGACGCTGGCGAACAGCGCGGTGCAGCCTTCGAGCAGTTCGCGCTGGGCGCCGCTCACGTCAATCACATAGGCCGCCAACGCCCAGGTGGCCAAACCGGCCAGCAGCGCCAACCCCCAACCCGCGTTGACGCTGCGCACCGCCGACTGCTGGCCGGTGTTACGCAGGAACGCCAGGATCGCCGCCAGCACCAGAATCGCTTCCAGACCTTCGCGCAGCAGGATCAGCAGGCCCGAGATATAACTCAACGACCAGCTCAGGCCATCGCTGCCCAGCAAACCGGCGGACTCGGTAAGTTTGCCCTTGGCCACGTCCAGGCGTTGCTGCACCTGCTCGATCGGCAAGCCGTCCTGCAACGACTGCCGGTAGGCCATCAGGGCCTTCTCGGTGTCCTTGCGCACGTTGGCGTCGACGTTGTCCAACGAGCTTTCCACCAGCTCGAAGCCTTCCAGGTAGGCCGCTACGGACAGGTCGTAGGCTTGCTCGTGATCGCCGTTACGGAACGCGGCGAGGCTCTTGTCCAACGTCGTCGCGGTGTAGTCGAGCAACTGCGCAGGGCCACGCTTGACCTGCGGCGGTTGCGCACGCTGGGCACGGAAGGTTGCAGCGGCATCGGGCCCCTGCGCGGCCAGCACTTCGTTGGGGGTTTGGCGCGCCAAGTCGGCGAGATTGAAGGGCTGCTCGCTTTTCGCCGCAGCGGGGTCGGCCGTGAAGCCGGCAATGTAGGTGGCCAGGTCCCAGCGCTGGCGGTCGTCCAACTGGTCGGCGAAGGACGGCATGTCGGTGCCTTCGACACCCAGGCCCAACGTGTTGTAGATCGCGTAGAGGCTCAGGCGGTCCAGGCGTGCGGCATCGTGCAGGTTCGCGGGAGGCGGCGTGAGGCCTACGCCCGCCGGGCCATCACCGGCACCGGTAGTGCCGTGGCATACCGAACACTGTTGGGCGTAGAGCGGCGCACCCCGCGTGGGGTCGGGCGTGATGGCCGGGGCCTGGCTGACCTCATACGCCACCGCCAGCTTGGCGCCCAACTGACGGGCCTGGCGGGCAACGGTCGCACCGTCCTGGTGGGCGGTGACCGCCGCCAGCAATTCATCAACGCCCTTTATCAACTCGGCACGCTCGGGTTTTTGCGGCAAGTCCGCCACCAGGCCCTGTAATACCCCGAGAAACTCCACCTGCTCGCGGTATTCCGAATCATCCACCACCTTGCCCGCCTCCACCGTTGGCGGGTAGTCAGCACCAATGTAGTCCAGCAAATGCAGTGCCTGGGGGGCGCCCTCGGCAGTTGCGGCCAACAGGTTGACGCTGCACGACATCAACGCCGGCAACAACAGCCAGACGAGAAAACGGAAGGGGGCAGTCATGAATGAATCTCAAAGGGAAACAAGAAGTAACATATTGTTCAGCTTTAAGGGCTTTGACTCAAGGCGTATGTGATTTGGCGCGTGCGCGCGCTGAGATTTTAGGCGCAGTAGTGGCATTTTTACCGCGAACAACACAGCAAAAAGCCATTGTTTTGCCAGTAATGGCGCTTATAATGCCGCGCCCTGTTAGTGCGAAAGGGAATTTTCGTTCCTCGTCTTTATGAGGAATCACCATATCGGTTGATCACTTTCAGGGAAGAAGCTGCATGGCATTTCGCGCCTTAACTCCGCTCGCGCTCGCGGCGGTGACGTTGCTCAGCGGCTGCTCGATGTTTCGCAGCTACGACACCGAGCTGCAAGCCACTAACCAGCAATTGGCCACCGGCAATGTCGACGGCGCCCTGACCCTGCTGGAAAAAAACAACACCAGCCAAGACAAGGACTTGCTCTATTTCTTCGAAAAGGGCGAGTTGTTGCGGGCCAAGGGCGACCTGACCGGCAGCCAGACCGCCTGGCGCAGCGCCGACCTGCAAGTCTATAAGTGGGAAGAGTCGGTCAAGTTCGACAGCGCAAAGTACCTGTCCCAGTTCGGCAGTTTCCTGGCCAACGACAAGGTGCGTCGCTACGAAGGCTATGACTACGAAAAAGTCATGCTGACCACGCAGATGGCACTCAACCTGCTGGCCCTGAATGACTTCGACGGCGCGCGTACCGAGATCAAGAAGACCCACGAACGCGAAGCCGTGATCGCCGACCTGCGCGACAAGGAATACCTCAAGCGCGAGGACGAAGCCCAGCGTGAAGGCGTGACCACCCAGATGAAAGACCTGAGCGGTTACCCGGTGCAAGCCCTGAACGCGCCGGAAGTGGTCGGCCTCAAAAACAGCTACCAGAGTGCGTTCAGCCATTACCTGGCAGGTTTCATCTACGAGGCCCTCGGCGAAAAAGACTTGGCCGCCCCCGGCTACCGCAAGGCCGCCGAGCTGCGCCCCAATACGCCGTTGCTGGAAAAGGCCTTGCTGGATCTGGACAAATCCAAGGTCGGCGCCAATGAAACCGAGGTGCTGATTGTGGTGCAGAGCGGCCTGGCCCCGGCCCGCGACTCGATCCGCCTGCCGCTGCCGATCCCGATCAACGGCAACCTGGTGATTACCCCGCTGTCGTTCCCGGTGATCAAGGCCGATACATCCACCGCCACCTTTGCCCAGATCGGCGTCGATGGACAGCAACAGAACCTCACTGCGCTCAACAGCACCACCGCCATGTCGCGTCGCGCACTGCGTGATGACATGCCGGGGATCATCCTGCGGACCACCGTGCGCGCGGTGACCCGCGGCGTGGCACAAAACAACTTGAACAAGACCAACCCCATGGCCGGCCTGGTATTGGGCATCGCCTCGGCCGTGACCGAAGGCGCCGACACCCGCACCTGGCGCACCCTGCCGGACTTGACCCAAGTGACTCGCCTGCGCCTCAAGCACGGCGAGCATCAAGTCAGCCTGCCCAATGCCTTGGGTGGCACGCTGGTGACGGTCAAGGCCGACCAGCGCTACCAAGTGATCACCCTGCGCGTGGTCGGCAATCAAGTATTCGCCGGCGGCCTCGCGGCCCATGTCATACCGAGCACACCGCCCCAGGCCATTGCCACCCTCAAACAACCGTAAGGAGCACGCTATGCGTCACTTCATCCTCGGCGCCCTGGCGCTGGTCCTGCTCGCCGGCTGCGCCACCCCGCCGCCGCCGGAGCCCGGCAGCGCCGCGAGCAAAATCGTGGTGATGGGCAAGTTCAAGGGCATCGCGGTCGGCGCCATTCGCGTTGCGCGCGAAAACGGCTTCCTCACCGCCAAGGTGCAATTGAGCAACATCACCAGCAGCAACCAGACGATGTATTACCGCTTCGCCTGGCTGGGCGCCGACGGTTTCCCGGTGGGCGACGAAGACACCTGGAAAGTGCTGAACCTGTACGCCAACCAGGCGACGTTCCTGCCGGCCATCGCCAACTTGCCCCAGGCGGCGGATTTCCGTCTTGAAGTCAAAACCCCTTGAGCCGTCCCCTTCTTAAGCGCCAGAGAGATTTCCCCATGTTTGCACGCTTTTCGATTCTCGCCGTGGTTGCCGTACTGGTCAGCGGCTGCGCCAATACTTCGCCGGTACTGGGCAGTAAGAACATTAACTACGGCGACACCAAGGCCGTGGAAACGGTGACCAATGAGTTCGGTTCCACCGATCTGCAGATGATCGCCGAAAGCATGACCCGCTCCCTGGCCCAATCCGGCATCCTGCACGGCCGCCCGGTAGTCCAGGTGTACGACGTGAAGAACAAGACCAGCGAGTACATCGACACCCGTGAGATCACCACGTCGATCAAAACCCAGCTGATGAAGACCGGCACCGCACGCTTTGCCAGTGACAACACCGACATGCAGAGCCAGGTTGACCAGCTCAAGCTGCAGAACCAGAGCGGCCTGTACAAGAAGACCACTGTGAGCAAGACCGGCAACATGGTCGCGGCCAAGTACCGCCTGGAAGGCTCCATCAGCTCCATCGTCAAGCGCAGCTCGGACTACAAGGACGTCTTTTACAAATTCAGCCTGCAGTTGATCGACGTCGAGAGCGGCCTGGCCGAGTGGATGGACGAAAAAGAAATCCGCAAGACTACGGAGCGCTAAGCAATGCGTGCATGGATCGGCATGATCGGCCTGTTGTGCGCCTTTGGCGCCTCGGCCGCGCCGAAGATCGCGGTGACCGACCTGGCCTACGAGGCGCGGGTCGAGGAATACATCCACCAGGTCTCGGCCAGCAACAACTTCCAGGCAAGCAGCTACCACGCCAGCGGCGCCTCGAACTACAGCGAGTATGAAAGCCGTACCAGCTACATCGAACAGACCGAGCTGCGTAAGTTCAGCGGTGACATCAAGGGCGAGATCCTCAAGTCCCGCCAGTTCCAACTGGTGCAAGGCACGCCCTACACCGCCGATGCCAAGGGTGACGTCTATGACGTGATCAAGCGCATCAAGGCCGGTCACTTCAAAGGCGCGGACTACGTGCTGTTCGGCACGCTGTCGGACATCGACTTCACCCAGGACATCAACGCCCTGGACCACACCAACAGCTACTCGGCGGTGCTGGGCCTGACCCTGGTGGCGGACTTCAGTTTGATCAACACACGCACCTTCGAAATCACCTCGGCGTTTACCGCCATGGGTGAAGGCCAGGACACCAAGCTGGTGAACAGCCGCGACGTGCGCGTGAGCCTCAACCGGCCGCGGGTGGTCAAAGAAGTGTCGAAAGCGTTGGGTGAGGATGTGGCGCGCCAATTGGCGGAACAACTGGGCGGCGGCTACCAAGACCCCGGCCAGCCAGTGCTGCGCAACAACCTGCCACGGGATGAAGCGCCGAAGATATTGCGCTGAGCGGTAGTCCTCCAGGCAACACAAAACCAATATGGGAGGGCGCTTGCCCCCTCCCACATTTTGATTCGGTTTCGTCAGTCAGGCCGTTGCGCGATGCAAGCTGGCAAGGAAGCCCGCAGCCCCCACGAACAACCCGGCAAACGTACGGTTCATGCGTTTTGGCTGTTTGGGCGTGCGCAACAGGCGCAACACCTTCGATGCCAGCCCGGTGTACCCGGCCATCACGATCATATCGACGCTAATCATGGTCGCGCCCAACATCAGGTACTGGATCAGCAACGGCGCCTGCGGGTTCACGAACTGCGGCAGTACCGCGAGCATGAACACCACGGCCTTGGGGTTACTGGCGTTGACCAGAAAGCCGCGGAACATCATCGCCATCGGCTTGCCCACGGGGCGCGGGGTCGCGTCATCGCTCATGTCCATGGGCAGCGCACGCCATTGCTTGACGGCCAGGTACACCAGATAGGCCACGCCAAACCATTTGATCGCATAGAACGCCGTGGACGACGTCGCCAAAATGGCTCCCAACCCACAGGCCACCACGGCAATCTGCATCGCCAGGCCCAGTTGCAGGCCAATGGCGTTCCAGTAGCCGCGCAGGAAACCATATTGCAGACCGCTGGACATCGAAGCGATAGCGCCGGCGCCAGGAGAAAGGGAAATGATCCAGCTGGCCAGGAAAAAGGCCAGCCACGTATCGAGCGCCATTGCACACCTCGGAGGGGAGTTTGCTGTTGTGGCCTTAAGCTAACTCCGCCGACCGAGGGCTGGCTATAGATTTTTACAAGATGTGAATACTAGCGATCGCCCGGAAACACGTGGGTGCCAGGCCAACGCCGCACGGAGCGCTGGAAAAACAGGCTGTTAGGCACCTGCACAATGGCGCTGTCGGTGCCCGCCGCTTCCACCTCGATCAGCGTGGTGTAGAGCAGATTGATCGCCACGACCCGGCCTTTTACGCCGGGTTTGTCGACGGTATCCACCAGCTCGACGATGTCACCGAGGCGAAACGGCCCGACGGTAAAGATCAGGATGGCGCACAACAGGTTGGACAGCACCGACCACATGGCAAAGAACGCCACGGCGGCGACCGCGACAAACCCCGACAGCGCCGTCCACAGCACCGTGGCGGACACGCCCAGGCGGCCCAGCACGAAGATCAGCGCACTGCCCATGATCAGCCAGCGCAAGCCACCCCGCAGCGGCATCAGCAATTGCGGCGGGAACGGGTAACGCTCGCCCAGGCGCGTCAGGCCTTTGGCAACGAAGCGCTGCGCGAGGTAACCGGCCAACAGGATCAGCAGGATTTGCACGCCGATCCATACCGGTTCTATCCATTGCGCCGGTAGCGGCAGCTGTAACGCTTCCATCAGGACAGCGCCTCCAGCTCCGCTTGCAGGGTTTCGAGCAATTCGAGGGCCTCCATCCAAGTTTCCTCCAATTGGCCTTCGCGCACCTTGAGCCTGGCCTGTTCGGCCAGCAGGTCACGCAACTCGTCCTTGCGTGCCGCCTCGTATACGGCGCTGTCGCCCAGGCTGGCTTCGATCTTGGCCAGGCGCTCATGCACCTTGCCCAACTCGGCTTCCAGCTTGTCGGCTTCGCGCTTGTGCGGCGCCAGTTGCTGACGCAACGCGGCGGCGGCCTGACGCTGGGCTTTCTTGTCGGTCTTGTCCGGGTTGACCGGGGTGTTGCTCGCCGGCGCATTGCGCAGACGGTAATCCGTCAGCCAGCGTGCATAGTCGTCCAGGTCGCCATCGAATTCCTCGACTTTGCCGTCGGCCACCAACAGGAAGTTATCGGTGGTGCTCTTGAGCAAGTGGCGATCGTGAGACACCACCAGTACCGCACCGCTGAACTCCTGCAAGGCCATGGTCAGCGCCAGGCGCATTTCCAGGTCCAGGTGGTTGGTCGGTTCGTCGAGCAACAGCAGGTTCGGCCGGTCCCAGGCGATGAGAGCCAGGGCCAGGCGGGCTTTTTCGCCGCCGGAGAAGTTCAGCACCGGCTCATCGATACGCGCGCCACGGAAATCGAAACCACCGAGGAAGTCCCGCAGGGTTTGCTCGCGCTCGGTCGGCGCCAGGCGTTGCAGGTGCAGCAATGGGCTGGCCTTGGAGTCCAGGGAGTCCAACTGGTGCTGGGCAAAGTAGCCCACCACCGTGTTCTCGCCACGGGTCAAGCGGCCGGCCAACGGTTCGAGTTCGCCCGACAGGTTCTTGATCAGCGTCGACTTGCCCGCGCCGTTCGGGCCCAGCAGGCCGATACGCGCACCTGGCGTGAGCTGTAGTTTGACCTTCTCCAGGATGGTCTTGTCGCCGTAGCCCAGGCGAGCATCGGACAGGTCCAACAGCGGGCTGGAGATTTTCACCGACTCGCGGAACACAAAATCGAACGGCGAATCGACGTGGGCCGCCGACAGTTCCTCCATGCGTTCCAACGCTTTGATCCGGCTCTGGGCCTGGCGGGCCTTGGTGGCCTGGGCCTTGAACCGGGCAATGTAGCTTTCCATGTGCGCGCGCTGCGCCTGCTGTTTCTCGTAGGCTTGTTGCTGCTGGGCCAGGCGCTCGGCACGCGCGCGTTCGAACGCGGAGTAGCCGCCACGGTAGAGCGTGATTTTCTTCTGTTCGACGTGGGCGATGTTGTCGACCACGGCGTCGAGGAAATCCCGGTCGTGGGAAATCAGCAACAAAGTGCCCTGGTAGTTCTTGAGGAAATCTTCCAGCCACAGGATCGCATCGAGGTCCAAGTGGTTGGTCGGTTCATCGAGCAGCAACAGGTCCGAAGGGCACATCAGTGCCTGCGCCAGGTTCAGGCGCATGCGCCAGCCACCGGAGAAGTCCGCGACCGGGCGATCCATTTGTTCGTTGGTAAAGCCAAGGCCGGCAAGCATCTTGCGGGCGCGAGCATCGGCGGTATAGCCGTCGGCGCTGTCCAGCTCCGAGTGCAACCGGGCCTGGGCGGCGCCGTCCTGGGCTTTCTCGGCCTCGGCGAGGTCGTGTTGCACCTGGCGCAGACGCAGGTCGCCATCGAGCACGTAGTCGATCGCGATGCGGTCCAGGGTGTCGATCTCCTGGCGCATATGGGCGATGCGCCAGTCGGCCGGCAGCAGGCAGTCGCCGGAGTCCGGGGTCAGTTCACCCAGCAACAGGGCAAACAACGTGGATTTACCGGCGCCATTGGCACCGATCAGGCCGGCTTTGTGACCGGCGTGCAGGGTCAGCTCGGCGTCTTCGAGAAGACGTTGCGGGCCACGCTGTAATGTTAGGCTTTGAAGTCGGATCATAATGGCGGCGGAGTCTACCAGCTTCGTTGGCCGCTGGCTTGGGTGTGAATATGTGCGCTGACCTGTGGAGCTTTGCCCTCTCGACCTATGCCCGCCCGGGCGTCGAAGCCGCCTGCCTGAGCCTGCAGGAACAAGGGGCGGATGTGTGCCTGCTGCTTTGTGGGGCCTGGCTGGAACAACGCGGGGTGGCGCTGACGGCCGAGCGTATAGAGGCGCTCCAGCAGATCGCCAGGCCCTGGCAGGCGCAGGTGATCGAACCGTTGCGACAGGTGCGTGTGCAATGGCGAGCCATGGCGGGGAAGGATGAACGACTGGCCGCGTTACGTGAAAGGGTCAAAGCCCTGGAACTGGATGCGGAACGGCAATTGTTGATGCGCCTCGATGTTCTGGCACAGCAATGGCCATCAAACGAGGGTGCCGATCAACAGAGATGGCTGGAAGGACTGGCGGCTGAGGATGCCGCCAACCTTGACCACGACGCGCTGCAGCAGCTGCGCGTCATGGCCACCGGCACTTAGGAAGCGCTGGTTGGGGTGGTGCTTGGCGCTACCGGTGCAGGCGTGCTGCTGGCCGATGCGGTTGGAGCGGTGGTGGCTGCCGGGGTCGCTGGAGCTGCTGGCTTGGCCGGTGCTGGTTTGACGGCAGCAGGTTTAGCGGCTGGCTTGGCGGCTGGTTTCGCAGCGGGCTTTGCGGCCGGTTTGGCGGCGGCGGTTTTAGCAGCTGGCTTCGCGGCTGGTTTGGCGGCAGCGGTTTTAGCAGCTGGCTTTGCGGCCGGTTTGGCAGCGGCGGTTTTGGCAGCTGGCTTCGCAGCCGGTTTGGCGGCAGCGGTTTTAGCAGCTGGCTTCGCGACTGGTTTGGCAGCGGCGGTTTTGGCAGCCGGCTTCGCGGCTGGTTTGGCGGCGGCGGTTTTAGCAGCTGGCTTCGCGGCTGGTTTGGCGGCAGCGGTTTTAGCAACTGGCTTCGCGGCTGGTTTGGCGGCAGCAGTTTTAGCAGCGGGTTTAGCGGCTGGCTTTTTTGCCGTGCTCACCGCGGCAGCTTTTGCCGGTGTACGCGCGCCCAGCACTTTCGCTACAGCTTCTTTCACACGGCCAACGCCCTGGGCCAGTTTCAGACTTTCCTGGGCATCTTTCTTGAGTTGGGAAATATAGGCGCGGGTTTCGGCTTGGCGATCCTTGAGGGCGTCGAGCAGGTCCTCAAGTTCTTTGACAGCATCTTTGGCTTTGGCTTGTGCCTTGGCCTTGCCGGCAGTGGCGGCGTCTTGCAGTTTGGTACGGGATTTGTGCAGCTTTTCTTGCGCTTTACCGCGTTGTTTTTCCAGCTTGGCGAGCAGTTTTTCTGCATCGGCCAAGGCTTGGGAACAAGCGCTTTCCAGATGTTCGAGCAGGCTGCCCGACAGTTGTTGGAGTAAGTGCAACGGGGTATTAACAGGCTTCTGTTTGGCCGACATGGTTTACCTCCTGGCTGACGTGGGTGCGGCTCATACTAGCCCTCTGCTCTTACCGCCGCTAGCGCATGTTGACAGTATCGTTTGCCTTGCGTTGCACCGTACGAAAATTCTTATTTATATAACGAAAATACGCGGCACTTTTTATCCCTTCACACTGGCATAATCCGTCGCACTTTCGGCGGGAGAATGCCCATGTCGCGTTACCTTTTTCTTATGCTTGGCTTGGCGATTTCTGTCGCCAATGCGAACGAGCAAGCGCCCGCAAAAAACCCTGAACAGAATCAGCACGACCTCGCCTACAGCCTGGGTGCCAGCCTCGGTGAACGCCTGCGCCAGGAAGTCCCGGACCTACAGATTCAAGCTCTGATCGACGGCCTCAAGCAAGCCTATCAAGGCAAGCCGCTGGCACTGGATAACGCACGCATCGAACAGATTCTTGCCCAGCACGAAGCGCAAAATGAAGCCGACGCGCCGGTGCCTGAAAGTGAAAAAGCGTTGGCAGCCGAACAGCAGTTTTTGACCAGGGAAAAGTCATCAAAAGGGGTGCGCGAATTGGCGGATGGCATCCTGCTCACCGAGCTATCCCCTGGCTCCGGCAGTAAGCCGTCCGCCAGCGACCAGGTCCAGGTGAAATACGTAGGTCGGTTGCCCGATGGCACGGTATTCGATCAGAGCACCCAGCCCCAATGGTTTCGCCTGGACAGTGTGATCAGCGGCTGGAGCAGCGCCTTGCAGCAGATGCCGGTGGGCGCGAAATGGCGCCTGGTGATTCCTTCGGCACAGGCATATGGCGCCGACGGTGCCGGCGAGTTGATCCCGCCCTATACGCCATTGGTATTCGAGATCGAATTGCTCGGTACTCGCCATTGACCCAATAAAAAACGGTGCGCCATGCGCACCGTTTTTTACTTCGCCCTCAAGGTTCAAGCCTGAGTGGCGGGTTCTTCTTTGTGGGCGTTGTGCAGCACTTCGATCAGACAGTCTTCCAGCTCGAAACGCTCGTGGAGCAGCGCACCCAATTCTTTGAATTTTTCGGCGACACACTCACCGGCATCACACAGGTCGGTGAACGCCAACAGCTTCTCGGTGATGACATCGATACGCGGGTAGATAGTTTCGGCCAGCTTCAGGCCACGCTGATCATCGAAGGCTTGCGCCTCCTTGGTCAGTTGTTCATAGACGCCGAAATGCCCTGCCGACACATAGTCCACCAACACGCCACAGAAATCTTGTAGCGGTTCGCGATTCTTAGCCAATGCCTCGGGCTTTGCGCCGAGAGTATCAAAGGTCCGAATCAGTTCGTGACGTGCCTTCAACCATGTGTCGATCAGCTTATGCACCCCACCCCAGCGTTCCTGAGCATTCTGACAACTTTCCAACATGATGATCTCTCTTCCCTAATAGGGGCGCTGCCGCCTGATGCCCCCCCTAATGCTTAAAGATAAAACAGCTGCGGGGCATAGCCGACTCGGACAAACGGTTTCGATAATGCGTGCGGGCCAGATTATGCCCGCATGACCATGGCTTCAAGGTACGCAGGAGAGAAAGTTCATACAAGTGTTTAATCCCGCCCTACAATCTGCGCGCGGCATTCAGTACCCGACCTGGCGTACATGCCGGCTGAAAAACAAGTGTGAAAAGTGCATGACGCCCAGAGCGAACATCCCGAGGAAGAACAGCAAACTCCATTCGGGGAGGCTCAAGTCAAACAGGGTCCAGTTGATTTCAACACAATCCACCGTGCCTTTGACCGTTGATTGCAACGCCTGCCACAGCGACAGGTTTTCGATCATGTGGCTCAGGCTGGGCCAGCAATCGGCGGCCTGGCCCGGTGCGGCATTTTGCAACAGCATCT
This sequence comes from Pseudomonas asgharzadehiana, assembly GCF_019139815.1. Classification (NCBI taxonomy): domain Bacteria; kingdom Pseudomonadati; phylum Pseudomonadota; class Gammaproteobacteria; order Pseudomonadales; family Pseudomonadaceae; genus Pseudomonas; species Pseudomonas asgharzadehiana. Next base: position 6,077,305 of record NZ_CP077079.1, read on the forward strand.
GCCGCACTGCGGTGACAGCGCCCAGTAACGCACAGGTCATGCCCGCCAGCCCGTACAGGTAGATGGCCACGCGCCCGGGGTTGTGGAGGGCCGCGACCAGATTGATCAGCGTGAAGACGGCCAGAAACCCGCGCTGCATCTGGCATAGGAAGCAGGGGCGCAACGATGCACCGAACTCTAGATAAAAGGACGCGCCCAATGTCAGCGCACCCGCCATGAACGCGAGGAAAAACAAGGAGCGTGAAGGGGCCAAAGACATGCTTTATCCGCACCGCAAAAGATAGGTCGTTACGGTAGAGGAAAGGCCTGACCGCTTTCAATACGTGCCAGAGGAGACTATTCCGTTAAAGCGTTAGGACATCCCACCAGAAGGAGGAGGACTTCTAGCAACAGAACGTAGGAGTTTGCTGCAAAGCCCTTAAAATCGCGTTTTCACGATTTATCAGGGCTGGTTCGCAGATGAATCTGAGTTCAACTCGGCTCCTTTCCTACATCAAGCCCGGGAAGGGACTGGCAGCGCAGATGCAAGCAAGCGGTTATCCAACAGCCCCAGGCCTTCCTGGAACAGCTGGTTGCTACGTTCGGTGTCGCCCAACTGGGCCAACAAGCGCGCCAGCTCGGCACACGCCTCCGGATTGCGCTGCACGTGCAGGCTGTTTTCCAGATAGTCCCGCGCCTTGCCCCACAAGCTGTTTTGTAGGCACAAGCGGCCCAACGTCAGCAGCAGGCTGGCGTCGGCTGGGTGATCCTTGAGCCAACTTTCGGCGAACTTCAATTGGCGGGCCGGATCGCTGCCACGCAAAAGCCCATAGAGCCGGATCAGGTGGCTGTCATAACCGCGCTTGATCGCACCGCGCAACACCTCCTCCGCCGTGGCGTCGGCGCCCAATTGGCGCAGCTGTTCGGCATAGGCCAGGATCAATTGCGGCTCCTGGCGCTGGGCGGCGGTGAGTTGCTGCCAGGCTCGCTCAAGAGATTGCAAACCCGCTTCGCCTTGCTCTTCGCGTTGGGCCGCCAGGGTCAGGTTTTCACCCCAGGCGCGACGCTCCAGCTCAGCCAGTTCAGTGGCAGGCAACACCTTGTCCTTGCGCAACTGGGGCAGCAGGCGGATTACCGATGACCAGTCGCCCCGCTGTTGGTGCAGACGCTGCAATTGACGCAACACTTGAGCGTTATGGGGATGCCGCTCGTGCATCGCCTGCAAGGTGGTGAGTGCGCCGTCCGTATCGCCACGGTCCAATTGCAGCTGCGCATGGCTCAACGCAACCGCCAATTCAGCCTGGGGCTGGCGCTCCAGGGCACGCTCAAGCAAACCGTCCGACTCCTCATAACGACCCTGCTCATTCGCCGCCCGTGCCGCACCGAGGTAGTACAGCAATGGCTGGCGCTCGGCCTCGGCGGCCCGGTGCAGGTGCCGTTCGGCGGCGGCCCAGCGGCCTTCGGCGAGGTCCATCTGACCTTGTTCGATGGCGATCTGTACGCGGCGGCTGCGGTTACGCCGCGACCACGGGTTGACCACGCCACCCGAGGTGCCCAGCAGGCTCAGCAATACGCGAATGAGGTAGATCGCCAGGCCGATGACAAACACCGCCACCAAGGTCGCCCACAGGCTCGACTCGTAATGCAGCACATGCGGATAAGTAATCAGCACGTAGCCGGTGTGTTTTGAAACGCCCACCGCCAGGGCCAGGGCGATCACAATCGCCAGCACCAGGATCACATAGAAACGCTTCATCGGCTCTACTCCTGCTTCGCCGACGTGGCCGCCGGCTTGCCGGCCGCCGCCTTGGCTTCGTCCGCAGACAAATGACGACGTTCAAGATAGGCCTGCACCGCGGCCAGGCTGGCGGCCAGGTCCGGCGTCACTACCGAGACAGCCTTGGGCTCAAGCTCGGCAATACGCGCCAGCATCGCCTTGCTCTGCGGGTTGTCTTGGTTGAAGTTGTCCTGCAACACGCTGCGTGCCTCGCCCAGCGAGCGGCTATACACCGCCGCCTCACCATTGAGCGCTGCCCACTGCGCCTGCTCCAAGGCCAGGCTCAAGGCCAGGCGCACCTGGTTCAAGCCTTGACCGGCCAGCAGCGGACGGATGTTGTCGTCAGGGTTGAAGTCGATGCGGAAGTAGCGCGAAATCTGCTCCCACCACCGGCCCCACCGGTTATCTGTGTCGGTGCTCGGGCGTCCCTCGGAGGCAGGCTCGGTGAGTTGGTATTCAGGCGCGATGGCCGCCAGCTGCACCACTTGGTCACGCAGGGCGGCCAATTGCAGATAAAGCCCGGTGCGGTCAGGCTGCTCGGTGCTGCGCAGCGCGGCCAGGCTCTTGGCCAATTGTTCGCGCGCCGCATAGGCGCCAGGATCGCTCTGCTCCCGCAAAATTTCATCGGCGCCCTGAACCAGTGCCTGGGCGCTGTTGATATCTTGCAGGGCGGACAAGCGCAAACTCGCCAGGCGGATCAGATGCTCGGCTTCGGCCAGGCGCCAATCCTTGCGGCTGGCACCCAGCACGGTTTCCAGTCGCTGGCTGAGGCGCTGCTGGTCACCCTGCAGTTGGGCCACCAGGCGGCGACGTTCTTCCAGCTCATCGGCGGGCGGCAATTGAGCCAGGCGCGCGGCCAGTTGCTGCTGGCCCTGCTTGAGGGATTGGGACTGGTCATCCAGGGTCTGCACCTGGCCCAGCTGTTGCTGGCTGCTGGCTTGCAGGGCACGGACCTGCCAGATCCCCCAACCGCCGGCGGCAACGCCGGCGACACCCAGCAACAGGGCAACCATTGCCAGGCCATTGCCACGGCGCGGCGCGGGGACCGGTGACTCAACCGGCGCATCAAGTGCGGGTTGGGCTTCATCTTTAGGCAAGGCTGTTTCGCTCACGTATCCGTCCTTTGCGTATCAGAGAGTGGGAGCGGCCGGCCTCAGGGGGCAGTGCTGCGCAACGCCACTAACAAAGCCGCGGCACTCGCACCGCGACAATCCACAACTTTTTCTGCGCCAGCAGCCCGTGCCATCTCGGCGACGCGCGGGCTGGGCACGAACAACGGCAACTGCGCCACCGCTGGCCAATCGGCGCCTGCCAGGGCGTGCAGGTGCGAAAAACCCTGCCCACTGCTGACCACCAGGCCGTTCAAGCGTTCCAACTGGATGCGTCGCATCAATACACGGTCGTCATAGGCCGGAAGGAAACGGCGGTACAACTCCAGATAGTCGACACTAGCACCTCTCTCGCCCAAACGCTGCGCCAGCAGCTCTCGACCGCCCTCGCCACGCAGGATCAACACCCGCGCATCAGGCCGTGCGATAGCCTCGCGCAACGCAGGCAATTGAAGCAAGGCCTCGCTGTCATCGCCAGTAGGGGGATACTTAACATCCAGGCCTTTGTCGGCCAGTACTTGCGCGGTGGCAGCGCCGACGCTGAACCATTGCAGTGACGGCCATGCTTGATCCAACCGTTGCACGGCCAGGCGCGCGGCGGGCTTGCTGACAACAATCACCGCGCAGTAGCGACCCAGGTCATGGAAGACTGCCTGCTGTTGAGCGGTAACGGGTAACGGCTCGATCTCCAACAAGGGCAAGCTGCTGCTGAAGATTCCAGCTTCGGACAACGACGACGCCAGGGCCTTCGACTCCTCGGCCGGGCGCGTCAGCAGCACTCGCCAACCGCTCACTGTGGACCGGCCTCACCGTAGACTTTTTGCAGAATGGTGCCGGCGCCTTTTTCCAGCAGCGCTTCGGCCACCTGAATACCCAAGGCCGTCGCATCGCACTGTGGCCCACGTACCTCGGCGGTCAACAGCGTGCCGCCGTCCGGATCACCCACCAGGCCACGCAACCACAGGTTTTCACCTTCGAGCACGGCGTAGCAGGCGATCGGCACCTGGCAGCCACCGTTCAGGTGTTTGTTCAGGGCGCGCTCGGCCGTGACGCGCACGTCGGTGTCGGGGTGATCAAGCGGTTTGAGCAGCGCATGTATTTGAGTATCGGCGGTGCGGCATTCAATGCCCACGGCACCCTGCCCACCCGCCGGCAAACTGTCTTCAACGCTGATGGCCGAGGTGATGCGGTCTTCGAAGCCCAGACGGATCAAGCCGGCGGCGGCGAGGATGATCGCGTCGTACTCGCCGGCATCCAGCTTGGCCAGACGGGTGTTGACGTTGCCGCGCAGAAAGCGAATCTGCAGGTCCGGGCGACGGGTCAGCAACTGAGCCTGGCGACGCAGGCTGGAGGTGCCGACGATACTGCCCAAAGGCAATTCATCCAGGGATTGGTAAGTGTTGGAAACAAAGGCATCACGCGGGTCTTCGCGCTCGCAGATGCAAAACAAACCCAGGCCTTGCGGGAAGTCCATGGGCACGTCTTTCATCGAGTGCACGGCGATATCGGCTTCGTTTTCCAGCAGCGCGGTTTCCAGTTCCTTGACGAACAGGCCCTTACCGCCGATTTTCGAGAGCGGCGAGTCGAGCAGCTTGTCGCCGCGACTGACCATGGGCACCAGAGACACTTTGAGGCCCGGGTGAGCCTGCTCGAGGCGTGCTTTGACGTATTCGGCCTGCCATAAGGCCAGCGCACTTTTACGGGTGGCGATGCGGATTTCGCGAGAGGACATAGATCAATCCGTACTGAATAGATACGGCAGATAATAACAGCTCAGGCAAATACGCCTTGATTTGAATCAGCAAGTGCGGGGCCTCCCTGGCCACGTCGCACCGGGATAAGGAATGCACCCATCGCCACAGCCCTCAGGCTAAAGCTGCTGCATCATTTTGCGCACGCCGGCGACATGCCGTCGGCTGACGATCAAGGCGTCACCATTCAAGCCTTTGAGAAACAGCTGAAAGTGCCCAAGCGGGGTGCGTTGCAGGCGTTCGATGCGCTCGCGAGCCACCAGCGCGTTGCGGTGGATACGTACGAAGCGATCGCCGAACTCATCCTCAAGCGCCTTGAGTGGCTCATCGAGCAGCACTTCGCCAGCCTCATGGCGCAGGGTCACGTATTTGTGATCGGCAATGAAGTAGACCACCTGGTTAAGGGGGATCAGTTCGATACCTTTGCGTGTACGTGCGCTGATATGGCTGCGCGGCCCGTTCCCGCTTTGGGCGGCGGGCTGCGTCAGGGCAGCGAGTTGGGCGCGATTGGGACGCTCGGCTCTTTTCAACGCCCTGAGCAAGGCCTCGGTTGTCACTGGCTTGCTCACAAAACTCACGCCGCTGGCTTCAAGCGACTGTTCGGCAAACTCTTCGTGAGCGGCGCACAGCACCAGCGCCGGGGACGATTCGCGCTCACTCAGGCGAGCAGCGACTTGCAGGCCATCGAGGCCAGGCATGCGGATATCGAGTAACACCACATCCGGCTTCAGGCTGTCGATCAACGTCAACGCCTCCTCACCGGTGGTGGCGCTCGGTTCAAGGACTGTATAACCCTCGAGTTCACTGACCAAACGGCTCAGTCGCTCGCGGGCTTGCGGTTCGTCATCAACGATCAGGACATTCATATTGCGCTGGATTCCTGCGTGAGTCTCGCACAAGGATAGCGTAGACAGGTGCGGTGACTTGCGTCACAGCGATCCACGCTAAGACTAGCGCGAGCGGCAAAAAGTGCCCCGACAGCGGCACCCAAATTTACCCGGACCGGTTCAAGGGCGCCCATGGCCTGCCGCCGTCGGGCATCGTCGTAGGGTTTGCTGATACACAATCCGAATACCCCCCTGTTAAATGGATAGTCAGGTTCTGACCGCATTACCCGACTTTGGTGCATTCACACACTATCAGTCCACTGTAGACGCTCACTGCGACGACATTGCTCAATCGTCAAATATCGTTTCAATTCGTCCCTGTCTCCAGTCTCGTCCTGGACGCGTTCGACGGCAAGGCACTTAGCCATCCTTTGCACAAATAAAAATGCCGACCACCCGCAGCACCGCCTCCACGGGCAACCCTGTTATTATCGCCGGCACACTTCCATGCCTCTCTATTAAGCAGACCACGAGCGAACCCATGAGCACCGACAAGACCAACCAGTCCTGGGGCGGCCGCTTCAGTGAACCCGTCGACGCCTTCGTCGCCCGTTTCACCGCCTCCGTCACCTTCGACCAGCGCCTGTACCGCCACGACATCATGGGCTCCATCGCCCACGCCACGATGCTGGCCAAGGTCGGCGTACTGACCGATGCCGAGCGCGACAGCATCATCGACGGCCTGACCACCATCCGCGGTGAGATCGAAGCCGGTACGTTCGACTGGCGCGTCGACCTGGAAGACGTGCACATGAACATCGAGGCCCGCCTCACCGATCGCATCGGTGTGACCGGCAAGAAACTGCACACCGGTCGTAGCCGTAACGACCAGGTGGCCACCGATATCCGCCTGTGGCTGCGCGATGAAATCGACCTGATCCTGGCTGAAATCACCCGCCTGCAACAAGGCCTGCTGGCGCAGGCCGAACGTGAGTCCGGCACTATCATGCCCGGCTTCACCCACCTGCAGACCGCGCAACCGGTAACCTTTGGCCACCACCTGCTGGCCTGGTTCGAAATGCTCAGCCGCGACTACGAGCGCCTGGTGGACTGCCGCAAGCGCGCCAACCGCATGCCCCTCGGCAGTGCCGCGCTGGCCGGCACCACCTACCCGATCGACCGCGAATACACCGCGCAATTGCTGGGCTTCGACGCCGTCGGCGGCAACTCCCTGGATGGCGTGTCGGACCGTGACTTCGCCATCGAATTCTGCGCCGCCGCCAGCATCGCGATGATGCACCTGTCGCGCTTCTCCGAAGAGCTGGTGTTGTGGACCAGCGCGCAATTCCAGTTCATCGACCTGCCGGACCGCTTCTGCACCGGCAGCTCGATCATGCCGCAAAAGAAAAACCCCGACGTGCCGGAACTGGTGCGTGGCAAGAGCGGCCGTGTCTTCGGCGCACTGATGGGCCTGCTGACCCTGATGAAAGGCCAGCCCCTGGCCTACAACAAGGACAACCAGGAAGACAAGGAGCCGCTGTTCGACGCCGCCGATACCCTGCGCGACTCACTGCGTGCCTTTGCCGATATGATCCCGGCGATCAAGCCCAAGCACGCCATCATGCGTGAAGCGGCATTGCGCGGTTTCTCCACCGCAACTGACCTGGCGGACTATCTGGTGCGTCGCGGCCTGCCGTTCCGTGACTGCCATGAAATCGTCGGTCATGCCGTGAAATACGGCGTGGACACCGGCAAGGACCTGGCGGAAATGAGCCTGGAAGAACTGCGCCAGTTCAGTGACCAGATCGAGCAGGATGTGTTTGCCGTACTGACCCTTGAAGGCTCGGTGAATGCCCGTAACCATGTGGGCGGCACGGCGCCGGCTCAGGTGAAGGCAGCGGTGGTGCGCGGCCAGGCGTTGCTCGCCAGCCGCTAAACCAAACAATGTGGGAGGGGGCTTGCTCCCTCCCACATTTAGTTCGTCTTACGACGCTCCTCATTTACTTTTTGGCCGCAATCATCGCCATGAACGCCGGCATCGCCGCCTGCCTGCCCGCCTCCACCTTCTGCGCGTTGGGCATTTCATTCAGGCGCGCAAGCAACCCCTTCGCCTTCGGCAACTCAGCCAGCAAATCCATCCCGAACAGCTTCTCGCCCACGCCTAAGGCGAGGTTCATGCTGTACATGAAATACAGGTCCGCAATCGTAAAGCTCTCCCCGGCCACAAAAGGCCCGAACTTGCCGTGCCGACCTAAAGCACCGACGCCCAGCAGCAATTCAGCCTTGGACTTCTCCTTGATCGCCTCTGGCACCTGCATGCCGAAAAACGCTTCGGCAAAACACGCCCGTGCAGGCAACTCAATGTACAGCTCGATTTCCCGGCACAACGCCAGCACCTGGGCTCGCTGGAACGGGTCAGCCGGCAGCAGCGCGGGCCCTTGCTGGGTCTGCTCGATGTACTCGAGGATCACGCTGGTTTCGTTGATAAACCCTTGCTCCACACCCAGCACCGGCACCTTGCCGCGCGGGCTGATTGCCAGGGCTTCGGGGGTTTGCCCGGCATAAAAAGGCACTTCTTCGAAGGGCAGCCCTTTTTCCAACAGCGCCAGTTTCACCATGTTGTAGTAGTTGCTGACCGAAAATCCGTAAAGCTTGAGCATCGCAAAGCCTCCAGGCCGTGTGCGGGGTTGGCTGCAAGAGTTATAGATCCAAGCCGCCGACCTGACCAGCAGCATCACCTGGCTGAATGGGGGTAGACTGGCGCCCTTTCCTTGAGGAGCCTGCCATGAGCGAGCCGACCGATATCGACAACGACGAAGAAGAATTCACCGAAACCACGCTGATCGAAGCGATCGAAAACCAGATCGAAAGCGACAACCCGCCGGCGGCCAAGGCCACTTTCAACAAATTGACCCTGGTGGGTTATGACCGTGAAGAAATCCTGAATCTCATGGCTCACGTGCTGGCGTTCGAAATCGACGCCATGCTGGACGACGACCGCGCCTTCAATACCGAATGGTATGAAACAGCGCTGCGGGCACTGCCTGAGCTGCCGCCTGAAAAGGAATAATCCCGGCACGCAGCAACACGCTGGACAGTTCGGCAAAGTGCGTTCACCTTATGGCCTGCTAGCCTCTAATAAATTTTAGAAAGTCTGGAGTCCTTATGTCGTATACCCCTGAGTTGGTTGCCGAACTGGAAATCCTTGTACTCTTTCCCTTGGACAGCACCAAGGAAGGTCTGAAAGTCCACCAGACCGCTGCTCCCACTGCCATCGCCGCTGCCAAGCGCCTCCATGCCAAAGGACTGATCGATCAACCGGACGGAGGCTACCTGACCAGCCTTGGCCGGGACGCCGCCGAGCAGGCCCAAACTCTGCTGACGATTCTGACCACTGCCAGCACCAAAGAAGCCGCCTGATACTCATCCCGCCCATGGAGTCCGCCTCCTGCGGATTCCGAGGGCTTTGCCGGGATGAAAATTGACGCCAAAAACCATTTCCCTCTAAACCTCCTACGCTACTGTCTGTAAACTCCTACACGGCCGCCCACGTCGGGCCTGCGAGCCACCGAGTTCGACATGACCCGCACCCATGAAATCCGCCCCGACCTGGACGAAGGCATCGACCGCAAGGTGCTGGGCCAATTGCGTGCGCGCTTCATGGCCCTCAATGAAGGCCGCATGGCGAGGGCCGTCGAGGGGCTGACGCCGCGTCAGCAAAGCGTGTTGACCCTGCTGCCGCTGTTTTTCCACGTCAATCACCCGCTGCTGCCCGGTTATGTGTCAGGCAGCACGCCAGCCGGCCTGTCCAATTTCGAACCCGACGCCCAGGCCCTTACCGAAGCTCAGCGCCTGACCCGTTCGTTCTCTTACAAGCCGCGCCCGGTCAATCAGCCCAGGCCGATCCATGGCCTGTTCCTGATGGGCAGCCTTGGTACGTTGGCGCAGGCGGACCAGAGCGATATGGACGTGTGGGTGTGCCATGCCCCCGGTCTGGGTGAGAGCGAACTGGCCGAACTGCGCAAGAAATGCCAACTGCTCGAAACCTGGGCCCTGGGCATGGGCGCCGAGGCGCACTTCTTCCTGATCGAGCCGACGCGCTTTGTGCTGGGCGAGCGCGATACCCAACTGAGCTCCGATGACTGTGGCACCACCCAGCATTACCTGTTGCTGGATGAGTTCTACCGCACCGCCATCTGGCTGGCCGGGCGCACGCCGATCTGGTGGTTGGTGCCTGTGTACGAAGAACGCCGGTACTCCGAATTTACCCACACGCTGATCTCCAAGCGGTTTATCCGCGCTGATGAAACCCTCGACCTCGGCCACCTGGCGCGCATCCCTCCGGGCGAATTCATCGGCGCTGGGCTGTGGCAACTGTTCAAGGGCATCGAGTCGCCCTACAAGTCGGTGCTCAAGCTGCTGTTGACCGAGGTCTACGCCAGCGAACACCCGAACGTGCAGTGCCTGAGCCTGCGTTTCAAGCGGGCGGTATTCGCCAATCAGGTGGATCTGGATGAGCTGGACCCGTACATCGTGGTGTACCGCCGCATTGAGGAATACCTCAAGGCGCGCAACGAGCCCGAGCGCCTGGAGCTGGTGCGGCGCGCGCTGTATCTGAAGGTCAACCGCAAACTCAGCGCCGGTCAGCGCACCCCCAGTTGGCAGCGTTTGCTGCTGGAGCGACTGGCCCACGAATGGGGCTGGGACCAGCGCCAACTGGCCCTGCTGGACAGCCGCAGCCAGTGGAAAGTACGCCAGGTCGCCTCTGAACGCCGCGCCCTGGTCGCTGAACTGAACTACAGCTACCGCTTCCTGACCCAGTTCGCTCGCACCGAGCAAACCGTCAGCCTGATCAACAAGCGCGACCTCAATGTACTTGGGCGACGCCTGTATGCGGCCTTCGAGCGCAAGGCGGGCAAAGTCGAATTCATCAACCCCGGTATAGCCCCGGATTTGGCCGAAGACACCCTGACCCTGGTGCATTCGCCCAATCGCAAGGAGCCCGGCCAACACCACTGGGGCCTCTACAACGGCAACCTCACCGCGTTGGAATGGGAGCACTTTGCACCGATCAAGCGCAGCCGCGACCTGCTGGAGATGCTCACTTGGTGCCATCGTAATGGCGTGATCGACAGCAGCACGCGCCTGGCGCTGCATCCCGGCACCAGCGACATGACCGAGTTCGAGCTGTTCAACCTGCTGGGCAGCCTGCAACAGACTGTCGCCCTGCCCCTGAGCAGCGTCGATGAAGTCCGCCTGCTGCGCTCGGCGGTGCCCGAGGAAGTGTTGTTGCTGATCAACGTCGGCGTCGACCCGCTCAAGCATCACCGTGACCTGAACATTCTGATGACCACCGAGCGCACCGACTCCCTCAGTTACGCCGGAGTGCGCGACAACCTGGTGCTGACCCTGGACCAGGTCACGCTCAACAGCTGGAACGAGGTCATGGTCAGCCGCTACGACGGCCCGCACGCCTTGCTAGACTGCCTGCGTGATTACCTCAACCAATTGCCGCCGGACCACCTGCCACGGTTGCGGGTGCGCTGCTTCTGTCACAACCGCGCGCAGTTCATTGCCCAACGCGTGGAAGAAATCTTCGAGACCGCGCAGCACCTGCTGCTGGGCCAGTCCAACCACCGCTATTTGCTGCAGGTGCAGCAGCATTATCACGTGATGGAATTGATACCGGGCCAAGCCACCCACGTGTCACTGGCGACCCGGGACGCATTGATCGCCTACCTCAGCGAAGAGCTGGCCAGCTACAGCCCGCTGCACTTGGACGCCATGGCCCTGGAAGACCATGACCTGGCACTCTTGCTGCCCATGGGCATGCCCGACTGCGTGCAAGTGTTTTACCGGGTCAATGAAGGTTTTGCCGAGCTGTATGTACTGGATGAATTCAACGCGCTCTGGCAGCAGCGCCTGCCGTTTCATGATGAGCAGAGCCTGTTGGCACCGCTGCAGCGCTTCCTTCAGTCGATCATTTACCGTCGCGACGCGCTTTCCACGCTGGACCCGCAACAGCCGACGGGTGCGGTGCAAACCCTGTATTACCAACTGTTGCCGTCTGGCGGCAATCGCGCACGCAGCATCGAACCTCGGCCGGCGCCGCAAAACCCGGCGAATAAACCGTTTTACGACGTGCAGGCGATTATCGGCAAGGCCTCGCCTGGCCAGGTAGGCATCACCTTGTACTGTAATCAGCGGGAGTTTTGTGAGTTGGAATTCGGCGACCAGCTATTTGCCGTGGTCGCCCAAGAGATCATCGGGCAGCGCCGGGAGACCGAGCGCTACCGCTGCTATATCACCGACCTCGACCTGTCGGGCCTGCTCGGTGACGTGCAAAGCCCGAGCAACCTGTACCTGCGCTATAAAGCCGAGTTGGAACTGTCGCTCAACGAGGCGTTAAGCCAGATCTAGCGCGACGCCTTCACAGAGGAAACGCGCCGCCGTCTTTGGGCTGGCCTTCGACGCTGAGCAATTCAAGCTTGAGGGTCTTGCCGCCGGGTGCCGGCCAATCGATGTGCTGCCCCACTTGCAGGCCGAGCAAGGCGCTGCCGACTGGCGCCATGATCGAAATCTTGCCTTCGTCGGCATTCGCGTGCTTGGGGTAGACCAAGGTCAGGTGGTAATCCTTGCCGCTGCCTTGTTCCCGGCAATGCACACTGGAGTTCATGGTCACGACACCCGCAGGCACTTCATCGTGACCCACCACCTCTTCGGCGCGGTCGAGTTCGGCTTGCAACGCTTCGACGCCGGGGAATTCGTCGCCCAAGCGGTCGATCAATTGCTCCAGACGCTGCACGTCAAGGCGGGTGAGGATGATGGACGGTGCGGTGGTCATGATTCAGGCAGACTCCTTTTTTCTGCACAAAAAAGCAAAACCCCGCCAGGAAAAGGCGGGGTTCTCACGGGCCTCGATGAGTTGAGGCGTACCCGGACACTACCACAGCGTCACAAATAAACAAGACAGCCTCAGGCGTTTGCCTTGCGCTGCGCGGCCTGCGCGCAGATCACTCGGCGCCGGGCATCGTCGGCGGAGCGCCATTCGCGGATGTCTTCCACATGCCGGAAGCAGCCGAGGCAGACTTTTTGCTCATCCAGCCGACACAAACTGATACAAGGTGACGGCACCGCCGGGCTGACATTGCTGAACAGCGGCTTGGGCGGGCGTACGGTTGCAGGCTCACTCACCATCAGATCTCGTCGAAATCCAGCTCGACGCCGGTGTATTCCTGCACCAGTCGCGTGAGCATCTCACCCAGCAACTCTTCACTCTTGTCGCACTGCCATTTGCCGCTTTCTTCGTCGTAGTCGAAGTGAACGCCGCCTGAGCGCGCCGCCAGCCATAGCTGACGCAGAGGCTCCTGGCGACTGAAGATCAATTGCTGGCCGCTTTCGAATTTGACGGTCAGCACGCCGGCCGAGTTTTCCAGGTCCACATCCAGGTCGCTGTCATCGAAAATATCTTCCAGCTTCTCCTGGGTGGCATCCACCAGGTCGTGAAAACGGGCTTCGGTCAAACTCATTGTGGCAACCTCAAAAGTGTCTGGTTTTGCTCAAGCGCCGCACGATACGGGCGAGCTTCGCCGATTGCAAAGGATACCGATTTCAACGCGATTGACGGCGTGAAATATCCCCAACCAGCGTAGTCCGCTTCTCAGTCGTGTCGGCAAACCCCCGCCGGACGGGTATTCCAGCGCATAGGCAAGCTGGCGGGTGGTCGGTATACTCGGGCGCAATTAATGCATATTCAAGGATTTCGCCATGAAGCGCCTGATCTCTTCCCTTGCTGCGCTCGTCGCGGTCGCTTGCCTCGTTAGTGCCTGTGGTCAAAAAGGCCCGCTGTACCTGCCCGATGACAGCAAAGACCCGAATGAACAGGCGCAATCGTCGCAAAAGCCATCCAAAGCGCATAAGCACGACACCTTCGAATAAGGGAACTCCATGGACGCTTTTAACTACCGGGACGGCGAGCTGTTCGCGGAAGGCGTGGCGTTGTCCGCGATTGCCGAACGTTTTGGCACGCCGACCTATGTGTACTCCCGTGCGCATATCGAAGCGCAATATCGCTCGTTCTCCGACGCGCTGAACGGCGTACCTCACCTGGTGTGCTACGCGGTCAAGGCCAACTCCAACCTCGGCATACTCAATGTCCTGGCGCGCCTGGGCGCCGGTTTCGACATCGTGTCCCGTGGCGAGCTGGAACGTGTACTGGCCGCCGGCGGCCAGGCTGACAAAATCGTATTTTCCGGCGTCGGCAAAAGCCGCGAAGACATGCGCCGCGCCCTGGAAGTCGGCGTGCATTGCTTCAACGTGGAGTCCACCGACGAGCTGGAGCGCCTGCAAGTCGTGGCCGCCGAGATGGGCGTCCGCGCACCGATCTCCCTGCGCGTCAACCCGGATGTCGATGCCGGCACCCACCCGTACATCTCCACCGGTCTTAAAGAGAACAAATTCGGCATCGCCATTGCCGACGCGGAGGACGTATACATCCGCGCCGCGCAGTTGCCGAACCTGGAAGTGCTGGGCGTCGACTGCCATATCGGCTCGCAACTGACCACCCTGCCGCCGTTCATCGATGCCCTCGACCGCCTGCTGGCGCTGATCGAACGCCTCGGCGAATGTGGCATCTATCTGCACCACATCGATCTCGGTGGCGGTGTGGGCGTACGTTATCGCGACGAACAGCCGCCGCTGATTGCCGACTACATCGCTGCCGTACGCGAGCGCATCGAAGGCCGCGACCTCACGCTGATGTTCGAGCCGGGCCGCTATATCGTCGCCAACGCCGGTGTATTGCTGACTCAGGTCGAGTATCTCAAGCACACCGAACACAAGGATTTCGCCATCGTCGATGCGGCGATGAACGACCTGATCCGTCCGGCGCTGTACCAGGCCTGGATGAACGTCACGGCCGTTGCGCCTCGCAACAGCGAAGCGCGCGCGTATGACATTGTCGGCCCGATCTGCGAAACCGGCGACTTCCTGGCCAAGGATCGTCAGTTGGCCCTCGAAGAAGGCGACCTGCTGGCCGTGCATTCGGCCGGTGCCTATGGGTTTGTCATGAGCTCCAACTACAACACTCGCGGGCGTGCCGCCGAGGTGCTGGTGGACGGTGATCAAGCGTTTGAAGTGCGTCGCCGCGAGACGGTAGCCGAGTTGTATGCTGGCGAAAGCCTGCTGCCGGAGTAAGCCATGCTGCTGCGTTTTACCAAGATGCACGGGCTGGGTAATGATTTCATGGTTCTCGACCTGGTCAGCCAGCACGCGCACATCCTGCCCAAACACGCCAAACAGTGGGGCGACCGGCATACCGGGATTGGTTTTGACCAGTTGCTGATCGTCGAGGCACCGAGCAACCCGGAGGTGGATTTCCGTTACCGGATCTTCAACTCCGACGGCTCCGAAGTGGAACAGTGCGGCAACGGTGCCCGCTGCTTCGCGCGCTTTGTGCTGGACAAGCGCCTGACCGCCAAGCGCCAGATCCGCGTCGAGACCAAGAGCGGCGTGATCGAACTGGACATCCGCAACGACGGCCAGATCAGCGTCAACATGGGCGAGCCGCGCCTGGTGCCGGCGGATATTCCGTTCCAGGCCAGTGAGCAGGCCGTCAGTTATGCACTGGACGTGGATGGCCAATCGCTGGACATCGCCGCCGTGTCCATGGGCAACCCCCACGCCGTGCTGCGGGTCCACGACATCAACAATGCTCCCGTGCATGAACTGGGCCCGAAGATCGAACACCACCCGCGCTTTCCGGCACGGGTCAATGTGGGCTTCCTGCAGGTGATCGACCGTTCCCGCGCGCAATTGCGCGTATGGGAACGCGGTGCCGGCGAAACCCAGGCCTGCGGCACCGGTGCTTGCGCCGCTGCCGTGGCCGCGATCAGCCAGGGATGGATGGATTCGCCGCTGCTGATCGACCTGCCCGGTGGACGCTTGTCCATCGAATGGGCAGGCCCTGGCCACCCGGTGCTGATGACCGGGCCGGCCTCGCGTGTATACGAAGGACAGGTCCGTTTATGAGTGAGCCAAGCTAATGACCGATAAGCCTCAAGTACCCGCCCAAGCTACCCCAAGCGAAAGTCTGGAGGCCGCTGCTGTCGCGGCGTACCTTGAGGCTAACCCGGACTTCTTCGTCGAACACGAAGAACTGCTGCCGGCGCTGCGCATACCCCACCAGCGCGGCGATACCGTGTCGCTGGTGGAGCGGCAGATGAAAATCCTGCGCGAGCGCAACATTGAAATGCGCCACAAGCTCTCGCACCTGATGGAAGTAGCCCGCGACAACGACCGCCTGTTCGAAAAGACCCGTCGACTGATTCTTGGCCTGATGGATGCCACCAGCCTGGAAGAAACCGTGATTGCCGTGGAAGACAGCCTGCGCCAGGACTTCCAGGTGCCGTTTGTCAGCCTGATCCTGTTCAGCGACAACCCGATGCCGGTGGGTCGCTGGGTCAGCGGCAGCGAAGCGCAAACCGCGATTGGCGGGCTGTTGTCCGAGGGCAAGACTATCAGCGGCACCCTGCGCGAGCATGAGCTGGACTTCCTGTTTGGCGCCGAACAGCGCAAGCAGATCGGCTCCACCGCCGTGGTCGCCCTCAGCCATCAAGGCTTGCATGGCGTACTGGCCATCGCCAGCCGCGATCCTGCGCACTACAAAAGCTCGGTGGGCACACTGTTTCTGACTTACATAGCCGAAGTGCTGGGCCGCGTCCTGCCACGCTTCACCACCGCCCTGCGCGCGGTGCGCTAACCATGGAACGACAACTGGACGCTTACTGCGCGCATCTGCGCAATGAGCGCCAAGTGTCGCCCCATACGCTGGAAGCTTACCGCCGGGACTTGAACAAGGTTCTGGCGTACTGCGAAAAACAACAGGTCACCAGTTGGAAAGCCCTGGATATCCAAAGCCTGCGCAGCCTGATCGCGCGCCTGCATCAGCAAGGTCAGTCTTCCCGTAGTCTGTCGCGCCTGCTGTCGGCAGTACGTGGGCTTTATCACTACCTCAACCGCGAAGGCCTGTGCGACCACGACCCGGCCAACGGCCTGTCTCCGCCCAAGGGCGAGCGACGCCTGCCCAAGACCCTGGACACCGACCGCACCCTGCAATTGCTCGATGGCGCCGTGGAGGATGACTTCCTCGCCCACCGCGACCAGGCGATCCTTGAGCTGTTCTATTCCTCGGGCCTGCGCCTGTCGGAGCTTACCGGCCTGAACATCGACCAACTGGACCTGGCGGACGGCCTGGTGCAAGTGCTGGGCAAGGGCAGCAAAACCCGCGTGCTGCCGGTGGGCAGGAAGGCCCGCGAAGCGTTGCAACTGTGGTTGCCGCTGCGAGCGCTGGCCAACCCCAAGGACGATGCGGTGTTTATCAGCCAGCAAGGCCGGCGCCTGGGGCCTCGTGCGATCCAGGTGCGGGTCAAGGCCGCCGGCGAACGCGAACTGGGCCAGAACCTGCACCCGCATATGCTGCGGCATTCTTTTGCCAGCCACATGCTGGAGTCGTCCCAGGACCTGCGCGCCGTGCAGGAACTGCTCGGCCACTCCGATATCAAGACCACCCAGATCTACACCCATCTGGACTTCCAACACCTGGCAACGGTGTATGACAGCGCCCATCCACGGGCCAAACGCATCAAGGGCGGCGACTCATGAGTATCAAGCTGATCACCTTCGACCTGGACGACACGCTCTGGGACAACGTACCGGTCATCATCAGCGCCGAAGCGTCGATGCGCGAATGGCTGGCGATTAACGCCACCAAGGTGGGCGACCTGCCGCTGGAACATTTCGCCAGCCTGCGCCAGCAGGTGCTGCAGCGTCACCCCGAGCTGAAACACCGCATCAGCCTCCTGCGCCACCGCGTACTGATCCACGCGTTTGAAGAGGCGGGTTATCCACAGCCTGAGGCCAGGGAAATGGCGGATGTGTGCTTTGAGGCGTTCATTGATGCGCGCCATCAACTCACCGTATTCCCTGAAGCCGAGCCCATGTTGAAAGCCCTGCGCCAGCACTTTTTGCTGGGGGTGATCACCAACGGCAATGCGGATGTGCAGCGCGTGGGCCTGGCGGACTATTTTCACTTCGCGCTACGTGCCGAAGATATCGGCATCGCCAAGCCGGATGCGCGCTTGTTTGAAGAGGCGTTGCAGCGCGGTGGCGTGGACGCCGGTGCGGCAGTGCATGTAGGCGATCACCCTGGGGATGACATCGCCGGGGCACAGCTGGCCGGGTTGCGGGCGGTGTGGTTTAACCCGACGGGCAAAGTGTGGGAAGCATCAAAGCGCCCGGATGCAGAAATTCGTAGCCTGACGGAGTTGCCTGCGTTGCTGCAGAGTTGGCAGTAACACTGTCGATCAAAATGTGGGAGGGGGCTTGCTCCCGATAGGAGAGTGACAGTCGATGGAGGAGTCGACTGACCTGCCGCTATCGGGAGCAAGCCCCCTCCCACAGTTAGAACACCACAAGGCCCGGATAAATCATCAGCCATGAAAAAGCCCGCAGCGACGGCGGGCGTTTTCTGACAAGCAGGTGGCAGAGCTTAGATAGGTCGGCTGCCGTACTTGTTATCCGGCTTCTTGGGCGGGTCGGCAACCACATTGGGCTCGACTTCGACCACTTTGCCGCCTTTGGCAAGAAACTCTTCCATCGCGCGGGCCAGGGCATCGCGCTCTTTGTTCTTGGCCTCAACGCTCGGCAGTTCATCTACCGAAACAGCAGCCTTGGCTTTGCCTTTGGCCTTGGGCGCGGCGTCGTCGCCACCACTTTCATCGGCGTCCTCAGCAACGTCGTCAACTGCTGCCGCATCAAGACCGTCTTCAGCCTCGTCGTCCTCACCTACTTCAAGGTCGTCGTTTTCCAGATCATCGTCGCTCATGTTCTACCTCATGACTTGCGAAAAGCAGATTAGTTATAGCCCAGCTTCATCCTCTGTCGAGGCTGCCGGAAAAAAATCAACGTCCACCGGATAACCAGTGGCCTATGCCTCATCACCGTGCAAGGTGGCGAGGACTTTACGAGCACCGCCATGATCACGGTGCTCGCCCAGATAAACACCTTGCCAGGTCCCCATCGCCAAGCGGCCGGCCTTCACCGGCAAACTCAGCTGGCAGCCCAGGAGACTGGCCTTGAAATGCGCCGGCAGATCATCCGGACCTTCGTCGTTGTGCTCGAAACCTGCCCGGCCTTGCGGCACCAGCGAGTTGAAAAAACGCTCAAAGTCACGGCGAACCGCCGGGTCGGCATTCTCGTTGACACTCAACGAGGCCGAAGTGTGCTGCAACCACAGGTGCAACAGGCCCACACGACACGCCTTCAACTCAGGCAGGCCGGCAAGCAACTCATCGGTTACCAGGTGAAAGCCCCGAGGCTTGGCCCGCAGGGTTATCAGGGTCTGTTGCCACATACAGTTCTCCGCCCATCGGCGCGCATTCTAGCGCGCTCTGGGAAAAAACAAAGTGCCGAATACGCCTACATGCCTGTAAGACATTCGCACGCTAAAAAGTGCCGTGTGCGTCCTATCACAAACTCGACGTAAAACCGGCACAGCTTGTTATGACTGACAAACGCCAGACAAAAAAATGCCCGGCAAGCCGGGCATCTTTTTTTCGCGTACTTACAAGTTGTAGCCGCGTTCGTTGTGTTGCGCCAGGTCGAGGCCAACAGCCTCCTCCTCTTCGCTGACACGCAGGCCCATGACCATGTCCAGCACCTTCAGGATGATGTAGGTGACGATGGCCGTGTAGATCACGGTGAAACCGACGCCTTTGCACTGGATCCAGACTTGAGCCGCGATATCAGTCACGGTGCCGAAACCGCCCAGAGAAGGGGCTGCGAATACACCGGTAAGGATCGCGCCGAGAATACCGCCAATGCCGTGTACGCCGAAGGCATCCAGGGAATCGTCGTAGCCCAGCTTGCGCTTGAGAGTAGTGGCACAGAAGAAGCACACCACACCCGCCGCCAGGCCGATGATCAGTGCGCCCATCGGGCCCACGGTGCCGGCGGCCGGCGTGATCGCGACCAGGCCAGCCACCACACCCGAGGCGATGCCCAGTGCGCTTGGCTTACCGTGAGTGATCCACTCGGCGAACATCCAGCCCAGCGCCGCAGCGGCAGTTGCAATCTGAGTCACCAGCATCGCCATGCCCGCAGTGCCGTTGGCCGCCACAGCCGAGCCGGCGTTGAAGCCGAACCAGCCGATCCACAGCATGGCCGCACCGATCAGGGTGTAACCGAGGTTGTGCGGGGCCATCGGTGTGGTCGGGAAGCCCTTGCGCTTGCCGAGTACCAGGCAAGCTACCAGGCCGGCCACACCGGCGTTGATGTGCACCACGGTGCCGCCGGCGAAGTCCAGCACGCCCCAGTCCCACATCAGGCCACCGTTGCCGCTCCAGACCATGTGCGCGATCGGCGCATAGACCAGCGTGAACCAGATGCCCATGAAAATCAGCATTGCGGAAAACTTCATACGCTCAGCGAACGCACCGACGATCAGCGCCGGGGTGATGATGGCGAAGGTCATCTGGAAAGTGATGAACACCGCTTCCGGGAACAGCGCCGCAGGCCCGGTGATGCTGGCCGGAGTGACACCCGCCAGGAACGCCTTGCCCATGCCGCCGAAGAAGGAATTGAAGTTGACTACGCCCTGCTCCATACCGGTGGTATCGAACGCGATGCTGTAACCGTAGATGACCCACAGGATGCTGATCAGGCCAGTGATGGCGAAGCACTGCATCATCACCGACAGAATATTCTTGGAGCGGACCATGCCGCCGTAAAACAGCGCCAGGCCCGGGATGGTCATGAACAGCACCAGTGCGGTGGCGGTCAGCATCCAGGCGGTGTCGCCGGAGTTGAGGACTGGAGCAGCCACTTCGTCTGCCGCCATGGCCAGGCTTGGCATTACGATGGACAACAGGGCTCCGAGCCCTGCGAATTTACGCAGAGTCATATTGTTTTCTCCTGGGGCGTTGGGGTTTGGCGGCTTAGATTGCGTCGGTATCGGTTTCGCCGGTACGGATGCGAATCGCCTGTTCCAGATTGACCACGAAGATCTTGCCGTCACCGATCTTGCCGGTGTTGGCGGCCTTGGTTATCGCCTCGATAACCCGGTCAAGATCCTTGTCGTCAATAGCGACATCGATCTTCACCTTCGGCAGGAAATCGACTACGTATTCCGCGCCGCGATACAGCTCGGTGTGACCCTTCTGCCGACCGAAGCCCTTGACCTCAGTAACGGTAATGCCCTGCACGCCGATCTCGGACAGTGACTCGCGTACATCGTCCAACTTGAACGGCTTGATGATGGCAGTGACTAGCTTCATGAAAACTCTCTCCCGAATTGGTGGACTTGCCCCAGGAAAACAAACCCGTCTCAAGTCTAAGCGCAGTGCCTGGCTTTGTAACGCATCGTCGCAAGGGCAGTTGCCATTGCGACGCCAGCTAACCACTGGTGACGAAACCTGTACCCCTGATCCGTCGGCGCACTGCATTCGTCACAGCGACTGCATCAGTGCATGGGTCATGATCGTCTAAGCAGAAACCTTGCCAGCTCCGTAAAAACCACTGAAATCAGTCCATTGCCCACTTAAGCCCACCCGCAGGGCTGTCTGGCGGCCGCAATGCGCACGAAAACAGTGCGCCGCCGTCCGGCGCGATGCGCGAAAAGCGTGCGCCGCAGGCCGTGAAAAAGACTATAGACGCTGCGTGATACACTGCCCGCCAACAGTTTTCCGGAATATTTCCCATGCTCGCGCCCAAAGACCTCCTCGACGCCCTGAGCGGCCATGCCTCTCGCCTGTTCAGCGGCGAAACCCCGCTGCCCCGCAATGAAATCGAAAGCCAGTTCAAGGCCTTGCTGCAAAGTGGCTTCAGCAAGCTCGACCTGGTAAGCCGAGAAGAGTTTGATAGCCAAATGGTGGTGCTGGCCCGCACGCGTGCGCGGCTGGAGAGCCTGGAAGCGAAAGTCGCGGAGTTGGAAGCGCGGTTAACACCACCCGCTGAATAAACGCAGCCCGTGTGGAAGGGGGCTGGCTCCCTCCACACGCGCGTCACCTTTTTCTCTGGATACGTTCTGTAAAACCTCCGCGCTTCGCTCTTCCCCACCTCGTCTACCCTTGAAAAACCGCAGGAAGCGGCCCCCCATTTCAAGGAACGAGCATGTCCCTCGCCATTGTCCACAGCCGCGCCCAGGTCGGCGTCGAAGCCCCCGCCGTCACCGTAGAAGTGCACATGGCCAATGGCTTGCCTTCCCTGACCCTGGTGGGCCTGCCCGAAACCGCCGTCAAGGAAAGCAAGGACCGCGTGCGCAGCGCCATCCTCAACAGTGCCCTGCAATATCCCTCGCGCCGCATCACCCTCAACCTCGCGCCCGCCGACCTGCCCAAGGACGGCGGGCGCTTTGATTTGGCCATCGCCTTGGGGATTCTGGCGGCCAGCGTGCAGGTACCGGCGTTGATGCTCGATGAGGTCGAATGCCTGGGCGAATTGGCGCTGTCCGGTGAAGTGCGCGCGGTCAAAGGTGTGTTGCCAGCCGCATTGGCGGCGCGCAAGGCCGGGCGCACCGTGATAGTGCCGCGGGCGAATGCCGAGGAGGCCTGCCTGGCTTGCGGGTTGAAGGTGATAGCGGTGGATCACCTCCTGCAGGTGGTAGCGCACTTGAATGGGCAGGTGCCGATTGAGCCCTACAAATCCGATGGCTTGCTGTACCTGAACAAGCCCTACCCAGACTTGAGCGAAGTGCAGGGCCAGCTCGCCGCCAAGCGTGCATTGCTGATCGCAGCGGCGGGTGCGCATAACCTGCTGTTCAGCGGGCCACCGGGCACCGGCAAGACCTTGCTCGCCAGCCGCCTGCCCGGTTTGCTACCGCCACTGAGCGAACAGGAGGCTCTGGAAGTGGCGGCGATCCAATCGGTGGTCAGCCTCGCGCCGCTGAGCCACTGGCCACACCGGCCGTTTCGCCAGCCGCACCATTCCGCTTCAGGCCCGGCGCTGGTGGGTGGCGGCTCGAAACCGCAGCCAGGGGAAATTACCCTGGCGCATCACGGGGTGTTGTTCCTGGATGAATTGCCAGAGTTCGATCGCAAAGTACTGGAGGTGCTGCGCGAGCCACTGGAGTCGGGACATATCGTGATTTCCCGCGCTCGCGACCGAGTGAGTTTCCCGGCGCGCTTCCAACTGGTGGCGGCCATGAACCCCTGCCCTTGCGGCTATATGGGCGAACCCAGTGGGCGCTGTCGCTGCACGCCGGAGCAAATCCAGCGGTATCGAAACAAGCTCTCCGGGCCGCTGTTGGATCGAATCGACCTGCACCTTACCGTGGCACGTGAAACAACCGCGTTGAATCCAACCCGGCAGGCCGGTGACACGACGGCTACAGCCTCGGCCCACGTGGCCGAAGCCAGGGACCGTCAGCAACGGCGCCAGGGCTGCGCCAATGCCTTCCTTGATCTACCGAGCCTGCGCGAGCACTGCCAATTACTGAAAGCCGATGAAAGCTGGCTGGAGGGTGCCTGCGAGCGGCTGACGTTGTCGCTGCGCGCAGCACATCGGCTACTCAAGGTGGCACGCACTCTGGCGGACTTGGATCAGGTGCAGGCGATCACCCGCGATCATCTCAAGGAGGCCTTGCAATACCGACCCCCAGCAATCACTTGAGTCTGGCGTAGGCCCCCTCGCACATTTTGCACAGCGTAATCTCAGCGGAACCGATCCACTTCATGGCGCAGGCCCGCCGCCAACGTTTCCAACTCCTTAGCGGTAATCGCCAAATTCGACACCACTTCACGCTGCTCGCTATTGGCCAGCGCGATGCTCTGCAAGTTGCTGCTGAGCAAGGTCGCGGTGCTGCTTTGCTCCTGGGTCGCGGTGGTAATCGCTGCGAACTGCTGACCGGCCGAGCGGCTTTGCTCGTCGATACGTGCCAGGGCCGAGGCCACGTCGGCGTTGCGCGACAGGCCTTCCTGCATCAGCGCATTGCCGTGCTCCATGGTGCTGATGGCATTGCCGGTTTCCTTCTGGATGCTCTGGATCATCCCGGAAATTTCATCCGTGGCTTCGCGGGTACGCGACGCCAGGTTGCGCACCTCGTCGGCTACCACGGCAAAACCGCGACCCTGTTCACCGGCCCGTGCGGCTTCGATGGCGGCGTTGAGCGCCAGCAGGTTGGTCTGCTCGGCGATGGAGGTGATCACGCCGACGATTCCGCCGATCTCCTGGGAGCGTTGGCCCAAGGTGTTGATCACGGACGCGGTGCTGTTCAGGGCGGTGGCGATGTGTTCCAGGGACGACGACGCCTCTTGCATCGAGTTGCGACCGATACGGGTTTGTTGCGCGTTTTCCTGGGCCAGGCGCTCGGTGGCGCCCATATTGTCGGCGATATTCAGCGACGTGGCGCTGAACTCCTCAACCGCGCCGGCCATGCTGGTGATCTCGCCGGACTGCTGTTCCATGCCGTCATAAGCACCGCCAGACAAACCGGACAGCGCCTGGGCACGGCTATTGACCTCTTCGGCCGCCTTGCGGATATGGGAAACCATGGTCGACAGCGCTTCACCCATTTGGTTGAAACTGCGCGCCAGTTGGCCAATTTCGTCATGGCTGGACACGTTCAGGCGTGCACTCAAATCACCCGCGCCCAAGGCTTCGGCCTGGCGCACCAGGTCGCTCAGCGGCTGCAGCTTGCTGCGCAGCAGCCACACCGTGGCACCCACCGCCAGCAGCATCGCCAGCACGCTGCCGATCACCAGGCGAATCCCGACCGCCCAGGTAACCGCGCGGATTTCAGCTTTCGGCATGCTCGCAACCACGGCCCAAGGGCCACCGTCGAAGGGTACCGAAACACTGTAGAAATCTTCGTTCTTGTCGCTCCAGAAGCGGCCTTTGCCAGGGGTCTTGGCCAGATCCAACATCACCGGCACCGCCTGATCCAACGCCTGTACACCCGCCGGCGGTACCAGCCAGCGCTTCTGCTCGTCGAGCAACGCCAGGGAGCCGGTCTGGCCGATGCGGAAGCGCTTGAGGTTTTCGAACTGCGCGGCCTGAGCGTCGGTGTAGTCAAACCCGATGAACAGCACGGCAATCACTTTGCCGCCGGCGTCGCGTACAGGGCTGTACTGGGTCATATAGGACCGATCGAACAACACTGCTCGCCCGATATAGGCCTGGCCACCGAGAACACGTTGGTAAGCCGGGCCTTGGCGATCAAGCACGGTGCCGATCGCGCGGCTGCCGTCCTGCTTGGTCAGGGACGTGCTGACGCGGATAAAGTCGTCGCCGCTGCGCACGAACACCGTGGCCACGCCGCCGGACATTTGCTTGAACTCGTCTACTTCGGTGAAGTTGTTGTTGAGCACTTCGCTGCCCAGCAACAGGCTCGGCGTCTGCACCCCGGCCACGGTGACCGGGTGATCGGCCTGCACCGACAGCCCGGCGCTGAAGCGCTTCTCAAACAACCCCGTCAGGCGCTGGGTGCTT
The DNA here is from genome assembly GCF_019139815.1 of Pseudomonas asgharzadehiana. Classification (NCBI taxonomy): domain Bacteria; kingdom Pseudomonadati; phylum Pseudomonadota; class Gammaproteobacteria; order Pseudomonadales; family Pseudomonadaceae; genus Pseudomonas; species Pseudomonas asgharzadehiana. The sequence goes on from NZ_CP077079.1 coordinate 6,102,230, forward strand.
TCGCGCAACGTACTGTGGAAGGTATTGAGCTGGTCGGCGAGCAAACGCGCTTCGCTGGCCAGGTGCTCCTCGCGGGTATCGAGGTTGGCGGCATCGAGGGACCGCAGGGCGAAAACGGTACTGCCGCTGATGACGACAGCCAGAATCAAGGCTAATGCGAGGCCTAACTGGGAGGCGATCCGGGCGCGAGGTTGAGACATGACTGCTCCTGGCCGAGGCCAGGATCATCCTGATCTCATAGCGCTGCTCGGCAAATTATCTGGTGGGAAACGTTGGAGGACGATGGTGCCAACACACCTACTTCGGCGGCGCTCGGCAATACTTGAGCGAGTCGCAGGGGTATCACGCAAACGGTTGCGCGCCAGGCCTGCAACCCCCTCAATCGAGGCGCTCGACCGCCGGCAGGACCATGGCTTGCACTTCGCCCTGAAGGAAATCCGCCAGGCGCCGCAAGCGTTCACCACCGGGACGGGTTCTCGGCCACACCAGGTAGTAATTTTCCCCACTGGCCACCGCGGTCGGCCACGGCAGGCTCAAACGCCCCTGGGCCACGTCTTCGGCCACCATCAGCAGGTCGCCCATGGACACGCCGTAACCACGGGCGGCGGCGATCATGCCCAGCTCAAGCGTATCGAACACCTGCCCGCCCTTGAGCGAAACCTGGGACGACAACCCCATGCGCTCCAGCCAACTGCGCCAGTCGCGACGGTCTGGCGTGGGGTGCAGCAACTCGGCGCCGGCCAGGCGGTTTATATCCCAAGGCCCGTCGCTCAACAAGTTCGGCGCGCCAACCGGAATCAACAGCTCGGGGAACAGATAGCAGGCCTCCCAATCCGCTGGAAAATGCCCGTTGCTCAAGAGCACCGCGCAATCGAAAGGCTCCTGGTTGAAATCCACCTCATCCACGCTCATCCAGGCGCTGGTCAGTTGCACCTCATTGCCCGGCTGCAACGCCCGGAAGCGACTGAGCCGCGCCAACAACCAACGCATGGTCAGGGTCGACGGCGCCTTCATGCGCAAAATGTCGTCTTCGGCGTTCAGGGTGTGGCAGGCCCGTTCCAGTGCGGCAAACCCTTCGCGCACGCCGGGCAACAGCAGGCGCGCGGCTTCGGTGAGCTGCAAATTGCGGCCGCTGCGCTGAAACAGGCGGCAGGCGAAATGTTCTTCCAGGGTGCGGATATGCCGGCTCACCGCACTCTGGGTGATCGACAGCTCTTCAGCGGCGCGAGTAAAGGAATGGTGCCGGGAGGCCGCTTCAAATGCGCGCAAGGCATACAGAGGAGGAAGACGACGAGACATGTTGAAAGCTCCGACAGCGCAATGCCCGAACCCTACCAGAATCAATCAGGCATGAGTTTTAATCATGCGAACGATCGCTTTTATCCCTTTGTGCATTGGGCGCAGAGCGCCGAAAATCAACCCTCTCCCAACCCTCTGATTTGTTGAGCGTGATGATCATGCAGCATCCGGCACGTACCGAACTCTGGGCCATTCTGCGGCTGTCAGGGCCGCTGATTGCCTCGCAGTTGGCGCACATGTTGATGGTGCTGACAGACACCTTGATGATGGCGCGCCTGAGCCCGGAAGCCCTGGCTGGCGGCGGCCTGGGCGCGGCGAGTTATTCGTTCGTGTCGATCTTCTGCATCGGCGTGATTGCCGCCGTGGGGACGCTGGTCGCTATCCGTCACGGCGCCGGCGATATCGAAGGCGCCACCCGCCTGACCCAGGCCGGGCTCTGGCTTGCCTGGCTGATGGCCCTGGCGGCGGCCTTGCTGCTATGGAACCTCAAACCGGTGCTGCTGATGTTCGGCCAGACCGAAACCAACGTGCAGTCGGCGGGACAGTTCCTCACGGTGCTGCCGTTCGCCTTGCCCGGCTACCTGAGCTTCATGGCTTTGCGCGGCTTCACCAGTGCCATCGGCAAGGCCACCCCGGTGATGGTGATCAGCCTCGGCGGCACGGTGCTCAACTACCTGCTCAATCACGCGCTGATCGAAGGCATGTTCGGCCTGCCGAAACTCGGCTTGATGGGCATCGGCCTGGTCACCGCCATCGTCGCCAATGGCATGGCGCTGGCGCTGATGTGGTACATCCGCAGCAACCGCGCCTACGCTGCCTACCCGCTGAGCAACGGCCTGCTGCGCCTCAACACCCACTATCTGCGCGAATTGTGGCGCCTGGGCCTGCCGATTGGCGGCACCTACGCGGTGGAGGTCGGGTTGTTCGCCTTTGCCGCGCTGTGCATGGGTACCATGGGCAGTACGCAGTTGGCGGCGCATCAGATCGCCCTGCAAATTGTCTCGGTGGCGTTCATGGTTCCGGCCGGCATGTCCTACGCGGTGACCATGCGCATCGGCCAGCACTATGGGGCCGGGCAATTGCTGCAAGCGCGCATGGCGGGGCGAGTGGGGATCAGTTTTGGCGCGGCGGTGATGTTGGGATTTGCCGCCGTGCTGTGGCTGTTTTCCGACCCTTTGATCGGGCTCTTCCTCGACCATGACGACCCGGCGTTCCACGACGTGATCGTGCTGGCAGTCAGCCTGTTGGCCGTCGCGGCCTGGTTCGAGCTGTTCGATGGCGTGCAGACCATCGCCATGGGCTGCATCCGAGGGCTCAAGGATGCCAAGACCACCTTTCTGGTGGGCTTGGGATGCTACTGGCTGATCGGCGCGCCTTCGGCCTGGCTGATGGCCTTCACCCTGGGCTGGGGGCCGACCGGTGTGTGGTGGGGTTTGGCGTTGGGCCTGGCGTGTGCAGCGGTCAGCCTGACTTGGGCGTTTGAAGCGAAGATGAAGCGAATGATTCGCCAGGAACCGCAAGTACACGCGAAATTCCCAGCCATGCAACCTGACTAGCGCGGGCACTTGGGTTGGGTTTACAGCTCAACCCAGTAACGCCTGCTGGCCCTTGTCGAACTTCAAGTACTCCACCAACTCCGGCAGCGGCAACGGTTTGCTGATCAGGTAACCCTGGGCCTGGTCGCAGCCAAACAGCCTCAGCAACGCGAGTTGCTCCGGGGTTTCCACGCCTTCGGCCACCACTTCCAGGTTGAGATTGTGTGCCAGGTTGATCATCGCGTGTACCAGCTTGCGGTTCTCTTCGCGCTCTTCCATGCCGCCGACAAAGCTCTTGTCGATCTTCAACAAGGCGATCGGCAAGCTATTGAGGTGCACGAACGATGAGAAACCGGTGCCGAAGTCATCCAGGGAAAACCGCACACCCAGGCGACCGAGGGCATCCATGGTCTGCTTGACCAGGTCACTGCGGCGCATCACGGCGGTTTCGGTCAGCTCGAACTCCAACCACTGCGCCTCCACGCCGCGCTCGCTGATCAGCCGGCTGAGCGTGGAGAGCAACTGGCTGTCCTGGAACTGGCGGAACGACAGGTTGACCGCCATGTGCAGCGGCGGCAGGCCGCGCTCGCGCAGGTCTTGCATGTCGCGCAGGGCCCGGGAGATCACCCAGTAGCCCAGCGGTACGATCAGGCCGCTCTGTTCGGCCAGGGGCACGAATTCGCTGGGGGGCAACAGGCCGCGTTCGCCGTGGCGCCAGCGCACCAGGGCCTCAAGGCCGACGATATGCCCATCGTCCAGATCCAGGCGTGGCTGGTAATGCAACTCCAACTCATCGCGACGCAGGGCACGGCGCAGTTCACTTTCCAGGTCGGCCAGGCTGCGCGCATTGCGGTTGATGCGTTCGTTGAAGATATGAAAGGTGCAGCCCTGAGTGCTTTTGGCTTGCTGCATGGCGATATGGGCGTGCCACATCAGCGGGTCGGCGCCGGCGCGCGCACGGGCATGCGCCACGCCCAGGCTGCAACCGATCAGCAGGCTTTCGCCATCTACCCAGTAAGGTTCGGCCATCGCTTCGGTAATGCGCTCGGCCATCCATTCGGCGCGCTGGGGCGCACGGCGGGTGTCGATCAACAGCGCAAATTCATCGCTGCCCAGGCGGGCCAGTTGGTCGCCGACCTCAAGCTGGTTCTTGAGCCGCGAGACCACCTGCAGGATCAACCGGTCGCCGGCCTGGTGGCCGAGGGCGTCGTTGGCGTGACGGAAATTGTCGAGGTCCAGGTGACCGAGGGCCAGGCCGCGACCTTCGTTCTCGGCCAGCCGCGCGGCCAGCAGGGTCTGGAAACCCTGGCGGTTGGCGATACCGGTGAGGGGGTCTTGCTCGGCCAGGCGCTGCAGGGTGTTTTCCAGCACACCACGCTCGCGCACATGGCGCAGGCAACGGCGCACAGTGTCGGCGTCCAATCCATCATGGATCAGCCAATCACTGACGCCCAACGGCGCTACCAACGGCTCCTCTTCCAGCAGCAACACACACGGCAGGCTGCAACGGCCAGGCCCGGGCTGCAGGCTGGGCGTGGTCAATAGCACGGCGCTTTGGTCGTCATCGAACAGACGACTCACCGAGTCCCAGTTGGGTGCGCTGATCAGCACAGCCCCTTCGCCCATCGGCGCCAGGCACTCGCGCAACAAAGCTGCCCACTCAGGCGCATCGGCCAATAGCAGCAAACGCAAGGGTTCGACAGGCGTAGACAAGCTAGCTCCCTAGACTCTGCAAAAATTCGTTGGCGGCGGGCATTATGACGTGCGACCTGACAATCACCAATGACAGGGGTTATCAAATACGCAGGCTGTAAGCAATTGTCTTAAAAACTAATACATCCTGCGGCAAAGTAGCAAAAGCGGCAAATTTAGATCGAGTGGTACGTCACACCGTCGATCCAGAGCAGCAGAATCTCGCCAGCCTGTTAAAATGCCCGCCCTTTTGAACAACGACTCCCTGAACTCTGT